>NZ_AQPF01000001.1:0-336833 GCF_009846745.1 Alcanivorax xiamenensis | reverse complement strand
CCGCTAAACCGCGATGAACCATAAAAAAGGCAGCCGAAGCTGCCTTTCTTCTCACGCGGGAGCGGGATCACTCTCCGGTGGACAACCCATTGAGGAAGCTGGCTACCGCTTTGATTTCCGCGTCGCTCATCTTGGCGGCCACGGTACGCATCATTTCCTGCGGGTCATTGGTGCGCTTGACCACATTGTCCCCCAGATCACCCCGGCCGGCGGCACGGAACGCCTTCAGCTGGATTTCCAGATACTGGGCGTGCTGACCGGCCAGGGACGGGAAGCCGGCGGCGTCGACACCTTCACCGGCGGGGCCGTGACAGCCGGAACAAGCCGGGATGCCATCAGCGATCACGCCACCACGATAGATCCGCTCGCCTTCTTCCACCAACTCCGGATCGGCCTGCCCCACCTTGATGGTCTGGGCGGAGAAGTACGCCGCCAGGTCGGCCATGTCCTGTTCGCTGAGGTTGGCCACCATCGGCGCCATCAGCGCGTTCTGCCGGTCGCCGGCCTTGAACGCCTGAATCTGCTCGACAAGGTATTTTTCGCCCTGTCCGGCGAGGCTGGGCCATTCACCGGAAGGGGAGTTGCCGTCAGGGCCATGACAGGCCGCGCAGGGCTGGGATTTTTCCTTGCCGGCATCAACATCACCGGCTGCCATGGCATGGGAAACCGCCGTAGCGGCTAGCAGCACGAACAGCTTAAGACACTTCATGGCCCTTCCTTTAAAGCAGCGTGTTATTTTGTCATATGCTCGATCAGAGCGCGGTATTCTTCGTCGGAGCAGTCACTGCACATGCCGCCCGGCGGCATCGCCTTGAACCCCTCTTTGACGTGCTTCACCAGCGTATCCATGCCCTTCTCCATACGCGATTCCCAGGCGGCCTGATCCCCGGTCTTGGGCGCGCCGGCGGCCCCGGTGCTATGGCAGTAAGTGCAGCTCTGATCGTAACGCTCCTGCACCGTGGCGGCGCTGGCGCCCACGGCCATGAACATCAGGGCGAACCCCGCGAGCAAACCCTTCATGCAATACCTCCCAATGGGCTGGCGTCATGCTGGCGACAGGCGCGTCTCTAAATTTGCCTTTAAAGACAAACACCTGTAGAAATCCCGCCACGCGCCACACGCGTGACGGCGCGCATTATATACTACGGGCTCGCCTCCGTCATATCCCTCGTTTATGCATGGGTATTCGCGGAGACAGGGCGATGCCCTTCATTGATGCTCGTGACCGGACCGCCATGCCATTGCATCCCGCTCAACGTCTTTTGCACCAGGCCGCTTTCCTGAAAAGCGCGCAAATCGTCGACCAGTGCCCCCCCGACGAGGGCCTGGAGGTGGCGTTCGCCGGGCGTTCCAACGCCGGCAAGTCCAGTGCCATCAACCGCCTTACCGGCCAACGCAGTCTCGCTCGCACCTCCAAAACACCGGGCCGGACCCAGTTGCTGAACTTTTTCACCCTGGACGAGCAACGCCGGCTGGTGGATCTCCCCGGCTATGGCTACGCCAAGGTGGACAAAGCCGTGCGCATGCAATGGCAGGAGCATCTGGACGACTACCTGGCGCGCCGTGAATGCCTCGCCGGCCTGGTGCTGCTGATGGACATCCGCCATCCGCTCCGGGAATTCGACCAGTTGATGCTGGAATGGTCCGCCCGCTCCGGAATGCCCCTGCTGATCCTGCTGACCAAAGCGGACAAATTAAAGTTCGGCGCCGCCAAAAGCGCCTTGATGCAGGTCACCAAGACCCTCAAGGACCATCGCGCGCCCCTGCGGGTGCAGTTGTTTTCCGCTACCTCCGGGCAGGGTTGCGAGCAGGCCTGGGACCAACTGGCCGAGTGGCTGCGAATCGAGGACGACGCCTCTTCCGGAATCTGACCGAAACTGCCCATTTGTGTCACCCGGTGCCCAATTTTGTCGGCCTCCCGACCCAGAGCATTTCCGGTCACGCCCCGGCAGTGAGCACCAACTCTTTGATTTAAAGGCATTTTTCTCGGCCCCACGAAACTGGCACAGCCCTTGCTCCTTATCTGGGTGCAATACCGGCCCGGACCGGGGCATCGAAACGGGTACCGCCAACACATCGCTGGGGGGCGATTCAGGGCGGTGCCCCCGCCAAGGTCCAGGGAAGGGTGTGACCGCCGGAGACGGGGGTCATAAAAGAAGGGGGGAAGTCCGGAACCTGGATTTCGGGCAAAAAATCGCCGGGAGCAATTTTTGACGTTGCGTCAGCAACGGCCCGGCAGGGTGACCGCCATGGAAGGCGGGTTACAAAAAAAAATCCCTGGCAGCAATTGGGGGGGAAGGGAACGACTTCGCTGCCAGGGAGGCTTGCCGCCCCAGCCTCCTGGGGAAGAGGCTGGGGTGTCCAGAAGCTACGAACCGGCGAGGGTACTGGGGGATCGGGGGTTACCAGTCCGTAGCTGTAAATTAAGACGGTTCCATCTCAACGAAAGTTCCTGCCGGTTCCATCTTTTACAAATTTCATGATGGGGATCACAGGCTGGCCCGAGGGCTCCCGCACGAAGGCCGCTGTGTCCCCTTTTTTTGCATAAATTCCGAGGCCACTACGGAGCCGCTGTGGGAAGCGCCCCGGGCGGCGCTCCGCTTGGCCGCGAATGTCTCTGAGCCGTTGCCCATTCGCTTGCAAGCAAGCTTCCCACAGCGGCTCCGTAGCAATACCGTGGCGATGAACAACGGCCTCTAGGCCGCTACTGCTTCCAGGGCTTGCCGCGGGTGTCCTCGCGGTACTTGAGCTCCCGGTGCATGGCCGCCTTGGCCAGCATGTGCGCCGACACCGGTGCCGAAATAAACAGAAACAGAGTAATCAGAATCTCATGGAGGTGCAGGGTGTGTTCACTCCAGGAGAAGTACACCAGGGACGCCATGATGGTGCCACCCACGCCCAGCGTGGTGGCCTTGGTCGGACCATGCAGACGCAGGAAGAAATCCGGCAACCGCACCAGTCCCAGGGAACCGATCAGCGCGAACACCCCGCCAATCAGCAGGAAGATCGCGGTGATGTATTCGATCACGATATCCATTCAAGCTCCTTCGCGGCTTATTCGATGATGTCGCCACGGGTCATGTACTTGGCCACGGCCACGGTGCTGACAAACCCGATCAGGGCAATCAGCATGGCCGCCTCGAAATACAGCTTGCTGCCACTGGACAAACCATAGAGCACGATCAGCGCGATGCTGTTCACGTACATGGTGTCCAGCGCCAGCACCCGATCCGGCAGGCTCGGCCCCCGCAGCAGACGGTAGAGATTCAACAGCTGGGCCACCACGAACAGTCCGAACGCGATGGCGATGACCGTTTCTAACATTCGAAGATCTCCTTGAGACGCCGCTCGTAGCGCTGTTTGATCTGGCTCACCAGTACCGCCTCGTCTTCAACATGCAGGGCGTGCACCAGCATACGGCTGGCATCGGCGCTGATGTCCGCGCTGACCGTGCCCGGCGTCAACGACACCGTACTGGTGAGCAGGGTGATGGCGAAGTCGTCCTTGATGTCCAGCGGCACCTCGACGAACGCCGGGCGCAAATTCTTCGGCGACCCCAGAATGCGCCGGGCCACCGACAGATTGGCGACGACGATGTCCCAGTGCACCATCAACACGAACAGCACCAGTTTGTGAAAATTGCGCAGCCTCGGCACATTGGGCCAGAACGGCAGGGTACCCAGCGGCAGCACCGTCGCCAGCACCATGCCAAGCACCAGGTGGCCGGCACTGAAGCCGCTGAGCAGCAGCCACATCAGCAGCAGAAACACACTCAGAGTCGGGAACGGGTAAAGTTTGCGGATCATTGTGCACCTCCCGGATAGCCCAGGACCGCGTGGATATACAGATCCGGCTGCGCCCACTGGGCCGCGACCGATTCCGTGACCGCCGACAACGGCCCACCCAGCAGCACCATCGCCGGTGCCATGGCCAGTAAAACGATCACCGCGGCCAACCGCCCCTTGTTCAGCACCACATTCGCCGTCGGCTCTCCGGCGCGCCAGAACAAAGTGGAGCCGGCGCGGCTGAGGCCGACCACCGCCAGCAGGCCACCCGCCAACAGCAGCAGCCAGTACAAGGGCGCGGGCACCGCCTGCAACAGCATCACTTTGCCGAGAAAACCGGACAACGGCGGTAACCCCGCCACCGCCACGGCACCGATGAAGAACAGCGCCCCCAGCAGGCCCGCCGCCGGCGGACGCGGCCCCGCCATCAGGGCGTCGCCAACCTCTCCCCGCCCCCGCGAAACCAGATCGGCGAGCAGAAACAGGCCGGCACAGATCAAGGTGGAATGAAGCAAGTAAAACAGCGCGCCGCTGATCGCCTCTTCAGTACCCCAGGCCAGGGCCGCCACCAGCGTCCCCACCGACATTACCACCAGGTAAGCCACCAGTTCCCCCAGTCGGCGGGCGCCAAACACCCCCACCATGGCCAGTCCCAAGGTCAACAAGGACACCACCCACAGCGCCATGTCCCCCAGGCCCGCCAGGGCACCGTCACTGAACGCCAGGCCATGCACCCTCAGCAACGCATAGATGCCCACCTTGGTCATCACCGCGAACAACGCGGCGACGCCAGCGGTGGCGCTGGCGTAGGTGGCCGGCAACCAGAAGTAAAGCGGAAACAGCGCCGCCTTCAGACCGAACACCACACACAGCAGCAAACCGGCCACTTTCACCAGGGTCAATGCCGGGCCTTCCAGTTCGGCGGCCCGCGCGGCGAAATCCGCCATGTTGAGGGTACCGGTGGCACCGTAGATCAGTGACAGCGCCAGCAAGAACACCGCGGAACCGATCAGATTGAGCACCACATAGTGCAACCCGGCGCGCACCCGTGCCGGCCCGCGCCCATGCAGCGCCAATCCATAAGAAGCAATCAGCAGGACCTCGAAAAACACGAACAGATTGAACAAATCGCCGGTAAGAAAGGCCCCATTGATGCCCATCAACTGCATCTGGAACAGCGAGTGGAAGTTGGGGCCCAGGCGATCGTCGCCATGGCTGGCGTAGAGCAGTGCCGGCACCGCCAGCACCGAGGTCAGCAGCACCATCAGCGCACTCAGCTGATCCAGAACCAGCACGATGCCGAACGGCGCCGGCCAGTCCCCCAGCGAATACACCTGAATATCGCCGGTGGCGGCTTGCCGGAACAGCAGGATGCTCACCGGCACCAGCGCCAGCGTCGCGGCCAGCCCGGTAACCCGGCGCAGCCAGTGGCGTTCACGCACCTCGAGCAGCAGCATCATCGCCGCCAGGGCGGGAATCAGAATCGGAGCCATGATCCAGTTCGACATCAGCGGGACTCCTCTTGCCGTTGCTCATCCAGGTGCTCGCCGGACAGCTCATCGCGCTGGCCGTCGACGTGATCCGACCCCAATTCCCCCTGCGCGCGCAGCGCCAGCACCACCAGAAAGGCGGTCATGGCGAAGCCAATGACGATGGCGGTCAGCACCAAAGCCTGAGGCAAGGGGTCGGTGGGATCGGCGCTCTGCCCCACCACCGCCACCTGATCCAGCTTGAGCCGGCCGGAAATGAACACAAACAGATTGGCGCCATAGCTGAGCAGGGTCAGTCCCAGAATCACCGGGAAGGTTCTCGCCCGCAGCACCAGGTACACACCACTCCCCACCAGGACAGCGATGATGATCGCGACCAATGCTTCCATTAGCGAACCCCTCCCTTGTCGTCCAGCAACGACAATTTGCCCAGGTTGGCGAGAATCAGCAGGGTGGCGCCCACCACGGTCAGGAACACCCCGGTATCAAACAGCATGGCGGTGGCCACCTCGAACTCGCCCACCACCGGCCAATGCACATGCCAGAACGCGCTGGTCAGGAACGGATGGCCGAAGTACCAGGCGCCGACGCCGGTGAACCCGGCCAGCAACACGCCCAGCGCGACCACCGGGTGATAATCACCGGGGATGCGGCGATGCATCCACGCCACCCCGGACGCCACGTACTGCAGCACCAGCGCCACCGAGGTAATCAGACCGGCGATGAAACCGCCGCCGGGCAGATTGTGCCCGCGCAAAAAGATATACACCGAGATCATCAACGCCAGCGGCAGCAGCGGCCGCGAAATGGTGACCAGAATGAGCGGGTGGGCGTCCTTGGCCCAGGGCCGCCCGAGCGAGTCGGTCCGTGGTGAGTACAGTTCAAGATCCTTGAGCAGGGCATAAATGCCCATGCCAGCGATCCCCAGCACGATGATCTCGCCGAAGGTATCGAAACCGCGGAAGTCCACCAGAATGACGTTGACCACATTGGTGCCACCGCCGCCGGGCTTGGCGTTTTCCAGGAAGAACGGGCTGATCGAATCGACCCCGGAAGTCATCATCATGAAAGCGAGAATGCCGACACCGCCGCCCACCAGCACCGACAACACCACGTCCCGGCCGATACGCGGCATGGAGGATTCCCGACGGGTGCGCACCGGCAGGAAGTACATCGCCAGCATCAGCAGCAGGATGGTGACCACTTCCACCGACAACTGAGTCAGTGCCAGGTCCGGCGCGGAGAAGCGCACGAACATCAGCGACACCACCAGCCCCACCACGCTCAGGCACATGATCGCGGTCATCCGGTGGCGATGCAGCGCGGTGGTGAGAATCGCGGCGACGATCAACATGCCACCGCACAGCAACGCCACGCCATCCAGCGGCAGCATCTCGCGGCCGCCACCGGCCAGCAGCTCCCGCGTCACCGACGTCACCAGCACCAACGCCACCACCGCCAGCAACCAGGCGGTATAGCTCTGCAGGGAACCGTTGCGCAGGGTGTTGCTGACGGTGGCCGCCCACCTGGCCAGGGACTGAATGCAGGCTTCGAACACCAGTTTGGCGTCGAGACGGGGCAGGCGGTCATTCAGCGCGAACAGCCTATGCCGCTGGCTGTACACCAGCACGCCGCCCACCAGGGCCACGATGCTCATCATCAGCGGCACGTTGAAACCGTGCCAGATGGACAGATGATAGTCCGGCAAGGTGCCGCCGAGGGTGGCACGGGCGGCCACTTCCAGCAGCGCCGCCACCGTCAGCGAGGGAAGGACCCCCACCGCCAGGCACAAGGTCACCAGCACTTCCACTGGCACCTTCATGTAGCGCGGCGGCTCATGGGGCGGGTATTTGGGCAGATCGATGGGTTCGCCGTTGAAGAACACGTCATGAATGAAGCGGGCGGAATAGGCCACCGAGAACACCCCGCCGAGTACCGCGCCCAGCGGCAGAATCCAGCTCAGACTTCCCAACTGGCCGGAATCCAGGGTCTCGGCGAAGAACATCTCCTTGGACAGGAAGCCGTTCAACAACGGCACCCCGGCCATGGCCGCCGATGCCACCATCGCCAGTACCGCCGTGTACGGCATGTACTTCCACAGGCCGTTGATACGCCGCATGTCGCGCGTACCGGTCTCGTGGTCGATGATCCCCGCCGCCATGAACAGCGATGCCTTGAAGGTGGCGTGATTGATGATATGGAACACCCCCGCCACCGCCGCCAGTTGCGCATTGAGGCCGAACAGCATGGTGATCAGGCCCAGATGGCTGATGGTGGAATAGGCCAACAGCCCCTTGAGGTCATGCTGAAACAGCGCCCAGATGGCCCCCCACAGCAACGTGGCCAGACCGGCGCCGGTGACCAGGAAGAACCAAAGGTCGGTGCCGGACAGCGCCGGGTACAAACGCGCCAGCAGGAACACCCCGGCTTTCACCATGGTGGCGGAGTGCAGGTAGGCGCTGACCGGCGTCGGCGCCGACATGGCGTGAGGCAACCAGAAATGGAACGGGAATTGAGCGCTCTTGGTGAACACCCCCAACAGCACCAAACACAGAATCAGCGGGTAAAGCGCGTGGCCACGGATCAGGTCACCATTGGCCAGAACATCGTCCAGGGAGTAGGACCCCACCACCTGACCGATCAGGATGGCGCCGGCGAGCAGGGCCAGCCCTCCCATGCCGGTGACCGCCAGCGCCATGCGCGCGCCTTTACGGGCATCGGTCTGGTGATACCAGAACCCGATCAGCAGAAAGGAGCTGAGGCTGGTCAGTTCCCAGAACACCACCAACAGCAGCAGATTGTTGCTGGTCACCACCCCCATCATGGCGCCCATGAACAACAGCAAGAAAGAGTAGAAACGCCCCGCCTTCTCGTTGGCGGAAAGATAGTAACGGGCGTAAAGAATGATCAGCAGGCCGATGCCCAGCACCAACAGCGAAAACAGCAGCGCCAGGCCGTCCAGGCGAAACGCCAGATTCAGGCCGAGATCCGGCATCCAGGGTACTAACTGACGTACCGTCTCACCGGAGAACACCCGGCGGCCATGGAACCACAGCAGCCCCAGCGCCACCAAAGGCAGCAAGGCCGCCGCCCAGGCCAGCGCCGGGCGTGAAAAACGCCACCGCTCGGCCAGCGGCGGCAGCACCGCCCCAAGAAAGGGCAGCAAAACCAGAAACCCAAGATTCATAGACTATCCGTCGATTTGTCGTTTCGGGCGTGGAACACCCAAGAGTACGGGAGAACCGTCTATAACGGGAGATTAAGCGAAAACGACCGGCGGATCGGGGAAATAGGGCCGACGGCCGCGGCGGGGACAATCCACCGGGCTGTGGGTGTGAGCGGAATCAGGCAGACAGCAATTCATCGCTTCGGTCGTGACTCAGTGAGTCCGCAGTATGCCATGAAATCGTTACTTGAAAATACGGCGCCTCCAATCAGCCATTGTCGCCATCGCCATATCTCGTACTACACTATCGGTTCGGTGGCGCCCGCTGGCGACCACCGAATTACCGGCGACCGATTCATGGGCTGACGCCGGGCCCGTTTGTATGTAGCTGTTTGAAGCAAGGAGAATCACATGCACCGCATTCTGTTCGTCACGGTCGCGGCCGCCCTGTTCACCACCGGTTGCGCCAGCACCCCCTCCGCGAATCTGCCCGAAGGTGCCACCGCCTGTCCGGATCCGCGCCCCACCGTCTGCACCATGGATTACAATCCGGTGAACGGTTTCAACGCCGCGGGCGAGGACCAGGGTGAATTCGGCAACGCTTGCGGCGCCTGCGGTCAGGACGACATCAGCTACACCATTCCGGTAAGACGGTGATCCTGCTGCTCGATACATCACGGTAACCCCGGAACGGACGCCTACCTTGCCCTACTCCCCTTTGCGCCTGCTGCTGGACTTCGATGATCAATACCAGCGGGATCAGCGCCAGAGCCCGGACTTTCTTCATCGCCGGGATCGCCAACTGGCGCTGCAGGCGCGACAGCGGGACGGCGCCACGCCACTCCCCGAGGATTGGTTACGCACCCTGGGCGCCGACCGTGCCAGCGGCGGCCACGATCCCCGTCTGCGCAGCTGGCGGCGGGCCCGCGTGCTGTTCGTTCTCGGCGGCGCGGTACTCGGCGTGCTTACCATGCTCGGGCTGCTTTATTACGATGGCAGCCAGCGTATCAACGTTACCCTGCTGCTCGGCTTCGCGGCCCTGCAACTGGCGCTGGCGGTCCTGACCACGGTGCAGGCGGGAATCGGCTGGCGCCCCTGGGGGCGGCTGCTGGACCAGGCCGGCGCCACACCTTCCGCCCTGCATGATCTGCAACCGCCGCTGGCGGCCCGGGTCGCGCACAGCGGTGGGCTCGCGTTCGCGATCGCCGCACTGCTGACTCTGCTGGTGCAGGTGGTGGTGCGCGACCTGGCGTTCGGCTGGAGCACCACCTTGCAAACCTCCGCCCCGGGCTACCACGAACTCACCCACGCTCTGGCCTGGCCATGGCGGCAATGGCTGCCAGTGGCGGTACCATCGCTGGAACTGGTGGATCAATCCCGGTTCTTCCGGATCAGCGATCAGACACCCGCCGACCCGGCCCGGCTCGGCGCCTGGTGGGCGTTCCTGGCCATGGTCTGGCTGGTCTACGTGGTGCTGCCCCGATTGGTGTTTCTGGCCCTGGGCCGTGCCCAGTTGCGTTGGCGGGCAAAGCGTCTGCTGGCCCGGCACCCCGGCATGGCGGCCCTGCGTCAACGCTTTGAACAACCCTGGGTGGACACCGGCGCCAGCAATGCCACCCCGGCGCCGGCACTGGACCAGGGCAAGGCGGCCGATGGCGTGCTGCCGGAGAGCGGCACGGTGATCCACTGGGCTGGCGCCGGCCTCGCCGATGACGCGCTGTTCGGTGCGCTCGTCGGCGGGGAGCGCGCCCCATTGCGGCTGGAAGCAGGCGGCAGCGCCAGCCTGGATCATGATCGGGCGGTGCTGGAGCAGGCCGGCCAGAGGCGCGAACCGGTACTGGTCCTGACCCAGGGCTGGGAACCACCCACCGGCGAACTGGCGGATTTTCTCGATGACGCCCGCCAACAGTGGGGCGAGGACACCGTGATCGCGCTGGTTCCCCTGACCACCGATCCGGGCGGTACTTTATCCGACGCCACCCTGGCCCAATGGCGCCGGTTCGTGGACCGGCGGCAACATCCCCATTTGCGTCTGTGCCGCGTCCCGGAGGTGCCCTCATGACCACCGCACCCCGCTTCGCCGTGGTCGGCCACCCCAACAAGGGCAAGTCGAGCATCGTCGCCACGCTTTCACAGAACGACGCCGTCGCCATCGCCCTGGAGCCGGGCACCACCCGTGACAGCGAGCGCTACCCGCTGAGCGTGGACGGCCACCTGCTCTACGAACTGATCGATACCCCCGGGTTCCAACGCCCCCGCCGGGTGCTGGCCTGGTTACAGGCGCACAGCCACTCCGCCTCGGACCGGCCCGACACGGTACGCGCCTTCGTCAATCAGCACCGCGACGATCCGCGCTTTCACGACGAGTGCGAACTGCTGACACCGATTCTCGACGGCGCCGGCATCATCTATGTGGTGGACGGTTCAGTGCCCTATCATCAGGAGCACGAGGCGGAGATGGAAATTCTGCGCTGGACCGGCCAGCCCAGTCTGGCGTTGATCAACCGCATCGGCGATGACGACCACGGCGAGCAATGGCGTACCGCCCTGGGGCAGTACTTCCGCATCGTCCGCGACTTCAACGCGGTCACCGCGCCGTTCGAAACCCACCTGCGTCTGCTGCGCAGTTTCGGACAGCTGGCACCGCAGTGGGAAACCGCTCTGGACCAGGCCGTCGAACATCTTCGGGAGCAACGCCGGCACCGCCGGAAGCGGGCCTGGGCGCTGATCGCCGATGCCCTCGGCGATATGCTCGGCCATGCCGAAAGCGCCCGCCTCGGCGAAGACGCCAGCCGCTCCGTCCTGGAGGTCCGGTTACGGCAAAGCTGGCAGGACTGGCAACGCAAACGGGAGCTGCGGCTGCGGCGTGAGGTGGAACAGCTTTATCAGCACCACCATCTGCAACGGCAGGAACAGCACCTGGAATGGGAGCCCGGGCATGACCTGTTCAGCGAACGGGAGCGCCGGGCCTGGGGCGTCAGCCGGGCCTATCTGGCCACCGCCGGGTTCGGCGCCGGCGCTCTGGGTGGTGCCGGCGTGGACGCCCTCACCGCCGGCCACACGCTGGGTGCCGGCGCGTTGATCGGCGGCGTGCTCGGTGCCGCCGGCAGTCTCTACTATTCCAGCAAACTGGACCGTCTGAATTTGGGTCCGCTGTCCTCCGGCGGCCGCGAGGCGCGCTTCGGACCACTGCGTGACCCGCAGTTCGGCTACGTGGTGCTCGGCCGCGCCCTGCAACACTGGTACCTGATCACCGATCGCAATCACGCCGGCCGCGACCCGCTGGCCCTGGACAACGCCGACAGTCACTGGCTCGATACCCTGCCCCGCGGCCAACGCCACGCACTACAGAAAGCCTTGCAGCAAAGCACTCGCCATCAGGACGAGAAACGCCGGCAGGCGCTGCGCGAGGCGGTGGCTCAGGCAGGAGAAGCGTTTCTGCAGTGGCGGCGTAAGTGACATGGCGGTCCGTGGCCCATTAGTACTCCACAATTGTGAAACAGCCCGCTGGCAGGCTGATTCGCTGGCAAGCCAGCTTCCCTCAGCGGCTTCGTAGACCCGTCCGTGGGAAGCTGGCTTGCCAGCGAATAGCTCACGCCCCCGGTCACCGTTCCGATCTCTCTCGCCGGTAATCCCTCGGCGCCACCCCCATGACTTTCTTGAACTGGCGCGAGAAATAATAGGGGTCGTCGTAGCCGAGATCGGCGGCCACCTGGGTGATACTGAGATCGGTGATGTCGAGCAGATAGCAGGCACGGGTGATCTTCAAATGCTGGAACGCTTGCATCGGCGTCTGCCCGGTCTGTCGTTTGTATTCGCGGATAAAATGATAAAGCGACAGTTCGCTGGTGGCACTGACCAGTTGTTCCAGCTCGATGCGTTGGTGCAGATGGGCCTGCAACCAGGCCTGGATCCGCGGCAAATCCAACGCCACGTTGCGGGCCTGACGCTGCCGTCGCATCAATGCCATGAACGAGAGCAGGCTCTTGAGCAGATTGGCGGCGTAAATCAAGTGATGGGGACGGAAGCGCGTCACGGTGGTCAACAGCAGCTCCAAATCCTCGGTGAGCCGCGAGTGCTGCCCGACGGTGGCGGTGAAGCCGTCCGGGGCGCTGAGGATTTCGTTGAAATAGGTATCCACCTCGGCACCGCCCAGGTGCACCCAATAGATGGTCCAGGGGTCCTGAGGGTTGGCCCGGTAACGGTGACGCTGGCCTTCCCGCAGCAACAGTACGTCCCCGGCCCGCACCGGCTTGCGCCGCCCTTCCAGCTCCGCCACGCCGGATCCCGACAGGCAATAAATCACCAGATGATCCCGAGGCTCGGCACGGCCCATATGGTGGCCTGCGGCGGCGGGATAGAACCCGACGCCATGGGGCATGCAATCCCGGCACAGCGGATGTTCCGCCAGCTCCGCCACCAGCGTATGGGGGATCACCACCCGCCGACCGGTCTTCGGCAATGGCCAGCGGGAGGTTTCCACCGGCGGGGTAAGAATGTCGCTCATAAGCGCAATTTTATCCAGGTATAGTCAATTGCCGCTATCTTACCGTCCCCCGCCCTGTGATACACAATAGCCATACTGTTGGAAACGCCACCCCGTGCAGCAGCATGATGGTGCCACCTCGCTCCGAAGGAGCGGCCGGGCTCGGCGCGCGTGGCCCGTTATACCCCTAATAATTATTTGGAGAGCGTTATGTCCACCCGACTGCCTCAACTGATCAACGGTGAGTTCGCGCAAAGTGCCACCGACACCTGGATTCCCGTCACCAATCCGGCCACTCAGGAAGTATTGTGCGAGGCCCCGGCGGCCACCGGCGAGGAAATGGAGCAAGCGATCGCCGCCGCCAAGGCCGCGTTCGAGGAATGGCGTGAAGTGCCGGTGACCGAACGGGCCCGGCTGATGATGCGGTATCAGGCCCTGTTGAAAGAACGCCATGACGACATCGCCAAGGTGCTGGCGAAGGAAACCGGCAAAACCTTCGAGGACGCCAAGGGCGACGTCTGGCGCGGCATCGAAGTGGTCGAGCAGGCCGCCAACATCCCGTCGCTGATGATGGGCGAAACGGTGGAGAACGTGGCCCGCAGCATCGACACCCATTCCTGGATCCAGCCGCTGGGTGTTTGCGCCGGTATCACCCCGTTCAACTTCCCGGCAATGATCCCGCTGTGGATGTTCCCGATGGCCATCGCCTGCGGCAATACCTTCGTGCTCAAACCTTCCGAGCAGGACCCGATGACCCCCAATCTGCTGGCGGAACTGTTCCTGGAAGCCGGCGCGCCGAAGAACGTGTTGCAGGTGGTGCACGGCGGCAAACAGCAAGTGGATACCCTGCTCACCCATCCGGAGATCAAGGCGGTGTCCTTCGTCGGTTCGGTGCCGGTGGGTCAGCATGTCTATCGCACCGCCACCGAGCATCTGAAACGCGCCCAGTGTTTCGCTGGTGCCAAGAATCACATGGTGATCATGCCGGACGCGCAGAAGAGCCAGGTGGTCGGCAATCTGGTGGGCTCCTCCTGCGGCGCCGCCGGCCAGCGTTGCATGGCGATCAGCGTGGCGGTGTTCGTCGGTGATTCCAAACAGTGGATCGACGACATCAAGGACGAGTTCGCCAAGGTGCGCCCCGGTGCCTGGGACGACGCCGGCGCCGCCTACGGCCCGCAGATCAGCCCGAAAGCCAGGGAGCGCATCCTTACCCTGATCAAACAGGGCAAGGAAGAAGGCGCCACCTGCCTGCTGGACGGTTCCGACTGCACCGTGGACGGCCTGCCGGATGGCAACTGGGTCGGCCCCACGCTGTTCACCGACGTGAAGCCGGAAATGAGCATCTACAACGAAGAAATTTTTGGCCCGGTACTGTGCTGCGTGTGCGTGGACACGTTGGAAGAAGCCATCGAGCTGGTCAACAACAGCCCCTACGGCAACGGCACCTCCATCTTCACCGCCAGCGGCGCCGCCGCCCGTAAATACCAGCATGAAGTGGAAGTCGGTCAGGTCGGCATCAACATTCCGATACCGGTGCCGCTGCCGTTCTTCAGCTTCACCGGCTGGAAGGGGTCCTTCTACGGTGATCAGCACGCTTACGGCAAGCAGGCGGTGCGGTTCTACACCGAGACCAAGACCGTCACCAGCCGCTGGTTCGAGGACGACATCGCCGACGCCACCCACAGTGGCCCGAACATGACCATCCATCTGAAATAACCTCGCCGGCCGGCCCGCTCCCTCACCCGTACCGGCATGAGAGAGCGGGCCCGCCCGCCAACAGCGGAGACCGATACCGTGGATTTCTCCCTCAACCAAGAACAACAGGCGTTCCGCGATACCGCCCGTCAGTTCGCCGAAAAAGAACTGGCGCCCTTCGCCGCCGAATGGGATGAACACAGTACCTTTCCCAAGGACACCATCAAACGGGCCGGAGAACTCGGCTTCTGCGCGCTGTACTGCGACCCCGATCATGGCGGCATGGGATTGAGCCGGCTTGATGCCGCCTTGATCTTCGAGCAAATGGCCGCCGGCTGCACCTCCACCACCGCCTTCATCACCATCCACAACATGGCCACCTGGATGCTGTCGAACTTCGGTTCCGATGCGTTGCGGGCACAATGGGCGGACGGTCTGATGAGCGGGGAGCAGCTGGCGTCCTACTGCCTCACCGAACCCAACGCCGGTTCCGACGCCGCATCCCTGAGCACCAGCGCCAAAAAAGATGGCGATGACTATGTGCTCAATGGCGCCAAGGCGTTTATTTCCGGCGCCGGCGACACCGATGTACTGGTATTGATGGCACGCACCGGCGGCAGCGGCGCCGGCGGCGTCACCTGCTTCGCCATCCCGGCGGACACCCCCGGCGTCAGCTATGGCCGCAACGAAGACAAGATGGGCTGGAAAAGCCAGCCCACCCGGGCGGTGATCCTGGAAGACGCGCGCATTCCCGAGCGCTACCGCGTCGGTGAAGAAGGCCAGGGTTTCAAGATCGCCATGGCCGGCCTTGATGGCGGCCGCATCAACATCGCCAGCTGCTCCCTGGGCGCCGCCACCGCGGCGCTCAATCAGGCGCAAGGCTACGTACAGGAACGCAAACAGTTCGGCCAGGCCCTGAGCCAGTTCCAGAACACCCAGTTCACCCTCGCCGACATGGCCACCCATCTGGTGGCGGCACAGCAGATGGTGCGGCTGGCGGCATGGAAGCTGGACCAGGGCGACGCCGACAAGTCCATGTACTGCGCCATGGCCAAGCGGCTCGCCACCGATCTGTGTTTCGACGTCTGCAACCAGGCGCTGCAGCTGCATGGCGGCTACGGCTACATCAAGGAATACCCGCTGGAACGTTACGTGCGTGACGCCCGCGTGCATCAGATTCTGGAGGGCACCAACGAAATCATGCGGGTGATTATTGCCCGCCGCGTGCTGGGCGACCTGGCGTTCCTGTGAACGACCGGGATAATGCCGCGCGACGCAATCAATTGATGGAGTCCTGTTGATGGAGAGCACTGTGAGTGACAGCAAGGCCCTGGTGACATTCGAGATTCTGGAAGGCGATCACGGCCGGATCGGTCGTGCCACTCTGAACGCACCCAAAAGCCTCAACTCCCTGTCCCTGGAAATGATCGATCTGCTGGAGGAGCAACTTGCCGCCTGGCAGACCGACAACACGATCCAGGCGGTCTGGCTGGACGCCAACGGCGATAAGGCGTTCTGCGCCGGCGGCGATATCGTGCGCCTGTACCAAAGCATGGTGGATACATCGCAGGGAGAACGGAACCGGTACGCGGAAGCCTTCTTCGGCCGCGAATACCGGCTGGACCATCGCCTGC
Organism: Alcanivorax xiamenensis; assembly: GCF_009846745.1. NCBI lineage: Bacteria > Pseudomonadati > Pseudomonadota > Gammaproteobacteria > Oceanospirillales > Alcanivoracaceae > Alcanivorax > Alcanivorax xiamenensis. The sequence goes on along the minus strand of NZ_AQPF01000001.1, from coordinate 320,577 downwards.
ACACTTTTGGCAAACCGCTGATCTGCTGGGGCAACGGCATCATCATGGGCGGCGGCCTCGGTCTGCTGGCCGGGGCCTCGCACAAGGTGCTGACCGAAACCGCGCGCATCGCCATGCCGGAAATCACCATCGGCCTGTTTCCGGATGTGGGCGGCAGCTACTTCCTCAGCCGCATGCCCGGCAAGGTCGGCCTGTTCCTGGGACTGACCGGCGCCAACATCAACGTCAGTGACGGGCTCGCCATCGGTCTGGGTGACGTGGCTATCGCCCATGAGCGCAAGACCGCGGTGATGACCGCGCTCAACGAACTGAACTGGAACGATGACGCGCGACATCACGACGGCCAGGTCAGCGCGCTGCTGGCCGGATTCAGCCTGACCGCCGGGGACCTGCCGGAAAGCCCGGTCAGCCAGCACCGTGGGGAGATCGATCGGCTTTGCGATAGCGACGATCCGAGCTATGTGGTCGAGGCCATCACCGGTCTCGACAGTGAAGACCGCTGGCTGAGCAAAGCCGCCGCGACGCTCGCCAAAGGCTGCCCGCAAACCGCCGCTCTGGTATGGGAAAACTGGCACCGGGGCGCCGACATGACGCTGGCTGATGTGTTCCGTATGGAATGGCGGGTGGCGGTGCAGTGCACGTTGCACGGTGATTTTCAGGAAGGCGTGCGCGCGCTGTTGATCGACAAGGACGGACAACCCCATTTCAAACACCGCTCGGTTGCCGAGATCACCCCGGCCTACCTGGCGGAATTTTATCAACTTCCCGGCGTACCCGATCCGTTAGCGGACTTGTAAAAGAGACCTGCGAAACGGGCACCGCGCCGGCTTCAGCAGCTGGAGGAATAATTATGAGAATCGCGTTTTTTGGTGTCGGACACATGGGCGGGCCGATGGCCGCCAATCTGGTCAAGGCCGGTCATGAGGTGTCCGCCTTTGATCTGGTGCCCGCCCTGCTGCAAGAGGCGGTGAACGCCGGCGCCAGCGCCGCTGACTCACCTGCACGGGCAGTGGAAAACGCCGAGGTGGTGATCAGCATGCTGCCCTCCGGTGCCGCGGCCAAGGGGCTCTATCTGGGAGACAACGGCATTCTCGACGCCATCGGCCAGGACAGTCTGATCATCGACTGCTCCACCATCGATGCCGCCACCGCCCGCGAGCTGGCCGCCGCCGCCGCCGACAGCGGCCGGGTGATGATCGACGCCCCGGTATCCGGCGGCGTCGGCGGCGCCAAGGCCGGCACCCTGACGTTCATCTGCGGCGGCCCCGAAGATGCGGTGGAGCGCGCCCGCGCGGTGCTCGAGTGCATGGGCAGCAAGATCTTTCGCGCCGGCGACAACGGCGCCGGGCAAGTGGCGAAAATCTGCAACAACATGCTACTGGCGATCCACATGATCGGCACCGCGGAGGCCCTGCAGCTGGGCGTCGATCACGGCCTCGATCCCAAGGTCCTGTCGGACATCATGTTCGCCAGCTCCGGCCGCAACTGGTCGTTGGAAGTCTACAATCCGTGGCCCGGAGTCATGGAGGGCGTGCCTTCCAGCAACAACTATCAGGGCGGTTTCGGCGTCAACCTGATGAACAAGGACCTGGGCCTGGCGCTGGAAGCCGCGCTGGCGAGCAAGTCCGCCACGCCCATGGGCGCTTTGGCGAAAAGCCTTTACGGTCTGCACGCCAGCGCCGGGAACGGCGGCCTGGATTTCTCCAGTATCCAGCGGTTCTTCAAGCATCGGGACGAATAAACGGAGCACCTAGACGCGGTTACAGCGTGCCATTCGCCAGCAGGCTGGTTCCCACAGATCATGCCACGAAGCCGCTGTGGGAAGCTTGCTGGCAAGCGAATGAACAACGGCCCCGAGGCATTCGCGGCCAAGGCCGCTTCCCACGGCAATGAACTACGAAGTCGCCCTGTGGGAACTTGGTCCGGCATCAGAGGTCCGGCGCCCATTCCCGATCCGGGTGGTGGGCCAGAAACTCCGGGCGCCGGCGGCGCGCGGCGAACGGCGCCCGGCAACGATTGTCACGGCGGTTATAGACAAAAAACACATTGCTGCGCGGGTCCGGCGACATATTGGCGTTGGAACCGTGCAGCGTGTTGCAGTCGAACAGCAGCAGACCACCGGCGGCGCCGGTGGGTGCCTCGATACCATGCCGCCGGATCAACTCCGCCAGCACCGCCTCGCCGGGAACACCGATCTCCTGCCGTCGCAATGATTGTTCATGATGATTTTCCGGGGTTTCACCGACACAGGGTACGAACACTTTGTGCGAGCCGGGGATCAGCATCAGAGGGCCGTTGAAAGTGTGATTGTCGGTGAGCACGATGGAGGCGCTGACCGCGCGCATGGCCGGCATGCCGTCTTCCGCGTGCCAGGTCTCGAAGTCCGAATGCCAGTTGAACCCCTTGCCCTTGAAGCCGGGTTTGTAGTTGATCCGGGACTGATGCACATAGGGTTCACCGCCCAGAATCTGGCGGGCCCGCCCGATAAGGCGCGGATCCTCCGCCAGTTGGCGGAAACGCCCGGACAGAAAGTGCACCGCGAACAGCGACCGGATTTCCTGGCTCTCCGGCTCGGTGATGGTGAAAGGACGCCCGCGAAACGACGGCGTGTTCATCAGTGACGACATTTCGCGTCGCAGCGCCCGGACTTCTTCCGTATCAAGAAAACCAGGTTCGAACAGGAAACCCCGCGTCTCGAAAGCGTCCAGTTGTTGCGCCGAAAGAGGGCCTTGATCGGGGTCGCCTTTGACCACCGCTTCGCGGCGTTGCAGCCAGGGCTGGTCCGGCGTTCGCGCCAGACGAGTGGGATAAGGGTCCGCTGGTGAGCGGGGCGTATATTGAACAGATTGACGTGATAGCGTCGGTGCTGACATCAAATCACCTCCGGGATTCGCGATCAGTTCCAGCGCGGCGGCACGATCCGCCTGTTGACTGGGTGTTCAAGGATTTTGTCCATGACGTGGTGAGGGATGGTGGTGATCAAAAGGGAAATTTCAAGGCTTTCGGCGTACAGTACCCCTTTGTTCGGCCCGGTTTGGCCGACATCAACGGGAACGGGAGAAAGCCATGGGATTCGATTTCAACCACACGCGCGTGGTGGTGGCTGGCGGCAGCCGTGGCATCGGCCGCGCCATCGCCTTGGCGTTCGCGGCGGCCGGAGCCCGGGTCTCGGTCTGCGCCCGTGGCGCCGAGACGCTGGGTGCCTTGCGCCAGGACGCCGCCGCCAAGGGGTGGGAACTGCATGTGGCCACCTGCGACCTGGGCGACAAGACCGCTATCGACGGCTACATCCGTGACGCGGCGCAAGCTCTCGGCGGGCTCGACGTGCTGGTCAATTGCGCGTCGGCGTTCGGTCGCGGCGACGACGAGAGCGGCTGGGGCATGAGCGTGAACGTGGATCTGATGGGCACGGTCCGCGCCTGTCACGCCAGCCTGCCGTATCTGCGCGAATCCTCCCGGGCGGCGATCATCAACCTGACCTCCATCGCCCAATTCCATCCTTCCGTGCGCACCGCCCCCTATGCCGCGGTAAAGGCGGCGGTGAGCCACTACACCAGCAGCCTGGCGTTGCGGCTGGCCGGCGACGGTATCCGCGTCAACGCGGTGGCGCCAGGGTCAGTGGAATTTCCCGGCGGAGTCTGGGACGACGCCCGCCGCGATAATCCGACGCTGTATCAAAATATCCTGGCCGGCATCCCGTTCGGCCGCTTTGGCGCGCCGGATGACATCGCCGAACCGGTGCTGTTCCTGGCTTCCCCGCAGGCGCGCTGGATCACCGGCCAGACGCTGGCGGTGGACGGCGGCCAGTTGCTCAGCTGAGATGGCCAACTCCACGCAGCGGCTGTTCTTCGACCTGGTGGACCTGCGCCTGTTCATCAATATCGCCGAAGCCAACAGCCTGACCCGTGGCGCCGAACGCTCCTGCCTGTCCCTGGCGGCGGCGAGCATGCGCATCAAGAATCTGGAAGATGCCATCGGTACCCGTCTGCTCAATCGCGCCAGCCAGGGCGTGACGCTCACTCCCGCCGGCCAGGCCATGTTGCGCAACGCCTTGCGCATCCTGCAACAAAGCGAGCGCCTGCTCGGCGATTTGGCGGAATACGGACAAGGGGTCAAGGGCCGGGTGCGTCTGTTCGCCAACACCACCGCCATGACCGAGTTCCTGCCCGCCGCGCTGGGCCGATTCTTGTCCGACCATCCACGGGTGGATATGGATCTGCAGGAGCGGCTCAGCCACGATATCGTCAAGGCGGTCCAGGACGGCGCCACCGACATTGGCATCGTCGCCGGCTCGGTGTCCACCGAAGGCCTGCAGGCGCTTCCCTATCACGGCGACCGGCTGGTGCTGACCACCGCCTTGAACCATCCCCTGGCCAGCCGCGCGCGACTGGCCTTCAAGGAAGCGCTGGGCCACGACTTCGTGTCCCTTCACTCCGGCAGTGCCATCCACACCTTTATGGCCCAGGTGGCCAGCGAGTTGGGCCTGGATACCCAGATCCGTGTCCAGGTTTCCAGTTTCGACGCGCTGTGCCGCATGGTGGAAGCGAACGCCGGCATCGGTCTGCTGCCCCGCTCCGCGGCGCGCCGGCTGGCCCGGTCCATGGATATCCATGTCATCGAACTGTCCGACGCCTGGGCCGAACGGGAGATGAAAATCTGTGTGCGGGAGCTGGAAGCATTACCGACCTTCGCCCGCGAGTTGGTGGACTACCTGCTGGCGACGCCGGGACCGGGGGCTTAACGGAATTGGAGATATGAATTCACGCCGTATTCGCGAGCAAGCACGCTTCCCGCAGCAACGGCCACGGAGCCGCTGTGGGAGCTGCCTTGGCGGCGAATCGGCTTGCAGCCACCCCCAGCGTGTGCGTTATGCGATACTTGTTTTTTCTCAGCCCACCAGATTCGGCAACCATAGCGCCAGCTGCGGGAAGCTGCCCAGCAGCAGCAACAGCAGCGCTTCACACAGCAGGAACCAGAGCAGCCCCTTGAACACGGTGCCCAAAGCCACCTGGTCACCCACCACGCTCTTCACCACGTAGACGTTCATGCCTACCGGCGGCGTCAGCAGTCCGACCTCGATCAGCTTCACCACCAGCACGCCGATCCAGATCAGATCCATGTTCAGGGCATGGAATACTGGCAGGAACACCGGCAGGGTCAGCAGCATCACCCCCAGCGGATCGAGGAACATACCCAGTACCAGGTAAACCAGTACCAGTGCCAGCAAGGCCCAGGCCACGGTCATATCCATGGACGTCACCAGTTCCACCAGCCCGGTGGACAAACCGGCCATGGCCAGGAAACGGGTCAGCATGACCGCGCCGATGGCGATGAAGAAAATCGATGCGGTGGTACGCAGAGCTTCCGCCAGCGACGCGCAAAAGGCACGCCAGGGCAAACGCCGTTGCAGCAGCGCAATGGCCAGTGTCATGGCGGCTCCGAGAGCCCCGGCTTCGGTGGGGCTGGCGACACCGCCGTAGATACTGCCGAGCACGCCCAGCACCAACAACGGCAATGGCCATACCGCGCGCAGACTGGCCATGCGTTCCGCCCAGCTCACCTGCTCATGCCGTTGCGGCGCCAACTTCGGATTGAGCCAGCAGCGGATCACGATCATGGAGGCGAAAAAAACGGCGGTGAGCAGACCGGGAATCACTCCGGCGAGGAACAGCTTGCTGATCGATTGCTCGGTGTACCAGCCATAGATGATGAACAGGATCGAGGGCGGAATCAGCGCCCCAAGGGTACCGGACGCGGCCACGGTGCCGGTGGCGAGCCCTCGGTCATAGCCATAGCGGAGCATCTCCGGAATCGCCAGTCTCCCCATGGAGGCGGTGGTGGCCATGGAGGAGCCGGATACCGCGGCGAAACCGGCGGAGCCGAAGTTGGTCGCCAGGGCGAGCCCGCCGGGCACCCGCATCAGCCAGAGCCGGGCGGCGTCGTAAAGCAGCCGGGTCAGGCCGGAATGGTAAGCGAACGCCCCCATCAGCAGAAACATGGGCACCGCCGACAGGGTCCAGCTGGCGCCGAATTCATAGGGCATGGCACGCAGCATGCCCAGCGCCGGGTCGACCCCCCTCAGGGCAACGATTCCCCCCAGGGATACCACGCCCAGGGACACCGCAATGGGCACACGCAAAGCCATGAGCAGCAGCAGAATGCCGACGCCGCTCAGGCCGATCATCATATCGGTCATGACAAATTCCTCAGGCCACGGTGTCGTCTTGGTCCCACGCGGAGAACGGATTGATCGGCTCCAGTGAGCGTTGACCGGCAACGAGCATGATCAGGTCATCCACCGCGTGCAGCAGGAACAGTGCCGCCATCAGCAGACCGCCAGCGGGTACCAGCCAACGGGCCGGCCACACCACGATCTCGCCAACACCGGCGGTCCAGGTTTCACCGATCAGGGTCATATCCCAGGCTTCCAGCGCCCCCATCCAGATCAGGACGCCGACGTAAACCAACGCCACCACGTTACCGAGCAGATCGAGCCCGGCTAGCGGGCGCTCGCCCATATGCCGGGTAAACAGCTCCACGGTGATGTGATCACGGGTATAGGTCAGCAGCCCCAGGGGCAGGAAAATCAACGCCACCATGTAGTAGTTGGCGACCAGTTCCAGGGTGCCATCGATGGGGTGGTTGGCGAGCCAGCGCAACAACACATCCAGCGTCACCTGACCCATCATCACCAGCATGGCGCAGGCGGCGATCAGGGCGAACCCCTGCACCAACCGCATCAGCAGACGGTCGAGAGCCTTCATTGTATTTCCTTAAAAAAGAGGCTTGAAAGGGCGTCTTGAAAAGGGAGGACACGGCGGCCACCGGTGAAGGCGCCGCCCGTCGCTCTATCGGCTACAGCTTGGAGAAAATTTCGTCTTGCAGTGCCTGCTGATAGGCATCGTAGTCACCGTCCAGGTCGGCGACGAGTTTTTCCCATTTGCTCAGAGTGTCCAGGAACCCCTGGAGAAAAGCGGCCGGGTCATCACCGCCAACCCCACGCTCCTTGGCCAGCGCCAGCACCCGCTGGAATTCGCTATCGACATGATCGGCCAGCTTCTTGCTCTCGGTTTCGGAAGGCTTGGCGAATACCACGCCGGCGGCTTCGCCTTCGGAACGCGCCTTGGCGGAATCATCTTCGTAGCCTTCGGTGACGTCGCGAACCAGTTTCGCCAACTGGGACGAGATCACCGCGCGCTCGTCATCAGAAAGTTTTTTCCAGGTTTTGTCGTTCACTTCCAGGACCGTGGCGCCGTAATAGGAACCGAACGGCATGTCACTGACCCACTTCACCACTTCCTTCAGATTGAGCGTGTGCATGTAGGCCAGCGGGCCGACGTTGCAGTCCGCCTGTCCACGCTGCAGCGCCTGATAGATGTCCTCGGTGGGGACCGCGACGATGGTGGCGCCGAATTGCTCCACCCAGTTCACCAATGGCGTGCTGGTGGCACGCACCCGCTTGCCGGCCAGATCTTCCAGGCCGTCGAGCTGTTGCCGACATTCAAAGTGGTACGGAGCGGAACCATAGTACGCCAGCGGGCGGGCGTTGTGCTTGAGGTGTTCGTCCATGCACTCGGGGCATTTCAACAGGTAATACTCGTTGGCGGCGGCCGCGGCGACACGGGCGTCGCTTACCGCCAGCATCAGCGAGGCAATGGTATCGGTGGCCGGAATCTGGCTGGTGACCCAGGCCGGGACCACCAGGCCGGAGTCGACGATACCACGCTGAATAGTGGACAGCGTCGCCGGCCCCTTGGCCATCACGCCACCGGAATAGACGGTCAGCTTGACCTCGCCGCCGGAAGCCTCCTCCACGGCTTTGGCGAAAGGCTCAATGCCCTTGGCCACGGTGGTGTGGTTGCTGGGAAACGGAGAGGAGTAAGACAAATTGGCGGCGCTGGCGATACCACTGAACAGCGTCAGACAGAAGGCGGCCAAACCGGCCGTACGGGCAGTCAGAGTCATAGTGTACTTCTCCTGGGGCCCAAGCACGCATCCACGGCCCCAATCACTGAATTGTTGTTGTCATCACCGGGCCGTGCCGTCGGGCCGGCTCTATCACACTGCCCGCCCGGGCCAATGGAGACAATTCAGTTTTCCCTAAGTCTGCCTTCAGGAGGAGTGAAGGCCGCTTCCGCCGCCCGCTGGACCCGTTTGCCGTTGGCCACCATGTCACGCACCAGCCGCACCAGCTCCCCGAAACGGGTCACCACCGCATCCGGGCGGTGGGGGTGGCGTGGCGAACCGGGGAAGATCTTGTCCAGCCAGGACTGCGACCACTGGGCGCCGTTGTAGAACACGGCGGTGACGCCGGCTTCCTTGCCCGCGATCACGTCGGTGGTGCTGTCGCCCAGATACCAGCAGGTGGGACCGGGCTCCTGCCCAAGCCGTCGCAGGGCTTCGAGAATCATATCCGGGGCGGGCTTGCGGTGGGCCACGTCGTCACCGCAGACGATCACGTCGAACAGCTCGATCCAGGCCCCCTCCTCCAACCGGCTCAATTCGTGCTCCAGATAGTCCCTTTTACGGTTGCTGATGATGCCCATGGGGATGCCCAGTTCCCGCAGCCGGCGCAGTTGCGAGGTGGTATCCCCCTCCAACGCATGAACATCGTCCACGTACTTCTTGTAGCAGTCGTCGAAAGCCGCGTGGATGCGGGCCTTGGCGTCCTGATCCGAACCGAACAGGACTTCGAAGATATCGGTGCGCGAGATTTTGCGCTGGGCGGTGATTTTCGGATGCAGTCGATGGTGGTCACGGACGTACTTGACCAAACGGGCGTCTTCCAGCGTCTTGGACTGCTCAGTGGTCAACAGCCGGTCACGCAGGCCCAGTGCTTCCAGACGGGGGAGCACATCGTCGATGGCGTGATACATGGCGTCATGGGTATCCACCAGGGTGGCGTGCCAATCCATCAGTAGCGCCGTGGGCACCGCCTGGGGAAGCTGCAGAATACTCATGGTCCCTCCAACATCCGTTCTCACGCAATGTAAGGTACTCGACATCGCCATGCAGCATAGCATGCTCTTTTTACCTTTCCGGGACAGCAGCGGGTGGCCAGTGCGACCATCATTCAATACCATTCGCCTCGCCGCCCTGAAGCCTGCTCAAGGGCTCTTATTCACCGGGGCTGAGGGAGAGGAGCCCGCATGCGCATCACCCCCATCTGGTCCCGCATCACCGCCCTGCTGTGTCTGGTCGTGGCCGCCATCCTGGCGGGACTGGCCTGGACCACCGCCAGGACCGCCTCCCCGCTTTTCCTGGACCGCTATGCCCAGGCCGGCGTTGATCTCTTTTTTGCCGCCGTTCTCCTGGTCCTGGCGCTGACGCTGCTATGGCGCCGCCGTCTGCTCGGCCTGCTGTTGGTACTGGGCGGGGCTGCCCTGCTGATGCTCGCCGCCTCGCCGATAAGACTGGTACAGCAGGACTGGAGCGGCGAAGGGATCACCGTATCGCTCCGCTCTCTGCCGGAACTGGCGGGTGAAGGCTGGCGGCGTCAGTCCATGACCACCGAGCTGGTGAACTTCAATGAGCCTGCTCCCGGCCCCACGGCCTGTATTGAAGAGCGGGTGGAAGCCCGGGGCCTGTTTCGTTTCCAGCAGCGTTATCGCTGGCGCACGCCCGAGGCCCTGACCGAGTCGCGCACCGGCGGAATCGAGGAATGTCTGCGCTTCCGCCATCAATTGATGGCGCAATTGGACGGGCTGGAAGGCGCTCTGGTGAGGGGCGATGCCGACGGGGCCAGGGCCTTGCTTGATCAACACCACGCCGAGAAAGGCCGGCTCGCGCTGCAACTGACCGATGTGGGCGAGCCACTGCGCGGGGCGTTGGCGAAACTGCTGCACACCGATCCGGCCTCCCCGGCCCCGCTCACCTTGGCGGACATCGCTCTGGTGCTCGGCAGCCGGCCACACGTCCAGGCTTGGTTGCAGCCCGGCGACGCCCAATGGTATCAACGCTATGCCCTGTTCAAACTGGGTCTGACCAACCTTGTACCGGTGGAGATACCACGTGAAGACACCGGTTTCGGCTGGCGCGGGGAAGATCCGATGTCCGTCTCCCATCTGCGCGAGACCGGCGGCTACCGGGCATTCGACTACACCGCGGCCAATCTCCACTGCGACGCGGACTACGCGGGTTTTCTCAAAAAGCAAGGGCTCGCGGTGCCAACGGACAGCGCCGTGCTGCAGTTGTTTCTGTCCCGGCTCTGGGCGACGACACCGAAAGGCGCCACCGATGTGTCCCGGCGCATTATCAGTGTCAATCTGCCCAATTTGCCCAGCCAGGCGGAAGACTCCCGGGATTGCGTGGCACTGGCCCGTTTCTACACCGACCCGGAACCTTCCGAACAGGTGATTACACTGCTGCGCCGGGCCACCGGTGCCGGAGTTTTCAACCACCAGCAGAGAATGCTGGGCGCTGAAATGGACAAGCTGCCCCGGGAAGAACGTTTCAAACGACACAGCAAGGCCGTACGAAAAGTCTATGAGCAGTTCGAGTTCAGTGAAAAGACTCTGCCCCTACCGGCTATCGTGCCCATGTTCACCGCCGTGCTGACACCAAGACGGGACACCAACGCTCTGTGTCAGGCGCTGTACGTCATGCCCTGGATGGTGAGCCACGACAGCGCCCTGGAGACGCTCTACGATCTGGCCCGGCAATGGCGCGGCGAACCGATCCGCCTGGACATGGCCGGCCCACCGGAGGACGTCTGTCAGCTTGGCCTGATGCTGCCGCCTGGCGGCTTCAAGCGCCAGACCCGCGAGCGCAACCGGTTCCTGGAACAAGCGGAACTCCCCTGCAAGGTGGTGCTACCCGACGGCACCTACATTTACAGCGAACCACTGGAGTGCCGCCATGAGCGATGAGCGCACCGTCGAATCGCCCCTGTACCGCCCGGCACCGGGGCTGATTCTTGCCATTGTGGCGACCTTGGGCTGGACCGCCCTGACTCTGATGTCGCTGTTGCTGGATTGGGACTATGTGGCCCCGGGCTACCGGACCGTGGGGGATGACATTAGCGCCGCCGGCGCTCAGATCTGGGGGCTGCCCTGGCTACTGGCCCTGCTGATGGCGGCGTCCGTGATCCTCGTGATGATTCTGTTTATTCGCCAGCTGCGCGGACGGCGCCCGGGCCTGATCTTCACGTTGACGACGGGCCTGGCCCTTTGCGCGCTACTGCTGCTGTTGGCGCCACCGGCCGTGGACTTCCAGGTGCGTTACTACCATGGTCCCGGGGACCGTACCATGGTGCTGTTCACCGGCCATCGCACACCGCTGTTCCGCTACACCGAGAGCCACGAGGAAAGCACTTTGTATGGGGAAGGCGACGGAGACACCCGCCATTTTGTCTGTCTGACGGATCGCACCTGGAAAGTCGGCGTGATCCGGGTGAGCCGGAGTCTGTTCCCGATTCTCGACAAGGAGAACCAGCAGCACATTCTGGAAAGCCAATGCCAGGAACGGTGAGCCCGGTTCAGTCCGGGTCCACCAGACGGGCGCCGCTGCCTTCCTCCGCCAGTTCGTCCATGGGGTTGCGCAACGGGCAGGCGGACAGAGAAAGGCAACCACAACCGATGCAGCCGCTGAGCTGATCGCGCAACAGGGTCAGCCGTTCGATGCGCTTGTCCAGATCCTCACGCCACTGGGCCGATAGCCGCCCCCAGTCCTTGGCATTGGGGGTGCGCTCCTCCGGCAAGGTGGCCAACGCTTCGGCGATCTCGGCCAACGGAATACCAGTGCGCTGGGCAATCTTGATCACCGCCAGCCGCCGTAGCACGTCACGGGTATAGCGCCGTTGATTACCACTGCTGCGGCGGCTCTGGATCAGCCCCTTGGCTTCGTAGAAATGAATGGCGGACACCGCCAGGCCGGTACGCTCCGCTACCTGCCCCACGGTGAGTGCCTTGCCCACATTATCGGCATTGAGCCTTTCCATGATGCACCTTTGACCTTAACAATGCTTGAGGTTGTAGCGTTTTCTTTCTGAATTCGCAATACCGTGGTGGTATCGTCGTTTCTCGTTCTCGGCAACGCGGGACCGTCGATTTGCTTAGAACCGCTTCGACCAGTAACAAAGCCTCATCACAAGGAGCCCCCGTGGATACGGTTATCTCGGTCAGAAATCTCAACAAGACCTACGACTCGGGCTTCCAGGCCCTGAAACACCTCGACCTGGACATCCGTAAAGGAGAGATCTTCGCCTTGCTTGGTCCCAACGGCGCCGGCAAGACCACCCTGATCAGCATCATCTGCGGCATCGTCCGTCCCAGCGCCGGCACCGTGCTGGCCGGCGGTTTCGATATCCAGCACCAATATCGGGCGGCGCGCGGCAAGATCGGCCTGGTGCCACAGGAACTCACCACCGACGCCTTCGAGACAGTGTGGGCAACGGTGACCTTCAGCCGCGGCTTGTTTGGCAAGCCCCGCGATCCGGCCCATATTGAACGGATCCTGAAAGACCTGTCCTTGTGGGATAAACGCAATGACAAGATCATGGCGCTGTCCGGCGGCATGAAGCGACGGGTGATGATCGCCAAGGCACTGTCCCATGAGCCGGAGATTCTGTTCCTGGATGAGCCCACCGCCGGTGTCGACGTGGAACTGCGCCGGGATATGTGGCAACTGGTGGAGCAGCTGCGCGACCGTGGCGTCACCATCATTCTGACCACCCACTACATTCAGGAAGCCGAGGAACTGGCCGACCGTATCGGCGTGATCAATCATGGCAGGCTGGTACTGGTGGACGAAAAGAACGCGCTGATGCAGAAGCTGGGCAAGCGCGAACTGCATGTGCAATTGGCGGCGCCGCTGACGTGCATCCCCGAAGCCCTGTCGGCGCTACCATTATCGCTGTCCGAGGACGGCCTGGAGATCACCTTCACGTTCGACGCCCGTGACGAGCAAAGCGGTATCGCGCCGCTGTTGCGTCAACTTGAGGACAACGGCATCGAATTCCGCGATCTGCGCACCCGGGAAAGTTCGCTGGAAGATATCTTCGTGCACCTGGTCCACGAATCGCGCCCTGATGAAACCGCACCCGGGAGGGAGTCCGCATGAATCTCCACGCCATTCGCGCCATCTACCTGTTCGAAATGGCCCGCACCTGGCGCACGCTGCTGCAAAGCATCGCTTCGCCGGTGATTTCCACGTCGCTGTATTTCGTGGTGTTCGGGTCCGCCATTGGTTCTCGCATGGTGGAGATCGACGGCATCAGCTATGGCGCTTTCATCATTCCCGGGCTGATCATGTTGATGTTGCTCAACGAGAGCATCTCCAATGCGTCGTTCGGCATCTACATGCCGCGTTTCTCGGGCACCATCTATGAGGTCCTTTCGGCGCCGGTGTCCTATGTGGAAATCGTCACCGGTTATGTCGGCGCCGCGGCCAGCAAGTCGATCATTCTCGGCCTGCTGATCCTCGCCACCGCGCGGTTGTTCGTGGACTTCCATATCGCTCATCCGGTCTGGATGGTGGCGTTTCTGGTACTCACCGCGGTGACGTTCAGTCTGTTCGGTTTCATCATCGGGGTGTGGGCGGACGGCTTCGAGAAATTGCAGATCATCCCGATGATGATCGTGACGCCACTGACGTTTTTGGGGGGCACTTTCTATTCAATCAATATGCTGCCTCCGGTGTGGCAGACGATAACGCTGTTTAACCCGGTGGTGTATCTGATTAGCGGGTTTCGCTGGAGCTTCTACGGTGTCGCCGATGTCAACGTCGGCCTCAGCCTGGGCATGACCGTGTTGTTCATGGTGCTGTGCGTGGGGGTGATTCACTGGATCTTCAAAACCGGCTACCGGCTGAAGAATTGACCGGTCAGCGGCGATCCTGCCGGTCCTGGTCATCGTCGCCGCCCAGCAACTGCTCCAGTTCATCCTCGCTAAGGTAGTCCAGATCCCAATGGCTGGTGTACCGTTCCTTCAATCGGTGGCGGCCGCGATGCAGATCCTCCGGCTCGTCACCGGCATGGGCGGCACCGGAGCCTGCCTCCGGCGGCGCTGACGGGGGGCGGTGGAACCAGCGTTTCAACCAGGCCAGCATGAGCACCTCGCTTGGCTTTCCAGGAGCCATTGACCGTGCTTTTACCCGGAGTGAATACCGGGTAATCACCAAATTGACGGACATAACATGAATCTGCAACTCACGGACCTGCTTTTGCTCAGCGCCCTGTGCATCGCCGCGGCCCTGTTCTGGCGCGCCCAGAAGATTCGCGAAAGCGCCCTCCTGGCCACCCGCCGGTATTGCCAAAGGGAAGACGTGTCGTTGCTGGATGAAACCGTGGCGCTGCGCCGTGTGCGGATACGCCGCGATCCGGGCCAGGGCTGGTGCCTGCTGCGTTGTTACAGCTTCGAATTCACCGTCACCGGCGGCGAACGCTACCAGGGCGAAACCCGGATGCTGGGCCCCAGGGTGCTCAGCATTACTCTGCCGCCACATCGCTTCAGTCCGGAGAACGAACGCCTGCACTAGGGACAGCAGTGGGGCTTTGCCGGGCGGGGCGGCTGCAAGCAAATTGGCGCCACTGAGCCTCAAGAATTCGCTTGCCAGCAAGCTCCCACAGCGGCTCCGTAGTCCCTTCCACGGGAAGCGGGCCGTCCCATAACGATGGGACACCTTTGCCCTGCTTACCTCAAAGAAAACGCCCCGGGAATCGCTTCCCGGGGCGTTTCAATCTGACGGGTTATCGGCTTAAGCGCTGCACAGCACGCCCAGCAGCCCGCACAGAAGGCCATCGCGCAGACTGGCCAGCAGATCACCCAGGCCGGGAATGCCTTCCAGCGTATCCAGAACCGGATTCAGCAGGTTCTCCAGCAGACTGTCGTCGGTACCAGCCAGGGTATCCAGCACGGTCACCAGCGGTTCGCCGAGAGCCGGGACCTGCTCAAGCAGGTCGCCAATCGCCGGTACCAGTCCACCGTCAGCGCCAATCACACCGCCGAACAAGCCATCCAGGTCCACGTCACCAGAGGTCAGACCACCCAGCAGGCCGCTGAGCAGATCACCCAGCACCGGAATTTCTTCCAGCAGGGACAGGTCAGGCTCAAAACCGCCATCGCCACCCGGCAAACCGCCGCCAAGGGTGCCAAGCAACTGGTTCAGCAGGTCACCCAGTAGCGGGATCTGATCCAGGGCACCGGTAATGGTATCCAGCGGGTTGCCATCACCACCCGGCAGGCCGCCGTCGGCCAGGCCGAACAGGGTGCTCAGGAGCGGATCCAGCAAGTCACCCAGTACCGGAATCTCACCCAGCAGGCCGGTCAGGCCGGACAGTTGGTCACCGGCACCAGCCAGACATTCCAGCGGATTACCGGATTCACAGGTCAGCGCACCCAGGACCTGTTCCAGCACGTCGCCCAGCACCGGTACTTGGTCCAGCAGGCCGGTCAGAGCGTCCAGATCGCCACCGCTCAGACCACCCAGCAGACCTTCCAGATCCAGCGGCAGGCCGCCGTCGCCACCGATGTCACCGCTGAGGATGCCGCCGATGATGTCGCCCAGTACCGGAATCTCGCCGGTCAGGTCACCCAGCATGCCCAGGTTTTCCAGCAGGCCGGTGAGCGGATCGGAACCGTCACCCGGAACCGGCAGGCCGCCTTCCAGCAGACCGCCCAGCAGGTCGCCAAGAACCGGGATGCCGCCCACGGCGTCGGCGATCGGGCTGAGGCCATCACCGATGTCCAGCAAGCAGGTCAGCCCCGCCAGCTCGGACAAGCCCGCGGGCAACTCCGTGCTGCTTTCACAGATGCTTTCCAGACCAACAATGGAAGTCACGCCGGTCAGCACTTCCGTCAGACAGGATTGCGGATTGAAGGACTCTTCGCCGGTGGCCACCGGGCACAACGCGGTAGACACGGTATTCACGGTGGAAAGCAGCAGTTCGCCGCTGGCCAGGTTATTGGCCACGCCAGTCAGACAGGTCTGCGGATTCTGCACGTCTTCGCAACCCAGAATGCCCAGCACCTCGCCAACAGCAGCCGGTACCGTTTCCGGTGTGGTCTTGAGCACGTCGACCAGACAGGTCACAACGTTATCCGAGCTCGGACACAATTCCTGGGTCAACGGGCTGGTGCCATCAAGCAGACCAGTGATGGTGTCCTTCAGATAAACGCCACTTTCCAGTACGCAGGCTTGCAGGAAATCCGGGTTGGTAGCACTACCAAGCAAACCGGATTCGGTTTCGGCCACGGCGTTGGCACAGAGCAGCCCGAGAACGTCGTCATTACCCAGGGAAATATTTTCCAGGGCTTCGTTCTGGCAGGCCAGCACCTCAACCGGAGACAGCAGAGTGCCCAGCACGGATTCATCGTGACCGAGCATGGCATCCGGACATACGGAAAGGGTGAAGTGGTTTTCGCTGTCGATCAGCGTCAACAACTCTTCTTTTTCTTCCGGAGTCGGCTCGTCGGGATCGTCAGGGTTGTCGGGGTTATCCGGGTCGTCGGGATCATCCGGATTATCGGGGTTGTCCGGATCGTCAGGGTTATCGGGGTTGTCCGGGTTATTCGGATTGCCCGGATTGTTCGGATCGTTCGGCGTACCACCGCCACCACCACCGCCACTGCCACCACAGGCGGCCAGGGCGACCACCATCAAACACAGTAGCAGGCCTCTTGCCATGGACGTAATCATCGCTTCCACCCTCATTGAGTAACCATTGTTCGAAACATTCAGGTCATCCAGTGACCAGGGTTAAGCTCCCCGTCCCCCTGAAAACCGATGAACCTCGAATGAACGAATGTACAAAGGGTGGCTATGAAAAAATGTAGAATGTGATTTACGTCATGTTAACGGGGCGTCCCCAGGTAACCCCGCGGTTTCCGTTGTCAGCGGCTGTAACCAAACTGTGACTTTTGTCTCACAGATCAGGAGACCCACGTAACGGAGTGGAGCAAAAAACAACAAGATTGGCGCGCTCTGACCGGCGCGCCGAATGAATTTTTGCTTCAGCCAAGATGGCTGCCAGCCAGAACGGCCAACAGGACAAGACAGGGGATCAACTGATCTCAATCATCACCCGGTGGCGATACGCGGGACGCTCGGCCAGACGGTGATACCAGGCTTCCAGATGGGGCAGATGCGGGCGCTGGTCATCCAGCTCAAACCACGGATAGCTCAGGCAGCCCAACGGGATATCGCCCATGCCAAAGTCATCACCGGACAGGTACGGCTGTCTGGCCAGGGCCTGGTCCACCACCGCCAGTTGCTCGCGCAAAAACCGCAGCCCTCGTTCCATGGCCGCCGCATCACGGGTCTCCGGTGTCTTACGCACCCGATTGATGAACCAGTCCTTGTAGGCGCCCACCAGGGTGGTGGAAGCCCAATCCATCCATTTGTCCGCGTTGGCCCGGCGTTTCGGATCGGTGGCGTACACCCGGCCCGCGCCGTACTGGGCGCCGAGATAACGGACAATGGCATTGGATTCCCACAACACCAGGTCGCCGTCCTGCAGGCAGGGAATCAGGCCATTCGGGTTCATTTCCCGATACACGGGTTCGTCCAGCCCGCCGTACCGGCCACCGAGTGGTTGATGCTCCACTTCCAGCCCCAGCTCGTCGGCGCACCAGAGCACCTTTTTCACGTTGGTGGAATCCTTACGGCCCCACACTTTCATCGCTTTTCTCCCGGCCGGGCCGGCGCCACCAGGCAGCCGGCCACTCTACAATCAGCCATCCACCTTGTTCAGGTGCACATCCATTTGCGGGAAGGGGATGTTAATGCCCGCTTCATCGAAGCGGCGTTTTACCTTCTCGGTAGTATCCCAGAGCACAGCCCAGTAATCCGCACTCTTCACCCAGGGACGGCAAAGGAAATTCACCGAGCTATCCGCCAGTTCGGACACCACGATGGTCGGGGCCGGATCCTTGAGACAGCGCTCGTCTTCGGCGATCACTTCCTGCAGGATCTGCTTCACCTTGCTCAGATCCGAGTCATAGCCAACCCCGAACACCATATCCACACGGCGGGTGGGCATCTCCGAGTAGTTGACGATATTGCCGGCGATGATCGGACCGTTGGGCACCGTCACCACTTTGTTGTCCGGCGTGTTGAGGATAGTGGCGAAAATCCGGACTTCCTTCACGGTGCCGGAGGTGCCCGCCACTTCCACATAGTGCCCGACACGGAAAGGCCGGAACATAATCAGCATGACTCCGGCGGCGAAATTGCCCAGGGAGTCCTTCAGTGCCAGACCCACCGCCAGGCCGGCGGCACCGACGATGGCGACCAGCGAGGTCGTTTCCACACCCAGTTGATCCAGCGCGGCGATCACCACGAAAACGAACAACAGGATATGGACGATATTCCCCAGGAAGTTCGCCACGGTCGGATCCAGGCGTTTGTTCAAAAGCCCTTTGCACCAGTTGGCGATACGCTTCGCCACCCAGATACCGATGACAAAAACCACCACTGCCATGGCGAAACTCCAGGCGTATGGCATCAGGTTTTCATTTATAAATGTCTTGATCTGCTCCATGTACCCACCTTTTTCCTGAAAGCCGGAACTGTCCGTGAATGAAAGGACCGCATTCTACGCGATCCCGCCATTTCTGGGCGGAGCCCGGACCCGTGTTTTTACACAATATTCATGATGCAAAGGCTGTCCCACCGCCTCGCGGGGGAAACGGCCTTACCCCAGTTCGGCCAACACGGTTTCCGCGCTGCTCTTGTCCACGCCTTTGGCGTCCACGCCCAGATACTTCACCACGCCGTCCTCTGCGATCAGGGCGAAACGCTGACTGCGGATACCGAGCCCGGCACCGCTGGCGTCCAATTCCAGCCCCAGGGCACGGGTGAACTCAGCATTGCCGTCCGCCATCATGGTAATGTGCTCGGCGTTCTGGTCCTGCTGCCAGGCGCCCATGACAAAAGCGTCGTTCACCGCCATGCAGGCAATGGCGTCCACTTTTTCCAGCAAGGCATCGGCGTTCACCACGAAACCAGGCATGTGTGTCACGGAACAGCCGGGGGTAAAAGCGCCGGGAACGGCGAATAAAACCACCTTGCGGCCTTTGAAGAAATCACCGGTGGACAAGTCTTCCGGTCCTTTGGCGCCATTGGTTTTGATGGTGACGTCGGGCAGTTTATCGCCAACGGATATAGTCATGATCAGGTCCCGCTTGGTTGTCGTTGAAGCCAGGGCGCGCTCCGCGCCAGGAAATCCGCATCAATGTAGCATGCTATCCGTGACCACTCCCAGCATCACGGTTCAGCCCGACAACGGCGGGATGCAAAAACATCGCGGTCCATGGACCATGGGGCCTCATGCGTTCGCTGGCACGCTGATTCGCTGGCAAGCCAGCGAATACTGAGCAAGGCCGCGCCAGCGGACCAGGTGTTTGCGTGTTGCGTGTTTGCGTGTTTGCGTGTTTGCGTGCCAGCGTGTTGCGTGTCAGCGGCGCTGCCGCCACCATCCCCCCAGCAACAGAATCAGGAACGGCAGCCAGGCCAGCGGGCCGAAGGCGCCGCCACCACCGCCACCGCCCATGGAAGGCCGGTGGCCCTTGAACATCGGCTGCGAACCGTCAACCCGATTGGAGACCGGCGCCTGCTGTTCACGCTGGGCCTTGGCCAGGCGTTCGATATCGCGGCGTTTGGCGTTAGCACGGTCAATACCGTACTGCTGGAACATGTCTTCCCGCACCACCACCATGGAGGTATGGTTGGTGACCAGACCATACTCCAGCCCCAGATCGACGATGCCGTTACGCAGGTCAGCGTTGTCACCGAAGTTATTCAACTCGCGCTGCATCCCCTCAATCGTCGCGTAGGCCCACAGCCGCTCCAGTTCCGGGTTGTCGCCACCGCTGGCGGGAAACTCAAAACGGGTTTTGTAGCGCCGTTTCTCGCCACCGACCTCGGCGGTAAGCGTTACCTCCGCCGGGCCCTGCCCCCAATAGTGTCCCATCAGCACCATCTGGCGGCCCCGGTATACGGTGCCCAAACGTTCAGGGGTGACATCAGCGGTTTTCACACCGTCGATGTCCACCTTCACATTGTTCATGGCCTGGTGAGTGACCTTACTGGTGGCCAGCAGGATCTGCCCGACGATGTCATCGCTGTTGGAAACGTTCACCGCGAAGCCCTTGCTGGCGTCGGTGAGCGCGGTCAACATCGGCCGGTTGGCACTGTTGCCCATGACAAAAGTGAACAACCGGATGTCATGGGTCTCGAGCAGTTCGAGGAACTTCTTCTGATCGGTAACGCCAACATTGGCGACACCATCGGTCACCAGCACGATACCGGTGGGCCGGTCCGCGTCCAGAGGCCGCAGCGCCAGTTTCAAGCCGTCAAACAGATTGGTTCCGCCCTGGGGACCCACGGCCTGGACCCGTTTCACGTAATGGCGCACATTCTCCGGGTTCACCACCACATAGCCATTGGTCAGCTCGGTGGCGCGATCATCAAACAGAACAATGCGGAAACGATCGCCGGGACGCAGTTTGCCCAGCGCCTGACTGACGCCTTCGGTCAGAGTCGCCAGCTTGCCCTGCATGGATCCGGAAATATCCAGTACGAACACCCAGTCACTGCCGGTGCTGATCGGCTTCAGGTCGTCCCCCGGGGTCAGGCTCAACATGAAGGTGCCGCGTGACGCGCCGGCGGCCCGATAGGCCACCAGATCCACGCTGCCGGGCAGATCCGCCGCGTGACGCCAGTACACCGCCACATCCTGGTCAAGCCGGAAGGCCGTCGCTGGTGAGGCCGGGTCTTCCCCTTCATCAGGCACTGCCGCGCCTTGTTCCGCTGACGCCTTGGCGCCGGCACGGCTGTCCAGCGTCACTCGCCACTGCTGCGGCCCCAGTTGTTCTACCTGAGCCTGCGGATGCTTGGGCAGGCGCACCGCCTCCACCGGGTAGCCGGTGCGCAGATTCATGGTGAAGGTGAAGTGTTGCTCCACTTTGTCATTGGCGGTCCAGAACGCCATGCGTTCTTCATCCACGCCGCCTTCCTCCAGCGGATAGACGTAACGTCCGATACCGGTATCCACGAAGGTCGGCTGCAGATACACCAGCCGCACCCGGGTGTCCTGGCCCGCCCGTACCGGGCTGACGAACACGTCGAAGGTGCGGTAATCGTCCTTTTCCATCAGACCGGCGTCCCGGCCCGCGGCTTTCTCCTGCTCGTAGACCTCGCGGGCTTTTTGTTTCTCCAGCACCTCGCCGGTGACCGGTTTGCCGTCGATCCACACCGTGAACTCCGCCACCGCCGCCTGGCGCGGTACCGGGAAGCTGTACCAGGCCTCGAAATCGCGGTCGTGGGGGTTGTGGAACACTTGTTCCACCTCGGTGACCGCGTAACCGTCCTCCACATCCACGGTGACATGCTGCTCGCGGATGCTCAGCGGCGGCTCACTGCCGTCCGCCGGGGTCATCAACCCGGCCGCCGCCGCGATCTTCGTTCCTATCACCAAGGCCAGTCCCAGCAACCAATGTCCGAAGGTTCGTCCTGTGAGTGTCATTGTCATTCCCCTTATTTGAACGTTGTTTAATTTAGGCACAGGACGACCGATTTATTAAACGGTGTTCATTAACAAGATGTTTCGGACAGTGTTCAATTAGGACGATCCGCCGTCTGCTGGCGAATGGGGAGAGCCTCCAGGGAACCCCTGAAAAACACCCGTCATGCCGGACTTGATCCGGGATCTCCCTCTGCACGGGGCGTGATTCATGGGGGGATGCCGGATCGGGTCCGGCATGACGTTTTTCAGAAGTCCCTTGGCGACGAATGCGCGCTCGGGCGTGTTGTGTTCAGGAAGGGCGACGCAGCTCGGCGGTCACGTCATCGATCAGAGCGGCGAAATCCGGTTTCGCCACCACCGCCAGGATCAGGCTGTAAATCCCGTTGAAGACCCCCAGCACCACATCCGCGTGGGCCAGGCTCAGAGCGATCGTCAGCACCGACACCAGATCGACCACGCCCAGAAACGAGAAGGCCCCGGCCCGCGCCTTCAGTATGGCCAGTTGCTGCCCCTCCGCGCCCTGGCCGTCCTTGAGCGGCCGGCCGGCGACCGTCTCCGGGGCCAGCAACACGTTACGCAGCGGCCGCGCCACCACCAGCATCAGCGCCATGGCACCCACCGCCACCATACGCGCGGTCTCCGGCGGCGCCAGTTCCGCCAGGGGCTGAAAGCCGCCGTAGGTCACCAGCAGGAGCAGAGCAATTCCCACCGCCAGCGGCACGGCCAGCGCCGCGAACCATACCAGCGTTAATGTTCTGGCGGCCGCCGCTGTTGCATTGGACATGATCCGGTTTCCTGTTGTGAAAGGAGGCCCGCTTTCAGTCGCGGAAATTATTGAATTGCAGCGGCAGCTCCAGCTTGGATTCCTTGAGCATGGCGATCACCTGCTGCAGGTCATCCCGCTTCTTGCCATTGACCCGCACCTGATCCCCCTGGATCGACGCCTGCACCTTGATCTTGCTGTCCTTGATCATCTTCACGATCTGCTTGGCGGTGGGCTGGTCGATACCCTGCTTGAAGGCCAGGGTCAGTGAGAAGGTCTTGCCGCTGTGCACCGGCTTGTCTTCCCGGTCGGCGCCGGCGGCGCTCAGGTTCTGTTTCACACAGGCCTTGGCGAACAGCTCCTCGAGCTGGCGAACCTGGAATTCCGATTCAGTTTTCAGCGTCACCGACAACCCGTTCTGTTCGATACTGGCTTCCACGCCGCGGAAATCAAAGCGGCTGGCCAGCTCCCGGTTGGCGTTATCCACGGCGTGGCGCAGCGCCACCTCATCGGTTTCGGAAACGATGTCGAAGGACGGCATGGTTCTTTCCTTGCTTCAGTTGATTCCGGCCAGGACGGCCCCGCGGGAGATTATACGGGGTTTGCCAGAGGAGCGAAGCCAACCTTGTTGCGCAACACGCAACACCCTATAATCCATCACCATGATCAAATCATTCCGCCACAAAGGACTGCAGCGGTTTTTCAGCACGGGCTCCACCGCCGGTGTTCAAGCCACTCATGCCAAGCGTCTGAGGATGCAACTGGCCGCCCTGGATACCGCAACGGTCATTGAGGATATGGATATCCCGGGCTTCTCCTTGCACCCCTTGAAAGGAAAAGCAAAGGGGCGCTGGTCCATCCGGATAAGCGGAAACTGGCGCCTGACCTTTGAATTCAAGGACGGCAACGCCTATGTGTTGAACTATGAGGATTATCACTAATGAACATGCATCATCCCCCACACCCCGGTGAGTTCATCCGCGAGGTCTACCTGGAACCCCACGGTTTAAGTGTGCGTGCGCTGGCGGCAAAGCTGGATATCTCTCCCTCCTCGCTCAGTCGTGTCCTCAACGGGGCCAGCGGCGTGAGCCCGGAAATGGCTTTGCGCCTGTCGAAAGCCCTGGGGCGAACTCCGGAAAGCTGGCTGGCCTTGCAGGACCTTTACGACCTCTGGCAGGCACGGCAACGGATCAATCTGGACAAGGTCCAGGCCATCGATTTCAAGGTTGCCTGAACCACCAGAACCCTTCTCTCTCGCATGCACTTTGCGTTGCCGCCCCCGCCACAATCGCCGACACTGGCCGCCCCAGTCACCATGAAGCAACGATCATGAGAGCCTTCGTTCTGCGCGCCCGCGCCGCCCCCACCGACAGCAGCCGCCTGCGCGAGAGCGTGGGGCAGGCCGCCCATACCGAGATTCTGGCGCACAGTCTGATGAACGCCCTGTTCGTTGCGCAGTCCCACCGCGACGACGTCACCATCTACCTGGTATTGGAAAGCACCCAGGACTATTCACGCACCATCGCGTTCGCCGCTAACGATATCCGTGATCTCGGCGGTTTCCACGAACAGGCGTTACTGGACAGGATCGCCACCGCCCTGGATGTGTCCCAGGGCATGAGCAAGGAACAAACCCGGGCAGTGGCACCGGGTATTACCGTGAGTACGCTAAGTTTCGAGAAGCTGGTTCAGGACCTGGCCAGCAACTATCAGCTTTATGTCATGGACAAGAAAGGCGAGCCGATTCAGGGCGTGGATTTCCCCGGCAACCCCTGCTTTCTGCTCACCGACCACATTCCCATGCCGAAGAAGAGCTTCAACAGCCTCAAGCGGCTGGGGGCGGAGAAAATCAGCCTGGGCCCGAAAATGCTGTTCGCATCCCAATGCGTGGTGCTGATTCACAACGCCCTGGATATTCAGGGCGTGTGACGCCTCTCCCGCTCAAACGACCAGCGGGCTCAGCTTCCACGCCACTTGCACGAAGGACGTCACTCCAGCGTCCTTGAAACGATCCTGAGTCTCGATGACCTCCTGGCGGGCCAGTTCCCGCAAGGTGTAGCGCGCCTGGTAGCGTTGCCGCACTTCCTCGGCGAACACCGGGAACGGCGGACCCGCCATCTCCGCCGGATCGTATTCAAAGCTGATCAGCAATTGCGGCGCACCGCCGGACAGCTCGCATACATGGGGCGCATAGCGGGCACGCATGGCCTCGGGCAGGGCCACCAGAGCGGCCCGGTCATAGACCAGATCCACCGGGCCCAATTGCTCAGCGGTGAGCTCGAACAAATCGCCCTGGAACACCGTCAGGTTTCCGTGGTGCCAACGGCGCCCACCGGCCCAGTCGTCCACTTCGGGCTCCACACCCCATTCCTCGAACAGCTGGCGCACCGCCAGCTCGCTCAGTTCGGCGCCTACCACCCGGTGGCCTTGTTCCAGCAGCCAGATCATGTCCAGGGTCTTGCCACACAGAGGCAGGAACACCCGGGAACCGGCCGGCAAGTCAAAGGCGGGCAGGTTACGTTTGAGTACCGGGTTCACGAAAGGCAGATGAAAGCCGATTTCCCGCTTGTGCCACCGTTCTTTCCAGAAATGAGATTCCATGGAGACTCCAGATCAAAGGTTCCGTTGTCGCGGATCGCTCGCGATATTGTGCCCAGGGGCCGAGGGGCTCAATGCGCCTCTTCCCAATTATCACCGATACCAGCATCCACGATCAGCGGTACTTTCAGTCCGGCGGCGGCCTCCATGCGCTGGCGCACTTCCTTGACCAGGGATTCCACCTGCTTCTCCGCCACCTCGAAGACCAGTTCGTCGTGCACCTGCATGATCATCAGGGCATCAAAGTCCGTGGTATCGAGCCAATCGTGGACCTGCACCATGGCCCGTTTGATGATATCGGCGGCGGAGCCTTGCATCGGCGCGTTGATCGCCGTGCGTTCGGCGGCCTGGCGGCGCTGGCCGTTGCGGCTGTTGATCTCCGGCAGATACAGACGGCGCCCAAACAGGGTTTCCACGTAGCCCTTGTCGGCGGCGGTGGCGCGGGTGTCATCCATGTAGCGGCGCACGCCCGGATACTTCTCGAAGTAGCGGTCGATGTATTCCTGCGCTTCGCCACGCGGTATGCGCAGTTGCTTGGCCAGACCAAAGGCGCTCATGCCATAGATCAGGCCGAAGTTGATGGCCTTGGCGTTGCGGCGCTCATTGTCGCTGACCTCATCCACGGTTTTGCCCCAGACCTCGGCGGCGGTGGCCCGGTGAATATCCAGACCTTTTTCGAAGGCCTCCAGCAGGCCCTTGTCGCCACTGAGGTGAGCCATGATCCGCAGCTCGATCTGGGAATAGTCACAGGCAACGATCTTGCGGGCCCCTTTACCGTCCGAGGGGGGAGCGGAAAAGGCCTGACGGATTTTGCGGCCTTCCTCGCTGCGCACCGGAATGTTCTGCAAGTTGGGATCGCTGGAAGACAACCGTCCGGTGGCCGCCACCGCCTGATGGTAGGAGGTGTGCACCCGGCCGGTGCGGGGATCGATCAGCTCCGGCAGCTTGTCGGTGTAGGTGTTCTTCAGTTTGGCCACCTCCCGGTAGCCCATGATCACTTCCGGCAGCGGGTATTCCAGTGCCAGTTCCTGCAATACCGCCTCGGCGGTGGAAGGCGCGCCCTTCGGGGTCTTCTTGATTACCGGAATTTCGAGTTTGGTGTAGAGGATTTCACCGAGTTGCTTGGGCGAGCCCAGATTGAATTTTTGCCCCGCCAGCTCATAGGCTTTCTCTTCCAGCTCCGCCATGCGCTTGGCCAGATACTGGCTTTGGTGCCGTAGTTTGGCGGCGTCCACATAGGCGCCGTTGCGCTCGATACGGCTGAGCACCGGCACCAGCGGCATCTCAATTTCCTTGAATACCCGCTCCAGGGGCTTTTCCTTCTCCAGTCTCGGCCACAGTGCTTCGTGCAGCCGCCAGGTGATGTCGGCGTCCTCGGCGGCGTAGGTGCCGGCTTCCTCCAAGCCAATCTGATTGAAGGTCAGCTGCTTGGCGCCTTTGCCGGCGATCTCCTCGAAACTGATGGTCTTGTGGCCCAGGTATTTGAGCGCCAGAGAATCCATGTCATGGCGGGTGGCGACGGAATCCAGCACATAGGATTCCAGCATGGTGTCGAAGGCCACGCCGCGCAGGGTAATGTTCGCGTCCACCGCCAGTACGCTCATGTCGTACTTGAGGTTCTGGCCCACCTTTTTGACGTTGTCGTCTTCCAGAATCGGTTTGAGCGTATCCAGCACGTGATCGCGGGCAAGCTGATCCGGTGCTCCGGGGTAATCGTGGCCGAATGGAATATAAGCGGCCTCGCCCGGCGCCAGCGCCACGCTCACACCCACCAGACGTGCCTGCATGTAATCCAGGCTGGTGGTCTCGGTGTCGAAGGCAAACACCTTGGCTTTGCCCAACTTCTTCACCCAGACATCCAGCCCTGCCTCGTCGACGATGGTGACGTAGCCGTCACGCTGAATGACGCCCTGCTCTCCCCCTCCACCCTCAACCGCCGAAGCGCCGGCGGCCGGATCCTCGCCCTCCAGCAGTTCCGCCAGCCATCCCTTGAATTCCAGAGTGCGGTAATGGTGCGTCAGGGCTTCCGTGTCCGGGTCGCCCATTTTCAGGTCCTTGAGCGCTTCCTTGAGCTCGCAGTCCACCTTGATGGTGGCCAGCTTGTAGGAAAGGAACGCCTGCTCGCGATGCTCTTCCAGCTTCTTGCCCAGGGTTTTGGCGCCACGCACGGAGAGTTCCGCCACCTTGTCCAGGTTGGCGTAGATCCGTTCCATCGATCCGAGCCCCTGCAACAGGGCCAGAGCGGTTTTCTCGCCGACACCGGGCACGCCGGGAATGTTGTCCACCTTGTCGCCCATCAGCGCCAGGAAGTCGATGATCAGCTCCGGGCCGACCCCAAACTTGTTTTTCACCCCGTCAACATCGAGCAAGGTGTCGGTCATGGTGTTGATCAGGGTGACCTTGCCATTGACCAGCTGCGCCATGTCCTTGTCGCCGGTGGAGATCAACACGTCCTTGCCCTCGCCGCCGAACTGGCGGGCAAAGGTGCCGATCACGTCGTCCGCCTCGACCCCCTCTTCGACGATCAACGGCAGCCCCATGGCGCGGATCAGATCATGCAGCGGCTGCACCTGTTCGCGCAGCTCGTCGGGCATCGGCGGCCGGTTGGATTTGTACTCCTCGAACAGTTCATCGCGGAACGTCTTGCCCTTGGCGTCGAACACCACCGCCATGTATTCCGGGTCGTAGTCCTTGATCAGCTTGCGCAGCATCGACGCCACGCCCCGTACCGCGCCGGTGGGCTGACCATTGGAGGTGGTCAGCGGCGGCAAGGCGTGGAAAGCGCGATAAAGATAGGAAGAACCGTCGACAAGAATGATCGGTTTGGACTCGGCCATGGGGGTCCCTGGGTCACTGTGAGGAAAGGCCACAGTGTAACGCGAAGGCTCGGGCCCAATCGACCGGAGAACGTCCTGCCCGCCATTCGCGAGTGAACTCGCTTCCCACAGCCGGGACTACAAAGTCGCCGCGGGAAGCGGCTCTGGCGGCGAACCGGCTCAGAGACGCTCGCGCACCTGCCGGCAGATGGCGTTCACCGCATTACGGGCGGCGGGAATGGCACCGCCCATGGTGATGAAGCCGTGCACCAGTTCCGGGTAGTCCAGATTGACCACGGTGACACCGGCGGCCTTGAGTTTCTCACCATAGGCCAGGCCTTCGTCGCGCAATGGATCGGTGGCGGTGACCAGGATGGTTTCCGGCTGGCCCTCCAGCTCCGGGTTGCGCAGCGGCGAGATGCGAATGTCGTCCACCAGGCTGTCATCAGGCAGATATTGTTGATGGAACCAGGTGATCATGTCCCGGTCCAGCCCGCCTTGACCGCCCCCCAGGGTCACCGCCGACTCGAAATTCGTCTCACCGTCGGTTTTCGGATATACCGCCACCACCAGTTTTGGCTTGATAAGCCCCTCCCGCGCCGCCTGCTGCGCGGTGACAATGCTCAGATTGCCGCCAGCGCTGTCGCCCATCACGGCAAGTCGCTGGTCATCCAGACCCAGCTTGTCAGCCTGGGCCAGAACCCATCGCCAGGCGGCCACTACGTCATCGGCGGCGGTGGGCGCCACATGCTCCGGCGCCAGCCGGTAGTCCACATTGAGGATCACGGCGCCGGTACGGTTAGCCAGATAACGGCACAGACGGTCGTATTCCGCGGCGGAACCGATGGTAAAACCACCGCCGTGGAAATAAACGATGGCCGGAGCCGGAATCGGCGCCGCCACCGGGCGGTACAAACGCACCAGGATATCACCGCCAGCCACCGGAACGCGCAGATCGCTGACCTGGGCCACCGTTTCGCGGCCGACATCGAGCATGTCGATCATCTGGGCATAGAGGGCACGGCCCTTGGGTAACGGCAATTGATGAAACCCCTTGCGGCCGTCGCCGAGCGCCAATAGCAGGCGCAGGCGGGGATCCAGGCGGCCGCGGTCGACCTTTTCCAGCAGGCCGGCCAGGCGCCCGAGGGCGCTGCCGGGAAGTTTCATCAAAGTGCGAACGGTATGCCGCTCCAGGGTGTGTTGTAACGCCATGACGTATCCTTTTTGAGGAATTTGTAAAATATTTTTTACAAATCGTGCCCGGGAAATGCGGGAGTTATACCATCGGTCAATGTAAACGGCTCGGTCATCCCCGGCCGTTTTTTCGGGTGCCCTCTCTCCCCAGTGGGTGCCCTGTGTTTCAAGGAAGACGTTCATGTCCGTCTACACGCCCGTGTCCCAACGCCGCATCGCCGAGGTGCTGGCGCATTACAATCTGGAGCTGGTATCGGCCACCGCCGCCAGCCATGGCATTGAAAACAGCACTTTCCTGATCGAAGCCCGCCAGTACGACGGCAGCCCCCGGGAGGTGGTGCTGACGGTGTTCGAGCAATTCGAGGAAGACGAGCTCGCCCCCTACATCAAGGTGGTCTCCGATCTGGCTCTGGCTCGCCTGCCGGTGGCGCCGGCACTGGCCGATGGCAAAGGGCGCACCGTGCATGAGGTGGAGGGCAAACCGGCGGTGTTGATGCCGCGCCTGCGCGGCGAACATTGTCTGACCCCGCAGGTGGAACACTGCCGCCAGATCGGCCATGTGCTGGCGCAACTGCATCAGGCGCCGATTGACGATCTGGGCCGCCTGCCCAATGAACGGGAACGGCTGGCCCGCTTCATGGAGCAGTCCACCCGGCTGCCGGACGCCGCTGTCCATCAGGCCGCTCAGATCCTGAAACGCTGGAAAAAAACGCCCCCCGCCGGGGTGCTGGTCCACGCTGACCTGTTCCGCGACAACGTGCTGTTCGACGACGGCCACCTGAGCGGCGTGCTGGACTTCTACAACGCCTGCGCGGAACGGCCGGAATACGATTTGGCGGTGGCGCTGAATGACTGGTGCGTGGCCGCCGATGGCCGGCCGGTTCCACGCCGCGAGGCGGCGTTAATGGCTGGTTACCGGGAAGGCGGCGGCCATTACGATGAGGAAGTGCTGTCACTGGCCCTGGCGGTGGCGGCACTGCGTTTCTGGCTGTCCCGGCTAGCCGGGCCGGTATCCGCCGATGCCGAGGGGCAAGGCAGCAAGGATCCGGCGGAATTCGCGCGCATTTTCGGCTACCGCTTCAACGCGCTCAGTCTGTAATCCTGCCCGGGAACCGGTAAGCCGAGCCGGTTGCTTCAAACATGCCGGTGGCGTTAGCCGCCGGCGCGGATACGCTGGTTGAGCCGCGCCAGCCAGTCCTGCTCCCGCCACAGCCAGGCCGTCTGCGGCCGCGCCAGACTGGTCGGCGTCATCACCGACACCCCGGCGGTGAGCGCCTGATCCACGGTGGCTTCAATGAACGCCGCCCAGCCCCGGGGCAGCGACGCGGGTGAACGGGACACCTGCAAATAACCGTCGCCGAGGACCGGCTCCATGCGCCGCAGGCGGGCGAACGCCAGCCGCCGGTTCAACTGATCGTGCAGACGTCGCAGCCACTGTTCTCCGGTGGCCTCCATCAGCAATTGCCGTACCGGCGGCGCCAGCATCCGGCCAAGCCGGCCGGGCACCGGCAAACGCTCGCCGCTGGCCAGTCGAAAACGGGGATCGTCATCGAGCCACAGCGTCAGTTCCAGGAAATCCAGTTCTCCGGTGTCCATCTGCCGCAGATACTCACTTTGCCCGGCGCCGCAACTGACCCCGAAACGCACGCCGGGAAACAACGCCCGCAGCGCCCTGGGCACTTCCACCAGATAGGCTTCCAGGGACCGTTCCTCGCGTTCGCTCCAATGCCGGGGCAGCGGCCGCTCCGGCGACCGCCCGAACACCCG
Source organism: Alcanivorax xiamenensis (assembly GCF_009846745.1). Taxonomy (NCBI): domain Bacteria; kingdom Pseudomonadati; phylum Pseudomonadota; class Gammaproteobacteria; order Oceanospirillales; family Alcanivoracaceae; genus Alcanivorax; species Alcanivorax xiamenensis. The sequence goes on along the minus strand of NZ_AQPF01000001.1, from coordinate 289,976 downwards.
GCGAATCAACCCGTGGGCCGCTGGCGGTTGGGGAAACTGGTGGCAAAAATCCACCGCCACCACTCGGTCCAGCAGATCCCATTCCCGGATCAGTCCCAGGGTCTGGGCCCAGACATCGACGAAATCCTCCGGTCGCCGCACGAAAGACCGGCGGGCACGGGAGTCCGGCAGGAAATGGCTGTGCAACCACAGCGACAGGCCACGGTCGGCGGCACCTTGCAGCAGCCGTCTCACACCACGGCGGATACGGATGGTGGCCTTGCTGGCGGACAGGTCACGGCGCGGGTCGGCGGCCACCTCCAGTTCGCAGCGGTCCATGTGGACACCGCGCGCCGGTGCCGCCAGCAGATGAGGAAAAGGATCCAGGCGCAGAGCATTGAAACCGCGTGCTAACGTCTCATCCAGCACACGGTCCAGAGACCGGTACTCACGCGCCAGCGGCCAGGCATAGTCCCAGCACGCCAGGGCGAGGCGCTCGCTCTCCATACCTTCTGCCGGTCCCTGCTCACCCATCCGCTCTGCTCTTATTCAAACAAGCGCATCAGCATACCGGTTTCGGCGCCGCGCTCAATGGGCCCGGCCGGGCCAATATCACTGTCCCGCTTGCAAGCAGGCGGAGAAGGCGGGGGTGACCACCTGTTCCAGCCAGTCGCTGTAACCACTGTCGGTGTGGTCCCGGCCCAACGGATCCAGCCTGATCAGCTCACACTCCGGGCACAGCCGTTTCACCAGCTGCCCCTGGGCTTCCGGCTCCAGCAAGGCGCAGCGAATATCGCTTTTGCTGATCCCTGCCGCCAGCAGGACGAAACGGCGGCTGCTCGGCCCCGCCCCCAACTGCTCGCTGATCACCAGCGGGTCGGCCAGGCCGAAGTGGTGTTGAAAATAAGCGTAGGGGTGATGATAGGTCAGCCAGGGCCGCTGTTGCAGCGGCGCCAGGCGCGTGGCGATGGCCTGCTCGGCGACATCCAGCGCGGCAATGAAGCGGCCTGGCTCCGTCGCGGGTAAGGGCACCCTGTCCTGCTCCGACAGCGCCCGGGCCAACAGCACCCCCAGCCACAAATGCGGATCGATCTGGCTGTGCGAATGGCCGGCGTGGTCGTCGGTATGGTCGTGGCCGGCGGTGCCGTCACGTACTTCGGCGCCCGGCAGATCCGCCAACGCCAGACTGGGACCGGAGCGGCGCCGGATCAGCGTCGCCACCGGAGGCTCGGCGTCCTCGCCAAGCCACACCACCAGGTCCGCGTCCCGTACTGCCAGCGCCTGGCGTGGCGACAGCGACAAATGATGCGGATTCTGATTCGGCGCCAGCAGCGTGACCACCTCGGCCTGGTCGCCATACAGTTGGCGCAACGCCATGGCCAGCGGCTCGACACTGGCGACAATGGTGGCGGCGGCAACCGGTGACGAAACCGGCAACCCCGCCAGGAATAGCAGGATCAACAAGAAGCAGCGCATGGGGCATTCCCGAAAGCAGCAAAACCGGACGCCAAGCGCCTCGGAACAAGTGAAATAGTATATCATCACGGCTTTTAAGAATGGGCCCGTTATGAGCACGGCATTGGTGCAACTGGATGATGTTTCCCTCTCCTTCGGCGCGGAGCCGGTGTTGGAGCGGGTATCCCTGACCCTGAATCCAGGCGGCATCACCACTCTGATCGGCCCCAACGGCGCCGGCAAGAGCACCCTGGCGCGCGTCGTGCTGGGCCTGCAAACGCCGGATCATGGCCGTGTCTGGCGCCGACCGGGTCTGCGCATCGGCTACATGCCCCAGCACCTGCAAGTGGACGAGAGCCTGCCGCTCACCGTCGATCGTTTCCTCTGGCTCGCCGCGCCGGGCCGTACCCGCCACCGCCGCGAGGCCCTGGCCCGCACCGGCGTCTCCCACTTGCGCCGCCGGGCGGTGCGACGGCTCTCCGGAGGTGAATTGCAACGGGTGCTGCTGGCCCGCGCGCTGCTGCGCAAACCGGACCTGTTGGTGCTGGACGAACCGGCCCAGGGCGTGGACGTGGCTGGCCAGGACGCTCTCTACGGCCTGCTCAGCGAGGTGCGCGAAAGCACCGGCTGCGGCATCCTGCTAATCTCCCACGATCTGCACCTGGTGATGGCCCGTACCGATCAAGTGGTGTGCCTGCAACATCACGTGTGCTGCTCTGGTACCCCGGAATCGGTGAGCCGGGACCCGGCCTATCACGAGTTGTTCGGGCCCCGCGCCGGCACCCCCAATCTGGCGCTGTACACCCACGACCACGATCACGCCCACGATCTGCACGGTCATGTGCACGATAATCCTGAACACCATGATCACGGGGAGCACCACCATGATTGAGTTGTTGCTTCCCTCGCTGCTGGCCGGCCTGGCGGTGGCTCTGGTCTCCGGCCCCATGGGCTCGTTCGTGGTATGGCGGCGGATGGCGTTCTTCGGCGACACCCTGGCCCACGGCGCCCTGCTCGGCGCCGCCCTCGCGTTGGCCCTTGACGTGAACCTGTACCTGGCAGTGGTGGTGGCCTGCCTTTCCATCGCCCTGGCTTTGACCGGCCTGCAGCAGCAACGACAGATCGCCGGAGACACCCTGCTCGGCATCGTCGCCCATACCACCCTGGCCCTCGGGGTAATCAGCCTGAGCGTGCAACAAAGCGTGCAGGTGGACCTGATGGCCTATCTGTTCGGCGACCTGCTGGCGGTGACCTGGAACGACGTGCTCGCGCTGTGGGCCGGCGCGGCATTGATCATCGCCCTGGTAGTCTGGCAATGGCGCGCCCTGTTGAGCATCACCGTGAACGAGGAACTGGCCCAGGTGGAAGGCGTGCCCGTCGCCTTTACCCGCTTGCTGCTGATGCTGCTGCTGGCACTGCTGATCGCCGGCGCCATCCGCACCGTGGGCGTATTGCTGATCACTTCCCTGCTGGTGATTCCCGCCGCCGGCGCCCGGCGCCTGTCCAGCACCCCGGAGCAAATGGCCATGCGCGCCAGCGTGCTCGGACTGCTGTCGGTGACCCTGGGCATGGCGATGAGCTGGTACGCGGACACCCCGGTGGGGCCGTCCATCGTGGTAGCCGCCGCGGCGCTGTTTGTCCTCACACTACTGCGCCGGCCACCGGCCTGACATGAACCGCGACGCCAACCTGGACCGGCGTATCTGGGCGCTGGCCTGGCCCTTGCTACTATCCAACGCCACCGCCCCCTTGCTGGGCCTGGTGGACACCGCCGTGGTCGGCCATCTGTCGTCGCCGGTGTTCCTGGCGGCGGTGGCCCTGGGCGGCAACGTGTTCATGTTCCTCTATTTCTCCTTCAACTTCCTGCGCATGGGCACCACCGGCTTCACCTCCCAGGCGCGCGGCGCCGGCGACAATACTCTGGTGGTACTGCTGCGGGCCTTGCTTCTCTCCGTCGCCATTGGTGTCGCCCTGATCCTGCTGCAGCCGGTATTGCGCGAACTGTCGCTGTGGCTACTCGGCGGCAGTGCCGAGGTACAAGCCCTGGCCAGGGACTACATCAACCTGCGTATTCTTGGCGCCCCGGCGGCGCTGGCCAACTTCGCCCTGATCGGCTTCGCCATCGGCATGCATAACACCCGGGTGCCGCTGAAAATGACTCTGCTGATGCACAGCAGTAATGCCCTGCTGGATGTGCTGCTGGTGCAGGTCTGGCACTTCGATGTGCGCGGCGTGGCCGCGGCCAGCTCGGCGGCGGAGTACATCGGCCTCGCCGGCGGCCTGTTCTGGCTGCGTCGGCATATCTTTGGCGAAGCCTGGCGGGCCCTGCCAAGGCACCTGCTGCTCCAGGCGGCGCCGATGATCCGGCTGATGGCGGTGAACCGGGATATCTTCCTGCGCACCGTGGCCCTGCTAACAGTGTTCTTCTTTTTCGCCGCCCAGGGCGCCCGTCTCGGCGACACCATCCTCGCCGCCAACGCCGTGCTGATCACCTTTCTGCTGCTACTGAGCAACACTCTGGACGGCTTCGCCAACGCCGCCGAGGCCCTGGTGGGCGACGCCCTGGGACGAGGCCGGACCACGGAGCTTCATCAAGCGGTACGCCGCACCGGACTGTGGACACTGATAGTGGCGGCGATCGCCCTGATCGGCTTTGCCCTGGGCGGCGTGCCGCTGATCCACCTGCTCAGCGATCTGTCCGCCATTCGCGACACCGCTACCCACTACCTGCCCTGGATGCTGCTGCTGCCCCTCACCGCCAGCGCCGGCTTCTGGCTCGACGGCGTCTTCGTCGGCGCCACCCTGGCCCGGGAAATGCGTAACACCATGCTGGTGGCCACGCTGCTGTTCTTCCCCGTCTGGTGGCTCACCCGCCCGCTGGACAACCACGGCCTGTGGCTGGCGATGAATATCTGGATGGCCAGCCGGGGACTGCTGATGGCCTGGGTTTGGCGGCGGCGGGCAATGTAAATCGAGGGAGTCTCATGGAAGTAAACGTCCATTCCCAAAAATACTAAAGGTCAAAGGCGTAACGGGCCGGAGATCTCTGGACGTTGAAGTCCCAGAAAACACAATACGAGCAATCAATATTGGTCAAAGCAATAATATCGCAGAGGAACTTTTACCTGTATATGACACCATCAAAGGCCAAATAGCATTCAGATTAATTTTCCCCAATATCAGAAAAACCATTCAAATCGAATTTCGCGACCAAGGCCTTTAACAATTAATCACTGTATGATTTTCTGTTTTTCGTAAAAAGAAAGGCATATCTTCCCCCACAGACACAGACTCATTCACTCGAACACCAAGAGGCGGCAAGCGTGAAAGTTCTCGACCACGAACCCTATCGATGGTTTCTTCTTGAAGACTCAGGGGATCTGCTATTGGATGTAAACTGTCACCATAGCTTTGTCAGCTATAACGTCCTCATCCAGTTGACGCCTGATGAAATGCAAGAGTATCAGCGGCATGGTCGGGATTATCTGAACGGACTTTCCGAGGACATCCATAACAGCGCACCGATCCTCAAAGTCAGCAAATCGATCTACAAGGGGCGTGACATTTCGTCCCTACATAAAGAGCGGGTCATTGAAGCAATAAGAACGTGGCGCTCGTAAACCCGAGGCCCGGCTTTTCCTTTGTCTTTTCTTGCAGGCCGTGGCGAAGGAGTTCCATTAACAAAACTATCTCGGATTAGCAGACAGGTTACATTCATGCCAAAAGAAATGGATTGGAAACAAAGATCGAAAGAGCTCGATACGCTTGATATCGAGATAGGATTTCTGATCTCGGATTCATTCTACACAGGCGACCCAAATAATATTTCCCAAATTCAAAACAAGGAGTATGAGGATAAAAACAAGTTGCCGGGCTTCAAGCGAGAAGCGGAATCCATTGCCAGAACGTCTGAAGTAATGGGTCATGAAGAGGAGTTGACCCTCTTCTATAGGCAGATAGTTGAAAAGGCCGCTAGCCACGGAAAGGACTTTAATTCTATTCGATCATACTTCTGGATTCGGCTTTGGCTGCGGGACAAGAATGAAGAAAGCACAATCTCGTTTCCTTGGTATGATTCACTAAATGAAATGCAGCGCTTCTTCTTTGCTCTTGAATCCTACAATGATCCCGACAAAGTATACTGGGATGCGGATCAGGGCTGGGAAATTCATGTCGCGGCCGACGATATTTTTTTCTATTTCAGGCAGCTCGACCCCGATGAAGGCGAAGAGCATGAAAACATTAAGCTGCCAAAGGACGGCTTGATTACAGCGGTTTATGAACTGAATCAGCGCGCTACGTCCATCATCGCTGCTTTGACTAAAGGTGTCGGAGTTGATGTGTGGTCCGAACACATAAAAGAAGCCCGTTTTGGCACCCATGAATGGCAACCTGGCGATTTGATTAATCAGAAAAAGCGGAGCTTTTTCAGCCGATTATTGAGGCGTTAGAAGCGAGCATAACATAGTTAAGCCCGTTCAACTTGATCACAAAAGTCAAAAAAATCCTGACCTTCTTAGGCCAACGTATCGTTCTGAATATACTCTTACTTACGCAGTAAAAGATGACATGGAGACGCCAGTGACATCAATCGGAACCGTCGGCTAGCTGTGGCGTTATCCCGTCAAATCGATGCTGGGCGATCGGTGCAAAACGCTTCGGATGACGGAGCGTGGTGTCGGCGGGGATCGCCTGTTCACCGTTAGAGATACCGAGGGAAGGTTTGGAAGCGGTAAGAACACCCGGCGCTTCCGCCCCAACCTGGTCATCGACGTTCCAGGTGCTGATTTGGTCGAGCAGACTTGGTTGGGTAAGCGGTTGCGCGTGGGAGAGAAAATCGAACTGGAAGTGTGTGCTGCCACCGAACGTTGTGGCATGGTGGCATCTACGCAAAGCGACTTGCCGGAGGAACCGAGCATTCTACGGCGTATCGCGCGGCAAACGTACCTCAAATTCGGGGTTTATGCTCGAGTCGTGGTACCCGGGACCGTACACTTCCATGATTCGGTAGTCCTTGGTAATGGTGAAACGCGGAACCTGCCCCAAGGTGTTGAGGCCACTGAACTCACAAGCCAGATAAAGGACAACATATTATGAGCAAGAAGCTGGCCGGCAAAATCTTATTGATTGCTTTCTTTTTGTTCTCATCACCTTCGATAGCCGCCCAAAAGCACATCGGAATTCTGGTCTACGACAAAGTATTGAGCAGTGACGTGACAGCCCCAGCCGAGGTCTTTGGCGTTGCCACGCGGAAATCCTGGTTCTCGGATTACAAGGTGTTACTAATCGGAGTGGATCGAGATGCCTCCGTAGTGACCACTGAGGAGGGCATACGCCTGACGGTGGACACAACGATCTATGACAACCCCGAATTGGATGCCCTGATCGTAACCAGCTCTTATGTCATGGATACCCTTTTCGAGAACAAGGATTTAACGGAATTCCTCAAAAAGCAGGCCAAAAATGTTTCCTGGCTGGCAAGCAATTGTTCTGGCGCCTTTTTGTACGCCCATGCGGGCTTGCTTGATGGTTACACAGCGACGACTTGGGCTGGTGGTGAAAAACAATTACAGCGCGAATTCCCCAGAATCAATGTGATCGAGGATCGCAATGTTGTCGTTGATCGCAACAGAATTTCCAGCAATGGCGGGATTCCATCGTACCAGGGCGCTCTGGTCCTGCTGGCCCAGATGAGCAGCGAGAGGAAGGCCAAACAGGTATTCGAAACGATCCAGCTAAATCGTCTCATACCCTGGACCGAGGTAACCCGATATTTTCCTGAAAAATAGGTGTGAACCACATACGGTATCGCTTGTTGCTGTAGCGGTATCAGACCGTTAAGTAGAAGAAACATGGAAACAGGCCCGGATTGTCACTGGTGGGGAAGGACGGTGCCAAGGCCACGTGGCTGATCGCTCAGCATTCCGTTTCAGATCCGGAGTTCATGGCCGAGTGCGCGGGTCTTTTGGAAGAAGCCGTTTCCAGAGACGATGCGGAAGGCTGGCAGTTGGCATTCCTTCAGGATCGGGTGTGCACTTTATCCGGGAACCCTCAGTACTATGGCACTCAGTTCGATACTGATGAAGAGGGCTGGCCTATACCGTTTCCCATTGAGGATCGCGCTGCCGTCAATGTGCGCCGTGCATGTCTTGGCCTCAACTCTCTTGAGGAACGGCAGGAACAAGTGGTTAAGCAGGAGCGGAAGCGTCGTGCCAACGCCGCCAGACCCCGTTGACCCAAACCTTCTCGAGATAGACAAAAGACAGGGCTGCTCCCTACATTCTCTGCACTTCCATGGACTAACTCCGGAAACACGCGCCAAGGAGACATTATGACCGTCAAGCGTATGGACAACGTGGGCATTGTGGTCGAAGACATCGATGCCGCCATTGAGTTCTTTAGCGAACTTGGCCTCGAACTCGAGGGGCGCGCACCTGTCGAGGGAAGCTGGGCCGATGACGTCACTGGATTGCGCGACATGCATGTCGAGATTGCCATGATGCGTACACCGGATGGCCACAGCCGGCTCGAACTCTCCCGATTCCTGGCGCCGCCTGTGATTAGCGATCACCGCACTGCCCCAGTGAACGCTCTCGGCTATCTGCGTGTCATGTTCACCGTGAGTGACATCGACGATACGCTCGCCCGCCTCAGCAGACACGGCGCGGAACTCGTCGGCACGGTGGCGCAATTCGGAGACACGTATCGTCTCTGTTACATCCGGAGTCCCGAAGGCATTCTCATCGGGCTTGCCCAGGAGCTTGGGTAGTTAACTGCCTTGGAATGGTGTGGAAAGGTCAATGAATAGATAGGTTATACATCAACGGGTAGGCGACGGGCTTCGTTGAGTTCACTACCAGACGCCGGGGAGAGATCATGTACGACACGCTTATCATGTTGAAGCCGGAGGCTTCATTTACCGTGGACCAACTGTATGCGCTCGTCATGGAGGTCGTGGCGTCCGGGGAAGCCACCGTCGAACGTGACGTTGAAGCCATACGTATCACCACGGATAGCGCAACGCTCAATATCGACTGGAACGACGATGCCCATGTTATCGAAGAGAGCCATGAGATTGCCGTTGAGTTTGGTGTACCGTCTCAAGGTTGTCCGGCCCGCTTCGAGATGGCCGGTGACGATCCCGACATGGATTTGTTCAACGATTACCTGATCATCAATGAGAAGCTGCAGGCGACCGGTAAGTTCGTTATTTTCGATACTCAGGAAGGTAGGTTGTTGTTTGATTAGCTCTTATCTATTGGGGCAATTCACGCGGACACGGCGATTCGCTGCCAAGGCAGCTTCCCACAGGGCTATGAAGTCGCCGGCCCGCTGGCCGATCAGACCTCCTCTACCGTCGCCAGCACCGGCACGAACACGTCCGACATCGCCGCCAGGGCCGCGTTGTGCAGTTGTTCGGCCGGGACCACGCCGGCGCCATGGGTGGCGGGCAGGTCGCGGGTGGCGCAGGCGGCGGCGACCACCGCCATGTCGAAGCCCAGGTCATACCCAGCCCGCACGGTGGAGGAAACACACATGTGGGTCATGAAGCCGACCACCAGGACCGGGCCCTCCACGTCGCGCAGATGCTGTTCCAGGTCCGTGTCGGAGAAGGCGTTGGGGCGGGGTTTGGTGATCACGACCTCGCCTTCCACGGGCTGGGCACGTTGCAGGAAGGCGCCGCCGCCAGCGGGGTCGAAGGGGCTGCCGGCGGGGCCTTCATGGGCCACGTGGATCACCGGCCAGTCCATTTGCTCTGCCCGTTCGCGCAGCCGTTCGATCTGCGTCAGGGCCTCATCAAGGCCAGTGAGCGGCAAAGCGCCGCTGCCATACACTTCCTGGGCGTCGATGATCACCACCGCCGCCTTGCCACGTTGCGGGGTTTGCCAGGCTGGTGCGCCGGCCAGGGTTCTCAGGGTTACCGGCTTATCGTTACTCATATCGCGTGCTCCCGTGTCAGCGCATGGATTCAAGGAGGCCTCATGGTGACCTGCGTATTCGCCTGATCCAAGCTGGTATTTTGCGAGCCTTACCTGCAAAAATGCAGGCATGAAAGATTGGGACGATTTTCGTTTTCTGCTGGCCCTGAGCCGCTCCGGCACCCTGCGCGAAGCGGCACGCCGTCTTGGGGTGAACGAAACCACCATGGCCCGCCGCCTCGCCGCCGTGGAAGCACGCCAGGGCACCTCCTTGTTTCTGCGCGGGCGGGACGGCCTGCAGCCGACGCCCACGGGGGAACGGCTGGTGGGGGTGGCGGAGCGCATGGAACAGGCGCTGCTGCGGACAGACCCGGATCATGGTCAGGGGACGGTATCAGGACTGGTACGGCTGACTTCGGTGGCCTGGATCGTGGAGGCGCTGTTAGCGCCACGGCTGATTGATCTGCATCGACGTCACCCGGCGCTGACCCTGGAACTGGCGGCGTCCAATACCACCGTCAGCCTGTCCCGCCGGGACGCGGATCTGGCGCTGCGTCTGGCCCGTCCCCGGGAAGAGCATCTGGTGGCCCGGCGTCTGGGCGCCCTCGGGCTGACGCTGGCCACCTCGGTGCAGCAGGGCTCCGCCCAGGGCTGGATCGCCTACCATCGCGGCTGGGACGATCTGCCAGAGATCCAGGCCATGGCCGGCGTATTCCGGGATCCGCCGGTGGCGCGTATTGCCGGTCTCACCGGTATTCAGGCGGCTGTGCGTTCGGGGTTGGGCATGGCGATGCTGCCGGATCCAATGATCGACGCCGACCTCGGCCTGGTGGCGGCAGAGCCAACCATAAGGGTGAGCCGGCCCCTGTGGGTGGTACTGCACGAGGATTTGCGTGAACGCCCGGCGATCCGGGCCTGCCTGGACTGGCTGGAAGAGGTGGTACGGGACGCCGGCTGGACTGATCAGTCCTCGCTGAAATCGAAGTAGAGCACGTTGGACCAGTTGCCCAGCCCCAGTTCGCGCACCGGCGCGATCGGGTCCGCCGGTTTCAATCCGAGCATGCGCGCCAGCGGTCCGGGTGCCGACGGTTTAACCTGACTGAGATGACGCAGGGTGCGTTCCATTTCCTCGTCCAGATCCGCCAGCCCCGCCAGCAGCTCCCGGCTTTCCTCGGCCAACGGCTGGTCCGCCATATCCAATATCTCGGCCGCTTCCAGCACTACATGGTCAGCACGGTTTTCCGGCGCCAAAAGAAACGCTTTGGTCTCTTCCACCAGGGCCTCGGCCTCGGGCCAGTCGATACGCGCCAGGAACTCACACAGCCGCGTTACGCCCTTGTCGTAATCCCCCGCCAGCGCCAGATCGTCATCCAGTTCCCAGATCATCGAGGGGCACATCACGGTATCCACGGACACCAGCAGCCGGTAGCTGAGCGGAATCGCATAGCCCCACTCGGACAATCCCCGGACCACCGGCTTGGGGTGATCCGGCGCCCGGGCGGGGATCCGGTCGGTCGCGTAGAGATAGCTTCTATTCGCCATGAGGTGCCGCCCGCGCTGCTTTGGAATGAGCCGCTTATGGTGACCTTGTCACACAGCGCCGACAAGAGAGGCCCGTTTACCGGAATGTCCTTATTCTTCCCAATCCGGGTTCCAGGCGACTTCCCAGAGGTGGCCATCCGGGTCCTGGAAGTAGCCGCAATAACCGCCCCAGAACGCTTTTTCCGCGGCCTTGGTCACGTGAGCGCCGGCCTTCTCGGCCTGCCGCATCACCTCGTCCACTTCCTCCGGCGAGCCCACATTATGGGCCAGAGTAAACCCTCCGGCCGAGGCGGGCACCAACGGGACACCCGCCCCTCTGGCCAGGGCCGGGCGGGGATACAGCGCTAGCACCAGACCACCGTCGAGATGGAAAAACACCACCGCGCCATCCTCGAATTCCGTGCCAACGATGCCTTCCGTGGGCAAACCGAGGCCATCGCGATAAAACGTCAGGGAACGATCCAGGTCATCCACGCCCAGGGTGATGACTTTGATGCTTGGTTTCACGGGTCTTCTCCCAGATGCCGGAACAGGAACCAACGAGCCTAACCCGCCGCCAGGCCCGTGGTCTTGAATAAATCGGACACGATCCGCGCCGACGGGGACACTGGGTGTTATTCAGGGAATCAGCGCTTCTTTTTCCCGGGCATGATGAATTTCATCAGGGTCATGAACCACATCAATTGGCCGGGGTCGCCTTCCACCTTGATGTCGCCGCCCTGCATGCCTTCCATGAACACCATCTGGCTCTTACCGGAAGCACGCAGGGTGCGGAACGCGTAATCCGCATCGCGGAAATTCAGGGTCATGGTGGGGGCGCCATGCAACCCGGCGCCGTGCTTTACGCCTTGCGGCGTGAAGTGATACCAGCGGGCCACCCGGCCATCAAAGGTGCGCCATTGCATCAGCACATCGCGGTGCTCCAATTGCTGGCGGAAACCCTCGTTGTGGCGACCCAGCCAGCGCAGGCGCCAGCCGAGCAGCATCAATACGAAACGAAACTTCATTATGCGCTCCCGGCCGGCGGCCGGCCCGGTCAGGGCATCAGGGCCGGCAGCTCCTTGTTGAGTTTGAGCTTTTCCTTCACCGCGTCACCGGTGAGGGCGTAACCCAGCAATGTGCCATCGGTGCCGCGAAACAGGGCGGTCACATTGTTTTCTTGCTCCGTCACTTCCCATTCGCCCTCGTGGTCCGCCGGCGGCGGACAGACCACCACCGGGCAGGCCGGGGTCTTGATGGTCACCGGCATGACGCCGTAACTCACCGCGGTCTCCTCACCGGCCAGGGTCTTGGCCAAGGCACGAGCGCCGGCCATCAGCGGTAGTACATAGGGCAGCACATGGCCTTCCACTTCCGCGCAATCGCCCAAGGCGTAGATGTCCTCGGCGCTGGTGCGCAGGGTGCGGTCGGTGAGGATGCCCCGGTTGGTGCGCAGACCGGCTTCCTTGGCCATATCGATGCGCGGACGCAAGCCAATCGCGGACAGCACCGCTTCGGATTCCACTCGGGTGCCGTCGGACAATTCGGTGATCAGGGTGTCGTCATCGCCGTGGTGTACCGCCTGCGCCAGCGGACCGAAATGGAACCGCACTCCCAGGGTCTCAAGCCCCCGGCCCACCGCCTCGGAAGCGGCTTGCGGCAACAGCAGCGGCAAGCAACGTCCCATCGGTTCCACCAGGGCCACTTCAAAGCCGCCGTTGCTCAGATCGTTGGCGAATTCGCAGCCGATCAGGCCACCACCGAGAATCGTCACGCGACGCTTGCCTTGCAGGGCTTCGCGGAAGCGGCCGTAGTCCATCAGGTCGTTGACCGAGAACACCTCGCCCACGGCGTCGCCTTCCAGCGGCGGCGTCCAGGTATCCGCGCCCAGCGCCAGCACCAGTTTGCTGTAATCCAGGTGATCGTCCGGCAGCAGCACCCGATGCCCGTCGACGTCGATCCCGGCGACATGAACGTGGGTCCGCACCGTGACATTGAACTGCTCGGCAACCTGTTCCGGCGAGGCCATGGCCAGTTCATCGGCGGTTTTTTCCTTGGTGAAACCGGTGGAAAGCATCGGCTTGGAATAACTGCGGCCGTCGTCGGCGGTCAGCACCACCAGTGGCGTTTCCTTGTCCAGCTTGCGGAATTCCTTGACCACGTTGAATCCGGCCAGACCGGATCCGATCACTACGATGGGCTTCATTGGCGCTCCTTATGTGGTGCCAGGGTGGTGCCAGGGACGGGAATGGCGGTCGCTCAGATTTCCACCATTTCGAAATCTTCCTTACCGACGCCGCAGTCCGGACATACCCAATCGTCGGGGATGTCTTCCCACTTGGTGCCGGGCTCGATGCCCTCCTCGGGGAGCCCTTCCGCCTCGTCATAGATGAAGCCGCACACCACACATTCCCATTTCTTCATGTCATACCTCGTTGATCAGTATCCCGGACAGCGCCAGGGGCCGGAAACCAGGGGCCCGCTAACGTAGCCACGCCGTCCTGAAAAATCAATGACATCAACGGATGTCACCATGGCGGCGGGGCCGATAACCTCACCACCACCACCCCCATCCTGGCGGCGACCCTGCCAGATTCGTGCCGCTCTCTTGCTCCCCGCGCCGCCTTGCGCCATAGTCCACGCCGCCGGTCGAGAGCGGAGTGTCACACTATGCCAAATTCACCTCTGGACGCCGACCCGAAATGGCGCCCACTGGATCGTCTTACCGTCCCACCGCTCATCCGCGACTGGCTCGGTGATCCCGGTTCCCTGACCGTCCGTCTGCGCCGCCACGGCGCTTTTCATGTGGAACACACCCGCTCCCTGGTGGCGGTCCCCGCCACTTATGAACGCGAACAATTGCACCAGAGTGGACGCCGCATCGCGCTGATCCGGGAAGTCACCCTGATGCTGCGCGGCACTCCGGTGGTGGAAGCCCGCAGCGTCCTGCCGCTGCTCAGTCTGCGCTGGGCCAACCGCAATCTGGCGCATATGGGTGGCCGTTCGCTGGGCAGTGAGTTATACCGTTATCCCGAGGCGCATCGGGATCAGGTGTGGGTCCGTCATGGCCTGTCGCCAGCCGGCCGCGGGCCCTGCTGGGGGCGCCAGACCCGTTTCGTCAAAAGGGGACGACCGTTACTGGTGGCGGAATACTTTCTGCCCGCGCTCTGGCCCCTGGTCGGAGAACAATAGGTCGGGGAACAGATAGAAGGAACAATCATGCTGGCTTTCGTGGAACACCGTTATCCGTCGCTGTGGCCCTGGATTCAGCTCATGCGTCTGGATCGACCGATCGGCAGCATGCTGCTGATGTGGCCCACGCTGTGGGCACTGTGGATCGCTGCTGACGGCACGCCGAGTCTGAAGAACATCGCCATCTTCGTGCTCGGGGTGTTCGTGATGCGAGCGGCCGGCTGCGTGATCAATGACTTCGCCGACCGTGATTTCGATGGTTCGGTGGAGCGCACCCGGGGTCGTCCGCTGGCCACCGGCGCCCTGAGCGCCAAACAGGCCCTGGGATTGTTCGTGGGCTTGCTGTTCATCGCCCTGATCCTGGTGTTATTCCTCAACCGCTTCACCTTCTGGCTGGCGTTCGGCGGGCTCGGACTGGCCATTCTTTATCCATTCACCAAGCGCTTCACCAATCTGCCCCAGGTGGTGCTGGGCGCTGCCTTCAGTTGGGCCATTCCCATGGCGTTCGGTGCCGAAACCGCCAGCGTGCCGCCGATCGCCTGGCTGCTGTTCATCATCAATCTGCTGTGGACAGTGGCCTACGATACGGAATACGCCATGTGCGACCGCGAGGACGACCTCAAGATCGGAATCAAAAGCACCGCCATTCTGTTCGGGGATCTGGACAAGGTGATCATCGGCATTCTCCAGGGCCTGGTTCTGGCCGGACTGGTGCTGGTGGGGCTGCGCCTGGGCTTCGGCCTGCCCTGGTATCTGGGCCTGCTGGGCGCCCTTGCCCTGTTCGTTCATCAGCAATGGCGTATCCGCTATCGGGAGCGCTGGCCCTGTTTTCACGCCTTTCTCAACAACCATTGGGTGGGTGCCTGCGTGTTCGTCGGCCTGTTTCTGCAATATTTGTGACCCCCGCGAGAACGCCGCCGCATGGCGCAATGCCGTAAGCGGCGGCGAAAAGGTTGGCAAATCTGTCATCAAGATGTCATAAAAAAGCCATCTAATGAGGCTCCCCACATCCGGGCGGGAAAGCGGAAGACCGAACTATGTCAAAAAATCGCATCCTCATTGTCGATGACGAGCCGGCCATCCGGGAGATGGTGTCCGTGGCTCTCGAACTGGCCGATTTCGACGTGCTCGAAGCCGAAAGCGCCCAGCAGGCCCACGAACGCATCGTTGACGAACGGCCGGACCTGGTCTTGCTGGACTGGATGCTGCCCTCGATAAGCGGTATCGAACTGGCTCGTCGCCTGAAACGGGACGACAACACCAGCGAAGTGCCAATCATCATGCTCACCGCCAAAAGTGAGGAAGATAACAAGATCCAGGGACTGGACGTGGGCGCCGACGATTACGTCACCAAGCCCTTCTCCACCCGCGAACTGATCGCGCGTATCCGGGCGGTACTGCGCCGCTCCTCCGCCGCCGCCGGTGAGAAGGAAATCGACGTCCAGGGCCTGTGTCTGGATCCGGTCAGCCATCGCATCAGCGCCCACGGCACCCCCGTGGACATGGGCCCCACCGAATACCGCCTGCTTGAGTTCTTCATGAGCCATCAGGAACGGGCCTATTCCCGAACCCAGTTGCTGGATCAGGTCTGGGGCGCCAATGTGTACGTGGAGGACCGTACCATTGATGTGCACATTCGCCGGCTGCGCAAAGCCTTGGCACCCCATGGCTTTGATGGTTTCATTCAGACCGTGCGGGGCACTGGTTATCGCTTTTCGGTAAAATCCGCCCAGGTGTCCTGATACGGCCCTGGCACGGATCGCGCCGGCTGGAACGGGCCTCTCCCTCCGCCACGGCCCAGAGAGGAAGCAACGGCCAATGAAAAGCAGTCTGGCCAAGGAAGTAAACCGCATCATTGTTCTGATCGCGCTGTCGCTGGTGGCGGCCTTGGCGGTACAGAACGTCTGGCCCCTGGTGGTGGGCCTGCTCGGCTACATCATCTGGAGCACCCGCCAGCTGTTTGCCCTCTACACCTGGCTGATCCGCGAAGAGCATACCGAACCGCCGGACAGCGTCGGGCTGTGGGGCGAGTTCTATACCCGGCTGGAACACCTGTTTCAGCAGGAGAGGCGCGCGCAGGAGAACCTGCAGGGCATCATTCTTCGCGCCCAGCAATCGGTGAATGCGCTGGAAGACGCGGTGGTGCTGATCGACAGCCATGGTTACCTGGAATACTGGAATCACGCCGCGCACCGGCTGATGGGCCTGAACGAGGAAAAGGATCTCGGCCAGCCGCTCACCAACCTGATCCGCCACCCCCGCTTCACCGAATACCTGTCCCGGGGCGATTTTCGTGAACCGCTGGAAATCCCCGGGCCGGTGGACGACAACCGTATCCTGCAATTCCGTATCACCGAGTTCGGCGTCGGTGATCAGTTGATCCTGGCCCGCGATGTCACCCGGTTGCATCACCTGGAAGAGATGCGAAAGGATTTCGTCGCCAACGTCAGCCATGAGCTGAAAACGCCGCTGACCGTACTCAAGGGCTATCTGGAAACACTGCAGGACACCGTGCCGGAAGAACAAACCCGGTTACGCCGGGCGCTGTCACAAATGGCCAACCAGTCCCAACGCATGGAAGCCCTGGTGCATGACTTGCTGCTGCTGTCGCGGCTGGAAAGCACCAATACCGACAATACTCACCAGGCGGTAACCGTGCATGGCATGCTCAAGCGCATGCGCGAGAGCGCCCTGGCACTGGCGCCGGACAAGCATCATGAGATTGTTCTGGAAGTACCGGAGACCGCCCGGCTGGTGGCCAACCCGGCGGAACTGGAAAGCGCCTTCGGCAATCTGATCACCAACGCGGTGAAGTACACGCCGGAAGGCGGCCATATCCTGATCCGCTGGTGGCAGGACGACAAAGGCGCCCATTTTTCCGTCTCCGACGACGGCATCGGTATCGACCCGAAACACATTCCGCGCCTGACCGAGCGCTTCTACCGGCCCGACAACAGCCGGGTGACACAGACCGGCGGTACCGGCCTGGGGCTGGCCATCGTCAAGCATGTGCTAATCCGTCATGGGGCAAGGCTGGAGATTCGCAGCGAACTGGGCAAGGGCAGCGTCTTTACCTGCCATTTCCCGCAGGAGCGGCTGGTGAGCAAACCCACCGCGTTGGCGCAATAGCGCCCAAGTTGAAACCGTTCGCTGCCAAGGCAGCTTCCCACAACGGGAGCTACGAAGCCGCTGTGGGAAGCTGCCTTGGCAGCGAATGCCTTATCACCTCAATAATGCGGCGGCGGCGCGTCCTGGATGCGCAGGGCGGTGAGCTCCTCGTTCAGTTCCACCACCCGCTCCACCAGACGCTGGCACACCTTTTCCAGCTCATCCAGGGAACGCTGCTGACCGCTGACAATGCGGTTCAACTCATTCACCAGATCCTCCTGGTAGGCCAGTTTGGTTTCGATATCAAGAAAACGATCGTCGCTCATCGGGGTCTCCGGTTAGGGCCTGGCGGGCCGCCATTATAGTGGTCCATCCACCGCATCCGTCAGTGCCTGTTCCGCCACCGCCAGCGGCGACTCGGCCCGCCACCCGAACTGGCCGTCCAGCATCAGATGGCTCAGTCCATGTACCAGGCCCCAGGTTCTCAGTGTGGCGCCTTCCACGCCAGCGGCCTCCTCGTCCACGCCCCGCGCCACCGCCACGGCGGAACGCAGCGCCCGGAAGGAAGCCGCGGCCACCCGTGTCAGCTCTTCATCCCCCTGATGGCTGAGCGTGGGGCCGAACATCAGGCGGAACAGCGCCGGGTGCCGCCAGGCGAAACGGAGATAGGCCAGTCCCGCTTCCCGCAGTCCCTGCCCTGGATCGGCAAGGCGCACGGCCTCCCCCTGCCCCTCCTGCAAACGCCGGAACCCCTCCGCCGCCAACGCCGCCAGCAGCGCGTTCTTATTGGCGAAATGACGGTAGGTGGCATTGGCGGTAACGCCGACCCGGCGCGCCAACTGGCGCAGACTGATATCACCGCCAGCACTCTCCGCCAGCAACGCGATCCCTTCCTCAATTAACGTTTCACGCAGGTTTCCGTGGTGGTAAGCACTCCCTCTCTCCATTTTTTCACACCCAATGTTGACACTGTGAACTTTGCCTTTCAAACTAATGTTCACAGCATATACTTTTGCCCGGAGGGGCACCATGATCACTGTCCATTGGGTCGCGGCGTTAATCGCCCTGCTTTTTGGCGCGGTACAGTTGGCGGCACAAAAGGGAGGCGGCCAACACCGGCTGCTTGGCCGGATCTGGATACTGGCCATGGCGGTCACGGCCTTGTCGTCCTTCGGCATCCACAGCTTTCTGCCCATACTGGGGACCTTCGGTCCGGTCCACTTGTTGTCGGTCTGGATTCTGATCTGTCTGGCGTTATCACTGATCGCCGCCCGCCAACGACGGATTGAGCGGCACAAACGCTTCACCGTGGGCGCTTACCTGGGTCTGGTCGGAGCGGGCCTGGGCGCCCTGGCACCGGACCGGCTGATCGGCGGCTGGCTGTTCTGACCCGTCATAGTGTTGCCAGCTTCCCCCAAGACGGCTATGGTTAGCGCCGTCTTGGGGGAGTAGTCGCTTGGGCCCCCCGCCCTTGACGGTCATCAACACAGTTGCGCCTCAATGCGCATGGTGGCCGTGTCCTCGGATTGACGAGACCTGAGACATTGTCTGCTGACAGACCGCGGGGCGGGATGAGTGGACAGTGTCTCTCGTGTTTGTCATCCCGCCCCCGGAGTCCTACCCATGACCCACCCAGTTTCCCGAGGCCGTGCGCGCCTTGAGAACAGGCAGGTCCACGCCATCCGCCTTGCCTTGTCCACCGGGGAGACGCGCTGATGGAAGCCTTTCTGTCCTCCGCTGTGCTGGTTACCCTGGGAGAAATCGGCGACAAGACGCAGCTGTTGTCCCTGGCGCTGGTTTGCCGCTTTCGCAAACCCTGGCCGATCCTCGCCGGCGTCGTCATCGCCACGCTGATCAATCACGGACTGTCGGTGTGGTTCGGTGACTGGCTCAGCACGCACATTCCGGAACAATGGCTGCGCTGGATTCTCGGCGCTGGTTTTATTGGCCTTGGTCTGTGGATGCTGATCCCGGACAAAGACGAGGAGGTCAAAGCGGATCCCCGATTCGGCCCCTTCCTCACCGCTCTGGTGTTGTTCTTCATCGCCGAGATCGGCGACAAGACGCAGCTGGCCACGGTGGCCCTGGCGGTGCGCTTTCAGGAATTCTGGCCCGTGCTGTTGGGCAGCACTGCCGGTATGATCGCCGCCAACCTGCCGGTGATCTGGGTCGCCCACCGCCTGGCCGGCGAACGCCTGGAACGCTGGGCCCACCGCATCAGTGCGGCGCTGTTCATCGTTTTCGGAATCTGGGCACTGGTGTAACCCCTTGCTGGAGTCGTCATGGCACTGAAAGCCACCATCTACAAAGTCGAACTCACCGTCTCCGATATGGATCGCGACTATTACGCCACCCATGACCTGACGCTGGCGCTGCACCCTTCGGAAACCGAGTCGCGCATGATGCTGAGGCTGATGGCGTTCGCCCTGCACGCCGACGAGGATCTGGCTTTCACCCGCGGCATCTCCAGTACCGAAGAGCCGGATCTTTGGCAGCGCAGCCCGGACGGCACCCTGGCGCTGTGGATCGAGCTGGGCATGCCGGACGAAAAACGGCTGCGCAAGGCCTGCGGCCTGGCTGAGCAAGTGCTGGTCTATTGCTATGGTCCGCGCGCGCCGCAAGTGTGGTGGGAAAGCATGGCCAACAAGGTACGCCGCTTCGATAACCTCATCGTTCGTCATGTCGCCACTGACAGCGAAACCACCCTGGCCGGACTGGCGCAACGAAGCATGCGCCTGCAGGCCATGATCCAGGACGGGCAGCTGTGGATCGGCGATGACAGCCGCAACGTGGAGATCCAGCGGCCGCAATGGTATCCCTAGGCGTCATGCCGAAGAGCGGCTACCATCGATAACAGGCCCGCGCGGAGCGGGCCTTGCGGATTTGCCATCCAACGCTGGCCTGGCTAGGAGACCTGCCTCATGACATCCGATCCCGCCTCCGCGCTGCTCGCGCAACTGGCCCGTCATTGGAAAGAGCTGCTGATCCTCGGTATTGCTTTCGTGATTCTGGGCACTCTCGGCCTGGGCGCCGTCGGGTTGTTCACTTTGGTTGGCGTGTTGTGGTTCGGGGCGATCCTGATCTTCGGCGGCGTGCTGCAGATCGTTCAGGCGTTCCGCGCATCAGGCCTGCCGCGCAGTCTGTTGTTTCTCGCCATCGGCCTGCTCTATACCCTACTGGGCCTGTACGTGGTGTCGCAGCCGCAAGCCGCCGCCGGCGCCCTGACGCTGCTGATCGCCATCGCCCTGGCTCTGACCGGCATTCTGCGTCTGCTGCTGGCCTGGCAGATGAGCGCTGCGATCTCGCCCTGGCTGCCGGCACTGACCGGTGTTCTGGGCCTGGTGCTGGCCGGGATGATTTTCTCCGAATGGCCGGAATCCAGCGCTTGGGTGATCGGTCTGTTCATCGCCATCGAATTGCTGTTGAACGGTTGGATGCTGATCATGGTGGCGCTGACGGTTCGACGCCGCGCCGAGTTCTGATCCTTTCGCCCCCTGTGGGAAGCGGCCTTGGCCGCGAATGCCCCCGGGCCGTTGGCCATTCGCTTGCAAGCAAGCTTCCCACAGTGGCCTTGTAGCCAACTCTGAATTGCTGTGTCGACGCTACATGGCTCTCTGATTCACCCGCGCCGACACCTCGGTGGCACTTTCCTTGCGCTCGGAATAGCGGTCGGTGAGGTAGTCGCCGCGATCACGCACCAGCAGGGTGAATTTCATCAGCTCTTCCATCACGTCGACGATGCGGTCATAGAACGATGACGGTTTCATGCGATCATTATCGTCGAACTCGAGAAAGGCCTTCGGCACCGAGGACTGATTCGGGATCGTCACCATGCGCATCCAACGCCCCAGCACCCGCAACTGGTTCACCGCATTGAAAGACTGAGAACCGCCGCAGACCTGCATCACCGCCAGGGTCTTGCCCTGGGTCGGACGTACACCGCCGAGGGCCAGCGGAATCCAGTCGATCTGCGCCTTCATGATACCGGTCATGGCGCCGTGGCGCTCCGGCGAGCACCACACCATACCTTCCGACCACTGGGCCAGATCGCGCAACTCCGCCACCTTGGGGTGATCCGCCGGTTCCGCATCGGGCAGCGGCAAGCCACGGGGGTCGAAGATGCGGGTTTGCGCGCCCATGGCTTCAAGCAGACGCGCGGCTTCTTCCACCGCCAGACGACTGAAGGAACGCTCCCGCAGGGAGCCGTACAGCAGCAACACGCGCGGCGGATGGGTGCTGGCCGCGCCCAGTTGCCGCCGGTCCGGCATGCGGAACAGGTCCGCTTTCACATTGGGCAAATCATTCATGTTTCATTTCTCGCTTATGACAGCACCGCCAACCAACCGGCCAGAGCCAGCAGCGTGATGGTCAACACCGGCAGGGTCAGGACAATGCCCACGCGGCAGTAGTAACCCCAACCGATTTTCATGCCCTTACGGGCCAGAACATGCAGCCACAGCAACGTCGCCAGGCTGCCGATGGGCGTTATTTTCGGCCCCAGATCGCTGCCGATGACGTTGGCGTAAATCATCGCTTCGCGTACCAGGCCACCGGCCTGGCTATCGTCAATGGACAACGCCACCACCAGCACCGTGGGCATGTTATTCATGATCGAGGACAGCCCGGCGGCGATATAGCCGGTGCCCAGCGTGGCGACCCACAACTCCTGCCGTGCCAGTTGGTTCAACACCCCGGCGACGGCATCGGTGAGGCCGGCGTTACGCAAGCCGTAGACCACCAGGTACATGCCCAAAGAGAACACCACGATATTCCAGGGCGCGCCGCGCAGTACTTTCATGGTGGAAATGTGATGACCATGACGGGCAATCAGGAACAGCACCAAGGCGCCGATACCCGCGATCAAGCTCACCGGCACTCCCATGGGCTCGGCGAAAAAGAAGCCGCCAAGCAATAGCACCAGCACCCACCAACCGGCCCGGAAGGTTCTGGGGTCCTTGATCGCTTCGCGAGGCTGGCGCAGCTTGGCTATCTCATACCCTGCGGGCACATCGCGGCGAAAGAACAACCACAGCACCAACAGGGACGCCGAAACCGACACCAGATTCACCACCGCCATCACCGTGGCGTATTCGCCGAAGCCGATATCGAAGAAGTCCACGGAGACGATGTTGACCAGATTCGAGACCACCAGAGGCAGGCTGGCGGTGTCGGCGATAAAACCCGCCGCCATGATGAACGCCAGGGTGGCGGCGGGTCCGAATCCCAGCGCCAGCAGCATTTCAAAAACAATGGGGGTCAGAATCAGCGCCGCCCCGTCGTTGGCGAACACCGCCGCCACCAGGGCACCGAGCAACACCACCGCCGCCAGCAGCCGGCCACCATGGCCACCGCCCCAGCGGGCCACATGCAGCGCCGCCCATTCGAAGAACCCGGCTTCGTCCAGGATCAGGCTGATGATGATGATGGCGATGAACGCGAAGGTGGCGTTCCAGACGATGTCCCAGACCACGGGAATGTCATCGAGATGAATGACACCGGTGAGCAGGGCCACCAGGGCCCCCGCGCCGGCGCTCCAACCGATACCCAGCCCCCGGGGTTGCCAGATCACCAGCGTCAGGGTGGCGATGAAGATCAGTACCGCCAGCAGCATGATCAGTGTTCACCGTGGGAGCGATGAATTTTCTGCAAGGACGCGGTCAATCCCAGGGCGTTCAGATTCTCGAGATCCAGCGCCACCAGGTCCTCGATGCGGCCCCGCAGCCGCTCGTAGGTGGCCTCGAATACGGCGTCGATGGCAGCGTCATCGCCCTGCGCCGTGGCCGGATCGGGAATCCCCCAGTGGGATTTGGCGGTATCCGCCAGCCAGACCGGGCACGACTCGCCAGCGGCGGCGTCGCAGACCGTCACGATGGCGTCGAAATGCTCGCCTTCCAAGTCGTCCATGGATTTGGAGGAGGGCTCGCCCACCGGGATGCCATGACGTTCCAGCACCGCCAGGGCACGGGGATGCACCTGGCCGCTGGGCCGGCTGCCAGCGCTGGCGGCACGAATCCGCCCCTCGCCCAGCTGGTTCGCCAGGGCTTCGGCGATGATCGAGCGGCAGGAATTGCCAGTACACAGGAACAGCAACTTCAGAGGGATGGCCATGATCGCGCTCCAGAATTAAGGGTTAGCAGCATGCCGTGTCGATGGGGGTAATCCCCAGTTGCTCCCGGGCGGGCGGCAACAGGGTGTCGAGGGTGGCGATCGCCCATTCCGGCAGCGCCGGATTGAGCCGGTAGTGCATCCAGGTGCCCTCACGGCGCGCCACCACCAGTTCACACTGGCGCAGCTGTGCCAGATGACGGGACACCGTGGATTGGGGCGAGTCCAGGGCTGCAACCAGATCGCAGACGCAGATTTCCCGCTCCTTTTCCATCAGGGCCATGAGCCGCAGGCGGTTCTCATCGGCAAGGCATTTACATAGTTGCGTGACGGTCAGGTTCATAGCTTAATCCGTATATCCGGAATAACGGATATATTAAACACGCAACACGCAACACGCAACACGCAACACGCAACACGCAACACGCAACACGCAACACGCAAATAATAGCGTTGCCACGCCCCACCGTCTGTCAACCTCCTCCAGGGTCAACATCAGCAGCGACCGCAAGGTCGCCCCCCTCATTCGCGTGCAAGCGTGTTGCGTGACAGCGTCTTAGCCTTTGACCTTCTCTTCCATCTCGTCCATGGAGATGTGGCGGACGTCCTTGCCCTTCACCAGGAAGATCACCTGCTCGGCGATATTGCGGGCATGGTCGCCGATGCGCTCCAGCGCCCGCAGCGACCAGATGATGTTGAGCACGCGGGAAATGGCACGCGGATCTTCCATCATGAAGGTCACCAGGGAACGCATGGCCGAGCGGTATTCCAGGTCCACCTCGTTGTCCTCCGCCGCCACGTCCAGAGCCTTGTCGGCATCGAAGCGGGCGAAGGCATCCAGGGTATCGCGCAGCATGTTGCGCACATGGTTACCGATATGACGCACTTCCACATAGCCGCGCGGCGATTCGCCTTCCTCGGACAATTGCAGCGCCATGGCGGCGATCTTGGCGGACTCGTCGCCGATCCGCTCGAGATCGGACACCGCCTTGGTCACCGCGATGATCAGGCGCAGATCGGACGCGGCCGGCTGGCGCAGGGCCAGGACCCGGGCACACTCTTCGTCGATCTGGATTTCCAGCTTGTCGACTTTGTCCTCCGCCTGCATGACTTTTTCCGCCAGGTCGGAGTCGGCGCGCAGCAGCGCGTCCAGCGCATCCACGACCTGCTTCTCCACCAGACCACCCATTTCCATCAAATGGTTACGGATGGATTCCAACGCCTCGTTGAACTGCGATGAGCTGTGTTGACCAAAATAGGTGCGATCCATGGGGCACTCTCCTCAACGTCCGGGCGTCAGCCGAACCGACCGGTGATGTAGGCTTCGGTAAGCTCGTGTTCCGGCTTGGTGAACACGGTCTCGGTGTCATTCACCTCGATCAGACGACCCAGATGGAAATACGCTGTCCGATTGGACACCCGCGCCGCCTGTTGCATGGAGTGGGTGACGATGGCGATGGTGTAGGACTCGGTCAGTTCGTCGATCAGTTCCTCGATCTTGGCCGTGGCGATCGGATCCAGCGCGGAACACGGCTCGTCCATCAACACCACTTCCGGGCTGACCGCGATGGTGCGGGCGATACACAACCGCTGCTGCTGTCCACCGGAAAGACCGGTGCCCGGCGCGTGCAGGCGATCCTTTACCTCGTCCCACAGGCCGGCCTTGCGCAGACTGGTTTCCACGATCTCATCGAGCTCGTATTTTTTGTTGGCCAGACCATGCAGACGCGGCCCATAGGCCACGTTGTCATAGATGGATTTGGGGAATGGGTTGGGCTTCTGGAACACCATGCCCACCCGGGCACGCAGCTCCACCACATCCATTTTCGGATCATAGAGATCCTGGTCTTCCAGAAACAGCTCACCGGTCACACGACAGATATCGATGGTGTCGTTCATACGGTTGAGGCTGCGCAGAAAAGTCGATTTGCCACAACCGGACGGACCGATCAGGGCCACCACTTCATTCTTGCCAATGTCCAGGCTGACCTTGTGGATCGCCTGGTTGTCGCCATAGAACACGTCGACGTCGCGCAAACGCATTTTCGGGTCGTCCACGAACGGCGTGCCTACGGTGTGTTCCGGGTATCGGGTTTCCTGCATGGGCTGCTCTTCCAGGTCGATCATCGGCTCCTCGGCATGATTCCGACCGGAAGCGTTCTTGTCCAGTTTCTCAGCGGTGTCCATCGGTCATCTCCTCTGCTAGCGAGGCGCTTACCAGCGACGCTCGAGACGTTTACGCAGTACAACCGCCAAGGTGTTCATGGCGATCAGGAAGGCGAGCAACACCATGATGGCCGCGGAGGTCATGGCCACGAAGGACTGCTCGGGGCTGTCCGCCCAAAGGTAAATCTGCACCGGCAATACCGTGGACGCATCCAGCGGGCCGGTGGGAATGTCGACGATAAAGGCGACCATGCCGATCAACAGCAGCGGCGCGGTTTCACCCAGCGCCTGGGCCATGCCGATAATGGCGCCGGTGAGCATGCCGGGCAGGGCCAGCGGCAGCACGTGATGCAACACCACCTGCATGCGCGAGGCCCCCAGCCCCATGGCCGCTTCGCGAATCGACGGCGGCACCGTTTTGATCGAGGCCCGGCTGGTGATGATGATGGTCGGCAGTGTCATCAGCGTCAGCACCAGACCGCCCAGCACCGGCACCGAACGCGGCACGCCGAACAGGTTGATGAAGATCGCCAGACCGAGCAGACCAAAGATGATCGAGGGCACCGCCGCCAGGTTGTTGATGTTCACCTCGATAAAATCGGTGAAGCGGTTTCTCGGCGCGAACTCCTCCAGATAGATCGCCGCGGCCACACCGATGGGGAACGACAGACACAGGGTCACCAGCATGGTGAAGAAGGAACCCACCACCGCGCTCCAGATCCCCGCCAGCTCCGGTTCACGGGAGTCCCCGCTGGAGAAGAACGAGGCGTTGAAGCGACGTTCGGTATCGCCGGCCGCTTCCAGTTCCGTGATCCAGGCTTTCTGCTCCGCGCTCATGCGGCTGTCCTCGCGGCCCTTCTCACCGGCCTTGAGGAACAGGTCCACGTCATCGTCCGCCAGCAGCCACAAGGTCTGGGTGGTACCCAACCACTCAGGGTTCTCCCTCAGCAGATCGCGCAACTCATAGCCGGCGCCGATGCTCATCAACGCGCTCAGCTCCCGTACCTGGAGACGTTCGGTCACCCCCGGGAAACGCGCCTTGAGGGCCTCCCGGACGATGCCGTCATAGTTGCCGTAGTTCAGTTGCTCCGGATCACCGGCGTTTTCGATGTCCAGCGTTTGCTCGTTGAAGGTGATATCCAGCTTGACGTAGTGCTCGAAGAACGCACTGTGCCCCTTGCCGATGATATCGGTGAACAAAATCGCCAACGCCGCCAGACCGATGGCGATGGAAATAATCCCGTAGGCCCGGAAGCGGCGCTCGGCGCGGTATCGGCGGGCCAGGGATTTGCGTACCTGCTCGGTGGTTTTACTCATGCGATGATTCTCCACTGCGGTGCCCTGGGCCCGATCATTCGTATTGCTCGCGGTATTTCTTGACGATATGCAGCGCCAGAATGTTCAGACACAACGTGGTCAGGAACAGCATCAGACCCAACGCGAAGGCGGCCAGGGTCTTGGCGCTGTCGAACTCCTGGTCTCCGGTGAGCAGGGTGACGATTTGCACCGTGACGGTGGTCACCGCGTCCAGCGGGTTGGCGGTCAGGTTGGCGGCCAGACCAGCGGCCATCACCACGATCATGGTCTCACCGATGGCGCGGGACGCCGCCAGCAGAATGCCGCCCATGATCCCCGGCAGCGCCGCCGGGAACACCACTTTACGGATGGTTTCGGAGCGGGTGGCCCCCAGCCCCAGAGAGCCGTCACGCATCACCTGGGGTACCGCGGTGATCACATCGTCGGACAGGGAGGATACGAACGGGATGATCATCACCCCCATCACCAGCCCCGCCGCCAGCGCCGATTCCGAGGCCACGTCGAGCCCGATACTCTCACCGACGCCACGAATAAAGGGCGCCACCGTGAGAGCGGCGAAGAAGCCGTACACCACCGTCGGCACACCAGCGAGAATCTCCAGCATGGGTTTGGCCACCGAACGTACCTTGGGCGGGGCGTACTCGGCGAGGTAGATCGCCGACATCAATCCGATCGGCACCGCCACCAATAACGCGATGGTGGAAATCAAAAGGGTGCCGACGAACAGCGGAATCGCCCCGAAGGCACCGGAGGACGCCACCTGATCGGCCCGCAATGCGGTTTGCGGGCTCCATTGCAGCCCGAACAGGAACTCCGCCGGAGACACTTTCTGGAAAAAGCGGATCGACTCGAACAACACGGACATCAGGATGCCCACGGTAGTCAGAATCGCCACCGTGGCACACAACATGAAGATCACGCGCAGGATCGATTCAACCTGCTGCCGGGCCCGCAGTTGCGGCGCGATTTTCACCCAGCCCCAGGCGGCGCCGACCAGCCCCACCGCGATCACCACCACGGTCAACGCCATGGCACTGGTGGTTCGCAGGTTGTTGAGACGCTCGGCGGCGGCGGCGATGGCCGGGTCCACCGACTCGGGGGACAGCGCGCCGCTGGCGACGTTCTGGATCTGACTGAGCAACAGACCCCGGGCGCCGTCACTGTCCGGCCGAAGCGCCTCGGGAAGCCCCTGCATCACCGTCTGGCGGATAATGGTATCGTCGAACGCCAGCCAGCCCCCCAATATCAGCAGCGCTGGCAGAGCGCACCACAGGGCCGCGCGCATGGCGTAATAGAACGGCAGGGAGTGGAGGTGACGGATGCCCCCCAACGGCCGTGCCAAAGCCAGTGACCGCTGATGGCCCAGGTAGTAGGCCAGTGCCACCATCACGATCAGCAACAGCAACAGATTGCCTGTTTGCATGCTCAGCTACTCCGAGATCATTGTTTGCTCGCCAAAACCCGCGGGTTTTGGCCAACAAACCGCCTTCTGCCCAGAGGGCGAAAAAGCCCGATGGCCAAGACCACCGGGCTCGAGATGACGCATCCTTGCGATCCGCACTCCCTGAATTACAGCTCGCTACCGGTCATGCTGGCCAGGCCCTGGGCCTGTTTGGCCATTTCGGCGCGCTTGTCATCCGGCAGCGGAATCATGCCTTTGTCCACCAGGTAACCTTCCGGCCCCCAGGCACGCTCGCTGGTGAATTCCTTGATGTAGCCCTCGATACCGGGAACCACGCCCACGTGCGCTTTCTTCACGTAGAAGTACAGGGACCGGGATACCGGGTACTCGCCGCTGGCGATCACTTCCATGGCCGGAGCCACGCCGTTGATCTTGGCACCCTGCACCTTACCGCGGTTCTGATCCAGGAAGGAGTAACCGAATACGCCAAGGGCATTCGGGTTGGATACCAGCTTTTGCACGATCAGGTTGTCGTTTTCGCCGGCTTCCACATAGGCACCGTCTTCACGGATGCTGCGGCAGATCGCCTTGTACTTGTTTTTGTCTTCGTCCTTGATGGCCTTCAGCCAGTCGAAAGTTTTACAACCGCCTTCGATAGCCAGTTCGTTGAAGGCATCACGGGTACCGGAAGTCGGCGGCGGACCCAGCACTTCAATCTTGGTGTCCGGCAGGGAGGAGTTCACTTCCTTCCAGGTTTTGTAGGGGTTCGGCACCAGCTTCTCGCCACCCTTGGGATCCGGCACTTCCTTGGCCAGTGCCAGGAAGATGTCGCGCAGGGTCAGGTCGATATGGGTGGCTTTGGCGGAGTTGGCCATAACGATACCGTCATAGCCGATAACCACTTCGGTGATGTCCTTGATGCCGTTGCTCTGGCACTGTTCGAACTCGGACTTCTTCATGCGGCGGGACGCGTTGGTGATATCCGGAGTATCCGTGCCAACGCCTTGGCAGAACAGCTTCAGACCGCCGCCGGAGCCGGTGGACTCGATCTTGGGCGTGGGGTTGCCGCCACGGCCGAAACGCTCGGCAACGGTGGTAGCGAACGGGTATACAGTTGAGGAACCCACGATGGAGATGGTGTCGCGGGCGATAGCGGTCGCCGGCGCGGTGGCGAGAGCCAGAGCAGCGGCGGCCCCAACAATCGACGCTTTCAGTTTAACGTTCACAGTAAGCCTCCTGGTTTCATGGCACCGGCGTTGATCCACCCCGGTTTGTTCTTTCAGGCAGGGGGCATGCTAGATTCCGTATATGACAACAAGATTACATCCGGGTGACGGTTGCACTACCCTCTAATGCCATACCCGGCAGGCCGCCGGGCCGGAATTGGCCACCAAATGTCCATTGTTGGCTGACCCCGGGCGGCCTGATCCGTATAATCGCCGCCGAATTCTTGATCAGTGACATAACAACGTGACCGTCCTCCATTCCCCGAGACTGGCCCATTTCCAGCGGGCCCTGCACCACCTGACCTGCGTCGTCGGCAGAGCCGTCTCCTGGTGCGTCCTGCTTATGGTATTCCTGATGGTGCTGGTGGTGGTAATGCGCTACGGACTCGGCATCGGCAACATCGCTCTGCAGGAAAGCATCACTTATTTGCATGGCGCCGTCTTCATGCTCTGCGCCGGTTACACTCTGGCCCAGGACGAGCATGTGCGGGTGGACGTGCTCTATCAGCACTGGGGTCCGCGCCGGCAAGCGTTGGTGAACCTGCTGGGCACGCTGTTTCTGCTGCTGCCCATCTGCGTGGCGATTTTCACGCTGAGCCTGGACTATGTGGTGCACAGCTGGGCGGGGCTGGAGAAATCGGACAATGGCGGCCTTCCCCTGGTCTTCATACTCAAGAGTCTGCTGCTGGTGATGCCCGTACTGCTGGGAATCCAGGCGCTGGCGGATCTGTTGCGCCATGCCATGACCCTGGCCGGAGCCCCTCAACCCGTGGACCGCGAAGACCAGGAGACCCATCCATGGACATGATTCTGCCGCTTTCCATGTTCCTGGCCGTGGGCCTGGTACTGCTCAGCGGCTACCCGGTGGCCTTCTGTCTCGGCGGTGTCGCCCTGTTGTTCGCCGTCGGCGGCCTGGCCACCAGCATGGTTTCGATAAACGACCTGACCTTCCTGCCCGGCCGACTGTTCGGCATCATCAGTAATACCACCCTGATCGCCGTCCCGTTATTCGTGTTCATGGGCGTGATGCTGGAGAAGTCGCGGGTGGCGGAGAAGCTGCTGGCCAGCATGGGGCTGCTGTTCGGGCGGCTGCCGGGCGGCCTGGGTTTCTCCATCATTCTGGTGGGGGCCTTGCTCGCCGCCAGCACCGGCATCGTCGGCGCCACCGTGGTCACCATGGGCCTGCTGACGTTGCCCACCATGCTGCGCCGGGGCTACCAGCCCTCCCTGGCCACCGGCCTGATTTGCGCCACCGGGACCCTGGGCCAGATCATTCCCCCGTCCATTGCCCTGGTGCTGCTCGGCGACGTGCTTTCCACCGCCTACCAGGAGGCGCAACTGCGTCAGGGCGCCTGGGCCCTGGAAACGGTGTCGGTGGGCGACCTGTTCGTCGGTGCCCTGATTCCGGGGCTGGTGCTGGTCGTGCTCTACCTGATCTATATGACGGCGGTGAGCCTGTTGCGGCCGGAGCAGGTGCCGGCGCTGGAGCGCGACGATGGCGACGGCAATGAGCGTACCGGCCTGATGGCGGCGCTGGGTGGCCTGATTCCGCCTCTGCTGCTGATTCTCGCCGTATTGGGCTCGATCCTGGCCGGACTGGCCACGCCCACCGAGGCAGCCGGTGTCGGCGCTTTCGGCACCCTGATCCTGGCCGCCGCCAACCGTCATCTTAATTTCACCATTTTGCGCGAGACCGTGCACGGCGCCGCCCGGCTCACCTCCATGGTGTTCATGATCATGATCGGCGCCAGCCTGTTCACCATGGTGTTCCGCGCCTTCGGCGGGGAAGAGGCGGTGCAGCATCTGTTCGATGCCCTGCCCGGCGGTGTTCTCGGCGCCACCCTGATGGTGATGGTGATCATCTTCCTGCTCGGCTTCATCCTCGACTTCATCGAGATCACCTTCGTGGTGGTGCCGATCGTCGGGCCGATTCTGCTGGGCATGGGCCTGGACCCGATCTGGCTGGGGGTGATGATCGCCCTCAACCTGCAAACCTCCTTCCTGACGCCGCCCTTCGGCATAGCCTTGTTCTATCTGCGAGGAGTGGCACCGCCGGAAGTCCGTACCACCCATATTTACCGGGGCGTGGTACCCTTTGTCTTCATCCAAATCATTATGCTCGGTATCCTGGCGCTATTCCCTCAACTGGCGACCTGGCTGCCTCACCTGCTATATGGATAACAAGATGACCGATCCCAGCGACGACATCCCCCAACCCAAGGGCACCCTGGCCCTGCAAACCATTGCCATGCCGCAAAACGCCAACTGGAACGGCGATATTTTCGGTGGCTGGCTGGTGTCCCAGATGGACCTGGCCGGTTCGGTAACCGCCCGCGCCACCGCCAAGGGGCGCATTGCCACCGTGGCGGTGGATTCCATGGCGTTCCTGCGCCCGGTGCCAGTAGGCGCCGTGGTGAGCTGCTACACCCAACTGCTCGATATCGGCCGCAGTTCGATGCAGATCCAGGTGGAAGTGTGGATTCGGGAAGATACCGGGGAGTTGGCCAAGGTTACCGAAGGGCACTTCACCTTTGTCGCCATCGACGACAGCGGTCGTACCCGGGCCGTGCCTCGCTAGGAAAGGGGGCGCGGGCCTTGGGGACATGAATTGGGAGATAACTACGAAGCCGCCGTGGGAAGCGGCCTCGGCCGCGAATGCCCTCCGGGCCGTTGGCCATTCGCTTGCAAGCAAGCTTCCCACAGCGGCTTCATAGTTCCAATTGTAGGAGCAGCCTGTCAGGCGTCCTTCAACACCAGGGTACGGCTGTTGAGCAAGGCCTGTTCGGCGATTTCCTGATAGGGCATGGAGGCATCGCGGAAAGCGACGATGGACTCATAGATACGCCGTGACAGCTCATTCCCGGCGATCACCTCTTCAATCACCTGATCGCTGGTGTCCTTCAGCGCCATCAGGACATCATCCGGCAAGCGGCGCAGCTGCACCCCGTGCTCATTGACCAGTTGCTTGAGCGCATCGGCGTTGCGGGCGGTGAACTCGTCCAGGATATGCTGGTTCTCGGCCTCGGCGGCGGAACGGACGATGTTCTGCAAGTCCTCCGGCAGGCTGTTCCAGGCGTCCTTGTTGATGATCAGCTCCAATGCCGAACCCGGCTCCTGCCAACCGGGGTAGTAGTAGTACTTGACCACCTTGTAGAGACCGAAGGCCAGGTCGTTATAGGGACCAACCCAGTCGGCGGCATCCAGGGCACCGGTCTGCAGGGAGGTGAACACCTCGCCGCCGGGCATCTGCACCGGGATCGCACCCAGGCGCTTGATCACCTCGCCGGCCAGGCCGGGCATGCGGATCTTCAACCCCTTGAGGTCATCGACGGAATTGATTTCCTTGTTGAACCAGCCAGCCATTTGCGTGCCGCTGTTACCGCACGCCAGCGGCTGCAGGTTGAACGGCTCGTACAGTTCTTCCCACAGCGCCTGACCACCACCGAAATTGAGCCAGCCGTTCATTTCCCAGGCGGTCAAACCAAAGGGAATGGTGGTAAAAAAGGGTGTGGCCGGATGCTTGCCCTTCCAGTAATAAGGCGTGGAGTGCCCCATCTGGGCACTGCCGGAACGGACCGCGTCAAACACCTCGGTGGCGGGTACCAACTCACCGGCACCGTGTACCTTGACCGTCAGACGGCCGCCGGACATGGCATTGACGCGTTCCGCGAAGCGGTTGGCTCCGGTACCAAGGCCGGGGTAATTCTTCGGCCAGGTGGTGACCAGATCCCATTTCAAGGCTTCGGCTTTCTTTTCACCACCAGCGGTGGCGTTCTGTTCGGCCACGGCCGGTTTTTCTTCCTGGCCACAGCCCGCCAAGGCGGCGGCACCCAGCCCCAGGCCCAGGGCGGAAACAAATTTGCGACGGTCCATTGGTAAGTCTCTCCCCTTCGGGTTGTTGTAAGTATGTGCCCGCCATGATCGGGCACGAATCTTATTTCTGTTTACGGTATCGCTGTCTATGGGACTTCTGTCTACCGCACGCTACAGCAAGTCCATCTACAGCACATCCAGGCGGGCATACTGGCTGACCAGCCATTTGGTCCCCACGCCATCGAAGTTGATTTGCAGACGGGCATTGGGCCCCTGCCCCTCGAAGTGCAATACCGTACCCTCTCCGAATTTGGGATGCACCACCCGCGCGCCCAGGCCGATACCGTTGGCCTCCTCCTGGCGCACCGTGCCGCGGCGGCCCACCGGCCGGCTCACCGCCGCCCGCACCCGCACTTCCTCCACCAACTCACCGGGAATCTCGCGCAGAAAACGACTGGGCGGGTTGAGGGTCTCGTTGCCGAACAGGCGCCGGCTCTCGGCGTAGGTCAGATACAGCTCGCGCATGGCCCGGGTCAGACCCACGTAACAGAGCCGCCGCTCCTCGGCCAGCCGGCCGGGCTCCTCCGAGGACATCTGATGGGGAAACAACCCTTCTTCCAGGCCGGTGATGAACACCACCGGGAACTCCAGGCCCTTGGCGGAGTGCAGTGTCATCATCTGTACCGCGTCCTCGAATGCCTCCGCCTGACCGTCACCGGCTTCCAGGGCGGCGTGATCGAGGAAGGCGGTGAGCGGATCCAGATCGGATTCCTCGTCACCCTCACCGAACTGGCGCGTGGCGGACACCAGTTCTTGCAGGTTTTCCACCCGCTGCTGCCCCTTGTCGCCTTTCTCCTGACCATGAAAATCCAGCAGGCCACTGGCGGCGATCACATGCTCGGTGGTTTCCGCCAGATCCAGCGCCTCGGTGTCGGCCGCCATTTGATCCACCAATTGCAGGAACGCCAGCAGGGCGTTGCTGGCCCGAGGGCTGAGCAGGCGCTCATTGACGGTGGCCACCGCCGCGTCCCAGAGCGGAATACCGCGCATGCGGGCCTGCTCGCGCACCGCTTCCAGGGTCTTGTTGCCAATGCCCCGGGTCGGCGTGTTCACCACCCGCTCGAAGGCGGCATCCGCCTGCCGGTTGTTAAGCAGTCGCAGATAAGCCAGCGCGTTACGGATTTCCGCCCGCTCGAAGAAGCGCTGGCCGCCGTAAATACGATAAGGGATACCGGCCTGCAGAAACGCCTCCTCCAACACCCGGGACTGCGCATTGGAACGGTACAGCACCGCCATGTCATTGCGATTGGTACCCTGCTGCACCAGGCTTTCCACTTTGCCGGCGACAAAACGGGCTTCGTCCACCTCGTTGAACCCGGCATAGAGGCGAATCGGGTCCCCCTTGCCTCCCTCGGTCCATAACTGCTTGCCGAGCCGGTCCGGGTTGTTGTCGATCACCGCGTTGGCCGCTTCCAGGATTGTGCTGGTGGAGCGGTAGTTCTGCTCCAGGCGGATCACCCTGGTGTCCGGGAAGTCACGACTGAAGCGATGAATGTTCTCGATTTTGGCGCCACGCCAACCGTAGATGGACTGGTCGTCGTCGCCGACGATGGTGACCGCGTTATGGTCATCCGCCAGCAGCCGCAACCAGGCGTACTGGATGGCGTTGGTGTCCTGGAATTCATCCACCAGGATATGGCGGAAGCGGCGCTGATAGTGGCCGCGCAGGTCATCATTGTCGCGAAACAGCTCCAGCACCCGCAGCAGCATTTCATTGAAGTCCACCAGACCGGCACGCTCACAAGCTTCCTCATAGGCCAGGTAGATCTTCTGCATGGTCACGGCGAACAGATCGCCGCCGCTGACATCCATGTGCGCCGCGCGCAGCCCCTCATCCTTCTGGCCGTTGATGAACCAGGTGGCCTGGCGCGCCGGCCAGCGCTGCTCGTCCAGTCCCAATTCACGGATCACCCGCTTCACCAGCCGCTGCTGATCGTCGGCGTCGATGATCTCGAAGCTCTGCGGCAGGCGCGCTTCCTGCCAGTGCGAGCGCAACAGACGGTGAGCGATGCCGTGGAAGGTGCCCACCCACATCCCGCCGGCGGGCATGGCCAGCAGCTGTTCGATGCGGCCGCGCATTTCCGCCGCCGCCTTATTGGTGAAGGTGACCGCGAGAATACCGAACGGCGAAGCCTGTTCAGTGGCGATCTGCCAGGCAATGCGGTGCACCAGCACCCGGGTTTTACCGGAGCCGGCGCCGGCCAGCACCAGCAAATGGCGGTCTTCCGCGGCGACCGCGTCGCGTTGGGCCGGGTTGAGGCCTTCAAGAAGTGTGGTTACGTCATCCATGGGCCTGGAGTTTATCAGAACCAGCGAAAGCCGGCGCTGGCTTTGCGGCAATCGACGCATCCGTGATCAATCGCACGCGCGGTGCTCCCTACGTGGTTTCCTTTCCCGCACTGGCGTGGGTAAACTGCAAAACAAAAAGGCCGTCCACGAGCCTGGAACCCGAGTCCGTGTCTACGTTAACTCAGCAACATATGGATCATTCCCGCCATGCGGTGATGCGTGCCCAGTGCCGCCACTTGAGTGCCGGCTTGCGTGGCATGAGCATGCTGGAAGCGGCCACCGTGCTGGTCACCCTGGCGGCCTACTGGGCCACGCCGGTGTCCCTGCTATTGCTGCTGGGATGGGCGGCGCTGACGCTGACCTTCATAGCGGCGCGCATCCTGTGGCTGCAATCCTGGGACCTGGACGAGGATACCGACCACCGCCAGTTGCGCCGTTACATCTCGCTGTTCGTCCTGATCTCCGGTCTGCTGCTGGGGCTTGGCGGCCTACTGCTGAACCTCCAGTCCACCACCCCGGACGAG
The DNA here is from genome assembly GCF_009846745.1 of Alcanivorax xiamenensis. Classification (NCBI taxonomy): domain Bacteria; kingdom Pseudomonadati; phylum Pseudomonadota; class Gammaproteobacteria; order Oceanospirillales; family Alcanivoracaceae; genus Alcanivorax; species Alcanivorax xiamenensis. Next base: position 253,900 of record NZ_AQPF01000001.1, on the reverse strand, counting down.
TCCCTGTTCTATGCACAGCTGACCCTGGGTTGCCTGGGCATTGGTCTGGGTATCGTGGCGCTGGCCGCCTACAGCAGCCATCTGTTCACCGTGGTGAGCTATCAGGCGCTGCTGCTGACCCCCGCCTTTACCCAATTGCTGCTGACACAACCGGACAATCCCGCCCTGGCCACCACTTTACTTGCCATCGCCGGCTTTCTGTTTCTCACCGCCCGTTACATCAACAGCACCTCTCACCGTGCCCTGGACCTGCAGATCAGCAACACCGCCCTGATCGACTACCTGGACCGGGCCCGTGCCAATGCCGAGGCGCTGAACGAAAAGCTGGCCGAGGAGATTTGCGAGCGGAAGGAGGCGCGACGACGCCTGCAGGAGGCCAACGACCGGCTCGAATCCATGGTCAGCGAGCGCACCCGGGCGTTGGAAGTGGCGAATCGGGAGCTCACCGCCACCGGCGAGCGCCTGGAGCTGGCGCTGGAGGCCAGCAATATCGGCCTGTGGGACTGGAACCTGAACACCGGTTCCAACTACCACACCAATTTCGACCGGCTGCTTGGCTACGAGAACGAATACTTCGGCAACTTCTTCGGTGATCTCAAGCAGCTGGTTCACCCGGACGACTTTCCCACCATCCGCCGCGGCATGGTCGCCCACTTCAAGGGCGAGACCGATCGCTATCACGCCATTTACCGGCTACGCCACAAGCAAGGGCACTGGTGCTGGCTGGAAGACGACGGCCGTGTGGTGGAGTGGGACGATAATGGCCGGGCCATCCGCATGATCGGTACCCGCCGCGATATCACCTCTCAGCGCGAAGCCCAGGAACAGCAACGTCTGGCCGCCACCGTCTTCGAGAATGCGCCGGAAGGCATCTTCATCCTTGACCGGCAGTTCCGCTTCCTCGCCGCCAACGCCCGTTTCGAGCAGATCACCGGCTATCGCGAGGAAGAGATGAACGGCAAGAGCATCGCCGACAGCGAGCATGCCCGCCGCCACCGCAATCTCTACCACACCATCCGCCTGGGGCTGCGCCGCAACGGCTTCTGGGAAGGCGAGATCACCGGGCGCCGGCGCAACGGCGAGATCTTTCCCGAATGGGTGCAGATCAGCAGCGTGCTCGATGAACGTCAGCGGGTGATCCGCTACGTGGGCATGATTTCCGATCTCACCTCGCGCAAGGAGGCGGAGGAACGGGTCCGCTTCCTCTCCAACTACGACCGCCTGACCGGCCTGCCCAATCGCACTCTGTTCCGCGAGCGGTTGCACAAGGCACTCACCCTGGGGCGTCTCAACCGCTCCCGGGTGGCACTGCTGATGATCGACCTGGACCGCTTCAAGCCGATCAACGAATCGCTCGGCCACGAAATCGGCGATCGCCTGCTGAAACTGGCCGCCGACCGCATCTCGCAATGCGGCCCCGGAGAGGAGAGTCTGGCCCGGGTCGGCGGCGACGAGTTCGCCCTGGTGCTGGATAACTGCGGCGGAGAGCCACAAATCGGCGCTCTGTGCCAGAAGATCATCAACGCTATGAAGAAGCCGTTCCTGATCGACGGCCACGAGCTGCTGCTGGGCGCCAGCATCGGCATCAGCCTGTTCCCGTCCACCGCCATGGACGCCCAGCCAATGATCAACCAGGCCGACATGGCGGTGCATCAGGCCAAACGCAGCGGCGGCAACAACTACCAGTTCTACCGCAGCGGCATGCAGGTGGCGTCGGTGGAGCAACTGGCGCTGGAAACCAGCCTGCGCAAGGCCATCTTCAAAAACGAGTTCGTGGTCCACTACCAGCCGAAAATGGACCTGGCCAGCAACGCGGTGTCCTCGGTGGAAGCTCTGGTGCGCTGGCAACACCCGAGCATGGGGTTGCTGCCACCGTCGGAGTTCATCCCGCTGGCGGAGGAGTCCGGCCTGATCTCCGCCATCGGCGAACTGGTGCTGGAGCGCTCCTGCCGCCAGGCGCGCCAGTGGCACAAGCAGGGGCTGGGGGATATCCGGGTATCGGTGAACCTGTCCGCCCACCAATTCCGCAAGGGCAATCTGGCCGACGTCATCGACCGCATCCTCGAACTCACCGGCCTGCCCGCCCATCTGCTGGAACTGGAATTGACCGAAAGCCTGATCATGGAGGATCTGGAGCAGAATATCGCCTTGCTGGAACGGCTGCGCTCACGGGGCATCGGCCTGTCGCTGGATGATTTCGGCACCGGTTATTCCTCGCTCAGTTACCTCAAGCGCTTTCCGGTGGACACCTTGAAGATCGACCGTTCCTTCATCACCGATTTAACCCAGAACGCGGACGATGCCGCCATCACCCGCGCCATCATCGAGATGGCGCACAGCCTTAACATGAGCGTGGTGGCGGAAGGAGTGGAGACCACGCAGCATCTGGAAATTCTACGTGCCATGGGGTGCGACGGCATCCAGGGCTACCTGATCAGCCGGCCGGTTGAGGAAGACAAAATACGGGACATGCTGCGCGATCAGCACAACCTTTCGCCACGACGGATGTCGTGATCCGGATTAAACCCGAATTTCGCGGTCGGCGGCCCACTGGTCGCTGACACGCCTGCACGCAACACGCTGGCACGCTGCCCCCGACGCGTCTGCTGGTTCGGGGAGATGAATTCGGCCGGTTCCGATTCGAGTGTCAACACGCATCCCACAGAAGCGCTACAGGGTCGCTGTGGGAAGCGGCCGGGCGGCGCTCCGTTTTAGCGTGTTGGCGTGTTGCGTGTTGCGTGTAAGCGGGCTGTTCGACCATGGCGGACCCCAGTGGTCCCCAGGCCGCGCTTCGGTTCAATCGATGGCCGGCGGCTCGTCGCCCAATATCGCCAGGGTTTCCGGGGCTTCGAAGAACGGCGTCAGATGACGGCGCAGCCAGGCCTCCAACATGCCGTTATCGCGCAACACCCGCACCACGCCCGGGGCGAAGCGGCGGGCATCGTCCAGCATGCTCTCACGGTCGATCCCCACTTCCTCAAGCAACTCCAGCAGGGAACTGTTGCCGTATTTGTCGAAGAAGGTGTGCACGCCCTCGCTCAACAGAGTGGTGAAATAGTCGCTGTGCCGGAACTGCCGCCAGAAGTCATAGCCGATCACGAACAGTTCCTGAATGTCCTCGCTGCTCAGCAACTCCCGCAGCTCCGCCACCGGTCGCTCGGACAGTTCGCGCCAGCCCTCCAGAATCAGTTCCCGAAGCGAGGCCAGATTCTCGTCGCTGTAAAGCCAGGGATCACTGAGTAACGCTTCCATCCGCCGCATCAACCAGTCCTGCAGGCGCAGCTCCGCGGTGGCCCGCCAACGCTCCGGCACACGGCGTCCCAGCAGCCCCCGCACTGCCTCGGGTATCCCCTGATGCAGCCAGGTTTTGACACCCAGCTGGGTGCCGCCGGCCAATAGCGCCAGCAACACCGGGTTGTGGCTGAGCCAGGTGATTCCCTGACGGGACAGCGGCACTTCCAGCAGCTTGTCCACGGTGGCGGTGATGGTGTCCTCGTCCACCAGTTCCCCGATCAACCGATCACTGTCGGTACCACTCTGGTACAGGCGCTCCATCATTTCGCCGACCAGTTCCGGCACCCCGCCACCCAGTTCCATGGTGGCCGCGTACTTGTGCGCGGTGGTGATCACCTGCTCCGGAGTCACTACCTCTCCCAGACGCAGCCGGCCGGCTTCGGCCAGCAGGTAATCAAGCTCCTGCTCCAGCCAGACATTCAGCTGTTCCGGCGCCAACGTACGCTGGAAGTGCGCCACCAGCGCATCAAGTAAACAATTTGCCTTGATTTGTCTATTGTCCGTCACGACATAACCCTGCTGTTAGAAGTGCCTTGCTGATGGCCGGGCCAACTGTATCATCGAGTGATGTAACATTCATTAGAGGTACGTGATTATGGCCATCTCAATTCTGCCGACGCGCCGCAACCTGCGTTTCAAGCTGGATCCGGCGAAGGCCCTCACTTGGCATCGTGACGGCCTCAATGTCAGCCAGTTTCTTAATACCATGAGCCTGTTTTTTCCGGTCGGCGAACGCTTTTTCATAGACAGCGTCCGTAATTACCGGGAGCTGGTTCAGGATCCCGAGCTGAAAAAGGCGGTTACCGCCTTTATCGGCCAGGAAGCCATGCATGGCCGTGAACATGATGAGTACAACGATCATGTGGCCAACGCCGGCGTTCCCCTGAAAGCCCAGGAGCGACTGGTCGAAGCGCTGCTCAAGCAAATCCAGAAGCGCACGCCTCAGTCCTTCCAACTGGCCGGCACCGTGGCCCTGGAACACCTTACCGCGATTCTCGCCGACGGGCTGCTCAGCCTGCCGGAAATCATGGAGGGTGCGGACGACGGCTACAAGGCTATTTGGAATTGGCATGCCCTGGAAGAAACCGAGCACAAAGCAGTGGCCTTTGACGTCTATCAGCTGGCCGTGGGTACCGACGATCGTCTGTCCGCCTACGCTCTGCGGACCTCCACCCTGGTGATCTCCACCGCTGTGTTCTTTGCCCTGTTCCTGCCGTTCTACGCGCATAATGTACGCGTTACCGGCGGTCTGTTCGACGCCAAAGGCTGGCGCTCGGTGCTGCGTCACAGTCTGGGCAAGAAAGGCATCTTCCGCTATACCGCCAAGGCCTGGCTGGACTGGTTCAAACCGGGTTTCCACCCGTGGGACCACGACAACCGGCAGTATCTGGAGCAGTTCGAGGCATTGCTCGGCGACGTTCTTACCGACGCTGCCTGATCCAATCCCCTTTTGGCCGCCTCCCGGCGGCCCTGCCTTGTGCCGGCCTGCGCCGGCTTTTTTATATGGCCACTGTCCAGAGCGGTCCCCTTCCAGTCCGGGCCGATTCGCTGGCCAGCCTGCTTCCCACAGCGGCTTCGTAGCCATTCTGTGGGAAGCAGGCTTGCCAACCAATACTGAGCAAGCTCATACCCGGAGGCCTTGTTCCTGTCAGCCTCTGTATCAACAACAGGCTGGATTTACATCCGTCCTCGCTCAATCCAGGCCGAACTGCCGCATTTTCCGATATAGCGTCGCCCGGGCGATGCCGAGGTCCTTCGCGGCGGCGGAAACATTGCCTTTGTGTCGCGCCAGCGCCACTCGCACCGTTTCACATTCCGCCTGTTGCAAGGTCCCCGAAGGCCGCGTCGATGAGGACGCGGCCAGCGATCGAAGCGAAGCCGGCAAATGCTCCACCGTTACAATACCGTCCTCCGACAACGCCACCGCCAATCTCAGCGCCTGTTGCAGTTCACGGATATTGCCCGGCCAGCAATGCCCCCGCAGCGCTCGCCAAGCTGCCTCGGACAACACCGGCGGCTCTTCCCCCCGTGCTTCCCCGGCCAGCAAGTGCCGCACCAGGTCATCGAAATCCTGGCGCTGACGCAGCGGCGGCAGCGGCATTTGCAACCCGTTAATGCGATACAACAGGTCTTCACGGAACAGCCCTTCCGCCACCCTTTGTTCCAGGTCCCGGTGGGTGGCGCAAATCAATGAACATTGCACCGCGGTGCCACGGGTAGCCCCCAACCGGGTGACCTCCCGTTCCTGCAATACCCGCAAAAGACGCGCCTGCAACTCCAGTGGCATATCACCAATTTCATCCAGGAACAGCGTGCCACCGTCGGCCTGTTCGAACTTACCCGGCATGCCCCCCTTGCGTGCACCGGTGAAAGCGCCGCCCTCGTAACCAAACAGCTCGGATTCAATCAAACCCGCCGGAATCGACGAGCAGTTCACCGCCACAAAGGGCCCCTCGGCACGGGGCCCGGAACGATGCAGCCACCGCGCCATCACCTCTTTGCCGGTGCCGGTCTCGCCGCGCAACAGAACCGGCAGATCATGGTGGAAAGCCCGCTGGGCCTGGCGCAACAAGCCGTTAACCCCGGGATCATCGTGGAAAGGCGCTTGCGGGTCAGGCTGTCCCACCGGCGTCGGACCCGACGGAGAAAAGCCGCTAAAGCGCGGCGATGGCCGCCCCTCCAACCGGCAAAACAATTGCAAGCCGCCATGACAGGACAGAGCCACCGGCGTATTCCCGGCGGTCCAGACGCGCTCCATACTCCCCTCGAATAGCGTCTCGAAACACAGCCGGCCGCCACCTTCCCCCATGGGGAGATCAAGCATCTGGCGGGCCACCGGGTTGGCGCCCAGCAGACAGCCGTCGCCGTCAAAGTGCAACAGCCCGCGCATCGGTGAATCGGTCAGTTCCGGGCGATAATGAATCGCCAGCCGTAACTCGCCACCAATACGCCGCATCATGCGGTTTTCAATCGCCCGCACGGCCAGCGCCACCGGCTCCAGAATGCCAATGCGGTGGCCGCCATGGCGCCGGGACGCATCCAACACCGCCACCAGTTCACCATAAGGGTCCCGGACCGGCACGGCGGCACAGGCAAACACACGGGCCTCATCGAGAAAATGCTCGCTGCCGCATACCACCGAGGGGCGCCCCTCCGCGAGAGCGCATCCCGGACCATTGGTGCCGGCCACGGATTCATTCAAATTGACACCAACGCGCAGCGCCGGAGCGAGGTCGCGACAGGCCGGGTTTTCGTTACCCAGGGCATGAATCACCACGCCCCCTGCCTCGATACAGGCCAAGATCCAGTTGGCGCGGCCCAATGAATGAAACAACAGTTCCATTTCCGGCGCCACGTCATCCAATAACAGATGATGATGCTCGCCAATGCGGCGCACGTCGGTGCGGGACACGACGTTAAAGATGACCCGATCATCGGGACACAGTCCATGATGACGTGAGCGCTGCCAGGAGCGCACCACCGAATCGTCCAGTAGCTGGGGGGGCACATCCCGGCCTTCCTCGAACAATCGCCTGGCTTTTTTAACACGGTGATCGAAGTCGAACGGGTTAATTTGCATAGCGCTCTCCGGAATCCTGTTTTGTTGTTATACAGCCGGTACTCACCACTGTTTCAAAACGATACACCCATCTATCCGGCAACGAACTCAGGGTCTGCTTCAGGGTCTCTCAAACACCTGACAATCCACAGTATTTTTTAATTTTTCCCAAAAAAACAAGTATGGCACGCCCTCTGCAATACAACAACGAGGTGGCTGTTCGCGAGGGTGACAGTCCGCCTTTGAGGACTTCTATTTTTTGCGACGCTTTCTATCGAATAACAGAAACAAGGAACCGATTTCATGAACGACGACAAGAATGTAAAAGCGGCTTCCCGAAAACCCATCATACCGAAGAAAAAGACCGCCCTGTCACTGCTGGTCGGCGCGCTCTCGGTAGCGGCGGGCCAGAGCCACGCCGTGGACGTGGACGCCGGCGACTACACCGCCTTGCCCGCGGGTACCAATCTGGCCATGGTCTATTACCAGTACGCCGATCGCGACCGCCTCTACAGTGACGGCGACCGCGTACCCATTGATGCCGGACTCGAGTCCCATGTTGGCATTTTACGCGGCGTTCATTTCACGAAAATTGGCGATTACATCGTTGACCCCCAGTTCCTGCTTCCCTTCGGCCACCTGGAAGGGAAGGACGACACCAAGTCACTGGGCGATGCCGATGGTCTCGGCGATTTGATTCTCGCCGCCACGGTCTGGTTGGTGAACAAACCTGAAACCAATACCTACTTTGGTATTACGCCTTTTGTTTATGTGCCTACTGGCACCTATGACCACGACGACGCGCTTAACCTTGGCGAGAACCGATGGAAGTTCGCTCTGCAGGCGGGCTATATCACCGGCCTCACCGAGAAGGTGTTCCTCGACATCGCCGCCGATGTCACCGTGCACGGAAAAAATGATGATTTTGGAGCAAACAAGGACACACTGAAGCAAGACCCCCTGTTCCAGGTCCAGACCTTCCTGCGCTATCAGCTACGTGAAAATCTGGATTTACGTGCCGGGCTTTCCCACACCTTCGGCGGGGAAACCGAAATCAACGGTACCGACCAGGATGATCGTTCCAGAACCACCAAGATGACCATTGGCAGTGGCTGGTTCGTCACGCCTTCCGTGCAGCTACTGGCGAATTATGGGCGCGATCTTTCCGTTGAAAATGGTTTCAAGGAAAACAATCGTTTCAACCTGAGAATTCTCAAGGCATTCTGATCAGTAGCGTCACCGGTGCTCCGGCACCGGTGCGTTCACAGGCAGCGTGATAAAAACGAAAAGGAGCACCTGAAAATGAATTTGATGCTTGCATCCCGGAGGGCGTCCATACCCTCCCTGTTACTACTGTCGTCCCTGTTTGCCACGACGCCGGTTCTGGCTGACCAGGCCGGACCGGACGAGGCCTCCATAGTCGCCAACCGCGACAGTGGCAAGGACTGGCCCAGCCATGGTTTTGATTACGCCGGTACCCGCTTCAGCCCACTTACGCAGATCACCAGCAAGAACGTGGATGAGCTCGGCCTGGCCTGGTCCTACGATCTGAACTCCACGCGCGGCATTGAAGCCACGCCGATCGTGGTGGATGGCACCATGTACGTAACCGCCTCCTGGAGTGTGGTGCACGCTCTTGACGCCAAGACTGGCAAACGTCTGTGGAGCTATGATCCGGAAGTGCCCCGCGAGAAAGCGTACCAGGCCTGCTGCGATGTGGTGAACCGCGGCGTCGCCGTTTACAAGGGCAAGGTTTTCGTCGGCTCACTGGACGGGCGACTGGTGGCACTGGACGCCAACAGCGGCAAGAAGCTTTGGGAAAAAGACACCATCATTGACCGCTCCCGGCCCTATACCGTTACCGGGGCACCGCGCGTCTTTCGCGGCAATGTGATCATCGGCAACGGCGGCGCGGAGTTCGGTGTTCGCGGTTACATCACCGCCTACGATGCCGAGACGGGTAAGCAAAAATGGCGTTGGTTCACCGTGCCCGGTGACCCGGCCAAGCCGTATGAAAACGAAGCCATGGCCAAAGCGGCGAAGACCTGGGACCCCAAGGGTAAGTATTGGGAGTCTGGCGGTGGCGGCACGGTATGGAATTCCATGGTGTTCGACCCGGAATTGAACCTGATGTACATCGGTACCGGTAACGGAAACCCCTGGGTACATCGCAAACGCAGCCCCGCCGGCGGCGACAACCTTTACCTGGCCTCCATCGTGGCGATCAATCCGGAAACCGGTGACTACGTCTGGCACTACCAGGAAACACCAGGGGACAACTGGGACTACACCTCAACCCAGGATCTTATCCTGGCCGACATTAAAATTGACGGCAAGCTGCGCAAGGTGATCATGCATGCGCCGAAGAACGGCTTCTTCTTTGTCGTGGATCGCACCAACGGCAAATTCATATCGGCGCAAAACTTTGTCGATGTGAACTGGGCCACCGGCTATGACAAGAACGGTCGGCCAATCGAGATCGCCGAAGCCCGCTCCGAGGACAAACCCTTTGACGCTATCCCCGGCCCCTTCGGCGGACACAATTGGCATTCCATGTCCTACAGCCCGAAAACCGGACTGGCTTATTTTCCGGCGCAGAATATCCCGCTGAATCTGATGGAAGATAAAAACTGGAAGGAGCACGGCAGCAACAAACCGGGACAACCAATGAGCGGCATCGGCTGGAATACCGGCATGTTGATCAATGCCGAGACACCTTCCAGCAAACCGTTCGGCCGGCTGCTGGCCTGGGATCCGGTCAAGCAGCAGGAGCGCTGGCGTTATGAACATGTGGCGCCCTGGAACGGCGGTACGCTGTCCACCGCCGGAAACCTGGTGTTCCAGGGCACCGCTGACGCCAGGCTGATGGCGTTCGACGCCGGCAGCGGCGATGTACTGTGGCAGTCCCCCATGGGTACCGGCGTAATTGCCGCGCCAATCAGCTACCAGGTGGACGGCGAGCAGTACATCACCATCGCCGCTGGCTGGGGCGGGGTATTCGGCCAGACTCAGCGCGCTTCGGAGACGACGACACCGGGTACCGTTTATACCTTCAAATTGAATGGCAAAGCGGAGATGCCGGAGTTCACGAAACACCAGCTCGGCAATCTTCTTACCGGCGTCAAGTACGACCCGGCCCTGGTGGAAGAAGGCACTTACCTTTACGTCAGCAACTGCGTGTTCTGCCATGGCGTCCCCGGTGTCGACAAGGGTGGCAACATTCCCAATCTGGGTTATGTGGACAAGAGCTTTATTGAAAATCTCGACAAGTTCGTCTTCAACGGCCCCTTTGTGTCGCGGGGAATGCCGGACTTCACCGGCAAACTCAGCGCGGAAGACGTGGAGAAGATCAAGGCGTTCATTCAAGGAACCGCCGACGCGATAAGACCCAAGAAATAACTCGATACCACTTTTTTCAATCACTCACACAGCAACACGGCCCGGTTTATCCGGGCCACGGGGAGCTTTTGCCATGAATATGATGACGGAATTCGGTCACACCATTGAGAGTCGCACCCGGACCTTTCTGGAAGCCACCCACCATCGCATGCTGATCGGTGACCAGTGGGTGGAAGCCGTCGAAGGGCAACGTCTGGAGGTGATCAACCCGGCGGATGAAACCGTACTCGGCACCGTTCCGGCCGCCGGGCAAACCGATGTGGATCGCGCGGTACGCGCCGCCGGGCAAGCCCTTGAAAACGGCCCGTGGGGAAGAATGCGCCCCTCCGAACGCCAGAACCTGATGCTCAAACTGGCGGATTTGATCGAACGCGACGCCAAGGTGCTGGCCGAGATCGAGTCCATCGACAACGGCAAGTCCGCGCAAATCGCGCAAGCAGTGGACATCACTCTGTGTATTGAATTTTTCCGCTACATGGCCGGCTGGGCCACCAAGATCGAAGGCGCGTCGCTGGACGTTTCGGTACCGTTCGCTCCACCGGAAAGCGAATTTTTCGCCTATACCCGCCGTGAACCGGTCGGCGTGGTGGCGGCGGTGGTACCCTGGAATTTCCCGCTGCTGGTCGCCACCTGGAAGTTAGCGCCGGCATTGGCGGCCGGTTGTACCGTGGTTCTCAAACCCGCCGAGCAGACGCCGCTCACCGCACTTTATCTCGGCACGCTACTGCAGGAGGCCGGTTTCCCCGATGGTGTGGTGAACATCATCACCGGAGACGGTCCGGATGCCGGCGCTCCGTTGGTGGCTCATCCCGGGGTCAGCAAGGTGAGTTTCACTGGTTCCACCGAAGTGGGCAAGCTGATCGGCCGCGCCGCCATGGACAACATGACCCGGGTCACCCTGGAGCTTGGTGGTAAATCACCGATGATCGTACTCGACGACTGTGATCCGGCCCTGGCCGCCCAGGGCGCCGCCCAGGCGATTTTCTTCAACCACGGTCAGGTGTGCTGTGCCGGGTCACGCCTTTACGTACACAAAAAGCTGTACGACAACGTGGTGGCGGAACTCGCGGACCTGGCCAAGGCGCTGCCCATGGGGCCAGGGCTGGATCCGCAAACCCATCTCGGACCTCTGGTCTCCCGTGAACAACTGGACCGGGTGTGCGGTTATATCGACCTGGGTCGTGAACAGGGCGCGGAACTGGTGACCGGCGGCGCGCGCGCCAGTCGCAGCGGTTACTTTGTCGAGCCCACGGTATTCGCCAGTACCGATGACGATCTGCGTATCGTGCGGGAGGAGATTTTTGGTCCGGTGGTGGTGGCGCTACCGTATGAGGATCTGGACGATGTGGCCCGCCGCGCCAACGATACCCCCTACGGGCTTGGCGCCAGTATCTGGTCCAACGATCTGTCGCGAGTGCATCGTCTGGTACCGAAAATCAAAGCGGGAACGGTGTGGGTCAACTGCCACAACATGCTGGACGTCGCGGTACCGTTCGGTGGCTATAAGCTGTCCGGCTTCGGTCGTGACATGGGCCGGCAGTCCCTGGATGCGTACCTGGAAACCAAATCTGTTTTCATGGCGGTTTAGATAACCGCCGGCTCCAACGGATTGATGGTCTGGTGCCTTTCCGCCGACGTGATGCGACGTGCGTCGGCGGTTTTTTTAAAGAGAGAGCTGGTACATTCGAGCCGGCACACTCCCAACCGGAATGCAAGTTAAGAACAATTATCGCTGTCTTGCCAACGCGGGTTGCAGATCCGGATAGACATGCGAAGCGGCGTCAATCACGTCCTTGAAGTTGGCACTACCGCCATGTGTATTCACCAGCCACCGCGCCATGTCACCGACCGAGTGGAACGACTGATCCGATGTGGCACGGATGTACTCCCACCCCCCGGATGCCTTGATCGCCGCGTCACGGCCAACCGCCTTACCGCTTTTCGACCCTGCCATGCCGCCCAGAAAGCTGCCAAAAAAACCGCCCCCAGGTACATTCTCCATCAGCTTTCGCCCTGCGTAAGCCCCGGCAGCGGCGCCAACAGCGGACCCCGTGGCCTCCCCCATTTTGGTGTTGATCGCCTTATTCACCCATTCTGCAGTGACACCGTCGGAGGTATAAGGGCTGAGGTACGGCCCGGAGTTATCCGAAATCACCAGGTCGGCGATATTAACCGGGGCCGCCGTCTCACCTTGTGTATCCAACCCCTTTTGCCCTTCAAGATAGGTCAACTCGGAAGCACGGCCTTCCGGCCCTCGTATCAGGACCACTTCGCGCTCTTGTGAGTCCTGATTGTTCATCAGTTTCAGTTTTACCCGAGTATAGGGTTCGCCACGAATCACATGGATTGCCTGGTTAAGACCGTAGCCTTTCAATATGACCCATTGAGATTCCGGTGTGGGTGCCGCCGCCAGAATCAGATCTCCCAGCAGGATTTGTCCACTTTGTTCCGCCACCGAACCAGGGTTGATCCGAACCACCATCGGGTAGCCTCTGTGCTTCACCAGCCCCGCGCCAATGGCACCAGAGCCGGCTGGCGACAGTGATGATGCACAGCCCGTCAATTGAACCAGAAGCACGAACCCCAATACGTGCAGGATGGCTTTCATTCTCATGATAACGCCCTTTCAGGAAATGTTGTCGTAATCGTTTTTCAAGGCCGCATTCTTTCCATGGTCAGCAACGCTAACTCTCGGCCTATCTGGCTCAGTGATACCGGCATATCACGTTTCTGGTAGCCACTGGACGTCACCACCCAATGCGATTCCTTCTCGCTCTCTGGAGGTTCCGCCGTGGTTGAAAACGTTGTCACTACCGTGGCGTTTTCCGTGGACAGGACCCTCACCCGATACCCCGGATCACTGCCATCGCCGGCGGTTAACTCCAGGACATAGTCGGCGTATTCCGCCAGTGCGCGCATCTGCAGGCGCAACTGGTCCGGAGACAAGCGCGAGAAGGTGCCATCCTCCAAGGCATTATCGGATAGACGCCGCGCCAGTCCCTCATCCACCATGCTTGCCCCCGCCGACTGGAACGTTCCGATCAGGCCATCCCGTAAGGCGAAAGAGGTTTCCTTTTGCCGTTCACCCGGCACGCCACGGGTTTCCGATTGCACACCCGCGGCAACATTTCCCTGTTGTTGCGTCCTTTTTTTTCCGTCGCTTTGTGAAGACTTTCCGCTCATGGCCAACGTGGTCCGATGGTAGCCATACCAGTCGCTGACGCGGTCGGACAGCGCCTGGTGCCAAAGCACAGCGATACGAGGGCGATCGGGAAACCGCTCGCGGAATTGATCAACAATAGAGTCAGCATCACTGATGCGACCCGACCGCGTACTTAAGTCACTCCACCCCTGCTCCGTCAGCGGGGATCTGGCCGGGGCCATCATCGGCGCGGCGGAATGATCCTGTGCTAGCGCGGCGCCAATACCCGCCAACGCCAACATCAAGACCGTAGCCTGAACGCAGCTCATCGTGCCTGCCTCACTTCAATACGATATTGCAGCCGTTCCGTGCCCACGGATTTTTCCCGGTACACCGCGCTGGAATTAGCTGGTACCGGCAAACGTTGCCATACGGGTTTGGCATCCACCGGTATGCCTTGTTGGGAAAAAAACCGGGTTCTCGCCTCCACTACATAGTTGTGATCGGTATGATTGCGCAGCTCCAGCCAGACTTCAGAGGTCCCTGTATCCGTGTGTCCAATGCCATGCCCCGCGCTGGAAAGGCGCAACACTTTATCCGGGCCGAACAGCCCTTCGCTGAAGTTCCGGTTCAGGTCGTAGTCGGCGAAGACGACGGTATTGAAACCGGGCTCTTCAAGGCGCTGGCTCAGCTCCTTTTTACTCATCCCCGGGCTTTGACAGCCGCCCATTAAAGACAGCAAGCCCATCGCCCAAACCGCATTCATCAATCTGGTTCGCATCATGGTGAGACCCCTTCTGGTGTAGATCGGACGAAGGCAAAGCCATTGCCTTTGCCGTCGTAATGGACGGCTATGGTGGCGACTCTATCCACCATCAGCGCACCATCGGCATCCAGGAACACCATCCGCGACCCGTTGCTGACAGGATCACTTAGCACGGTGGTCAGATGAATTTGATCGGGAAGCCGACGCCAATAGCGTGTGTCCGCCCGAGTACGCGAACGAGCGGACAATCCTTGCGCCGCCACGCCGATGGCGGTGATGGTGTGAAAGCCAGCCGCCACCGCACCGCCGGCACTGGTGCTGAGCCCGGCCAGCACGCTGCTGTCGCTGACCGAGGTCAGAGCATCACCCGTGGCCTCAGCACTTTTCTTGAACTGAACCTTACCTTCGATAATGCGGTCCACGGTCCGCCCTCCCCGAGTTGATGCCTGAAAAAAAACATCCTCGATCGGGAAAAGCGACTGTGATACAGCGGCCGTTTCAAGGCGAGCACCCTGTGTCTGTATCTCACGGCCACGGCGGTAGACCAATTGATAGTGTCCAACACCGTCAGCTAACTTGCGCGGGGCACTGCCGGTTTCGGCAATGACAAGGGTGTTGTCGTCGTCATCCGGCAAGGGGCCATTCGGGCGGAGCCGCCGATACTCGGCAAAGTGCTGTTTGGCCAAACTGCCGTTACCATCCAGGCGCGCCGCCCAGCCCGCCAGGAAGATCAAGGACGCAAAGTCCGTGGCGTGCTGCTCTTCCTCGGCGAAGGCATCCTGCAATAGCCCACTCATAAAAGCCGCCCTCGCATTGCCGTAATCACCCTCACGCAGGAACAGCAAACCCCGGTAGTAGAACACCATGCTCCGCTCGTAGGGCTCGCCCTTGAATTCCTTTTCTCCTTCCTCGTACCAAAGGCTGCGCGCCCGGTGTGCGGCATCGTTGTCCGCGTATACGCTTTCGATGTTGACAATGGCCTGGTCGAACGCGGCGCGGGCCAGATCATATTCCTGCAAATGAAATGCCGCCGCGCCGATTTCCATCAAATTGAGAACCTCATTGCGGCGGCCTTCTTCAAATAGTGCGCGGTACAGCGGTCGCAATGATGGAGGCTTTTGGTCCACTACTTCCTGCTGAGCCACTGAAAGTGTTCGCGGCTGATACTGAGTGGGGCCGGTGGCGCAGCCCGCGAGAGCCATAACGGCCACACCGGCGGCCATCAGTTTAGCGATAGAGCACATTGTCCTGAGCCGCTTTGCGCATTTCGTAAGAGCCACTCCAAACGATGGTGCCCAGCTCCAGGTCCACCATTTCGAAGGTAACCTGATGGTAACGGGAGCGGGTCTGGGTATTGCGATCCATTGCGTCCAGGGAAGCGACCCGCCCGCCAAGGCGGTAATCCGCACCCGCGGTGGCCTGGGTCTTGCGGATGGTTCCTCCATCCACGGCACCATCCCGCTTCAGCGCCCGTTCCTTCTCCACCATGTCGGCATAGTGACGTCCGACAAAGATCAACCGGCCATTGGCGGCCCGGTTCAATTCCACGCGCAGGCGGTCAGTGAGAAGATTGGTATTGATGATCGACGAGCTTTCGTTGCGCATATACTCGTTGTCGATGATGATCCGTGGCGGCACGTCGCGGGCCGCAAGAATGCGGTTGGCGAGCATGTCACGCATCATCTGGTCGGTCATGGCCACCACGTCCTGTGATTCGATACCCACACCCTGTACCCGTCCGGATGTGGTTGGGTCTTCATATACGGTGGCCTGTCCGGCCACATTATCCACTTGTACTGGAGCACAGCCTTGAATTCCGGCCAGTACCGCCGCGGCAACCAAACTCTTCCGGATCATTATTGTCCGCCTCCGTATACACGGTCGGGCCGACAATCGCCTGCGGGGATAAAGCAACGCGGCGCGACGTACTTCAGAACGCTTTGGAAAAGCCGGCTCCCCAAGGACCCCCGCGGGCTCCCTCCGGCTACCGGGCAAGACTAGACAGTTTAGAGCGGCCGCACATACCCCATATGGGGTATGTGGGACGGATATCGCAGGTCACGGAAAGGGGGTTGAGTAAGGCTCTAACAGCAGAGCGGGCTTCTATGGCCACCTTGCCGCGATCACCGAATCCTCGCTCTCCGAAGAAACCCGGGGCGGGGAGGATGGCGGATGAGGAATAGCGGCAAGCAGCTCACGGGTATAGGGATGTTCCGGACGGTCCAGTAAGTGTTCAGCCGACCCTTGCTCGACAATCCGCCCCGCTTTCATTACCAGCACCCGCTCACACAACAGCCGCACCACATTGAGATCGTGGCTGATGAACAGATAGCTCATACCCAGACGCTCGCGCAGTTCCACCAGCAGATTGAGCACCACTGCCTGCACCGATACGTCCAGCGCCGCCGTCGGCTCGTCGAGAATCAGCAGCTTCGGTTCCAGGGCAATCGCCCGGGCGATTCCCACCCGCGCTTTCTGACCGCCGGAGAGCTGATGGGGAAAGCGGTCAAGCAGGTGATCCGGCAGCCCCACCATTTCCGCCACTGCCTCCACCTTGGCGCGCAACGCGGAGCCGCCCACACTGGCAAGCCGCATCAGCGGATCACTGATCGAGCGGCGCGCGCTCCAGCGGGGGTTAAGACTGTCGGTCGGGTCCTGGAACACCATCTGCAGACTGGCACGGGCCGAATGGCCGGCAAAACGTTTTCCCGGCACCGCGCCGATGTCCTCACCGTTAAACAGAATGTGGCCGGATGTGGGGTCCAGCAAACGCATGATCATCGACGACGTGGTGGACTTGCCACAGCCGCTTTCGCCCACCAGCCCCAGGCTTTCACCGGAGCGTACTTCGAAGGACAGGCCGTCCACGGCCCGGTACTCATCGCCCTTGTCCTTGCCGGGGAATACCTTGACCAGATCCTGTATTTGCAGCAGCGTTTCGCCAGGCGGGCGCGTACTCGGTGTACGGCGGCGCGAATCCTCTTCCGGCAACAGATCCGCCACCTTTGAATCAAGTCTTGGTGTCGCCTGCAACAACCGCCGGGTATAGGGATGCCGGGGGTTGGCGAACAAGGTGCCGGTATCCGCTTCCTCGACGACGCGCCCTTTTTCCATCACCACGATGCGGTCACAGTAAGCGGCGGCGAGACCAAGGTCGTGGGTAATCAGCAAGGTCGACATATTACGCTCGGCGGTGAGCTCACGGATCAGATCCATCACCGCCTTTTGCGTGGTCACGTCCAGACCCGTAGTGGGTTCATCGGCGATCAGCAACCGCGGCCGGCAGGCCAGGGCGATGGCGATCACCACCCGCTGACACATGCCCCCGGACAGTTCGAACGGATAGGCGTGATAGCGGCTTTCCGGATCGTTGATACGTACCGCCTTGAGCACGTCGATGGCTTTTTCCCTGGCATCGGCGCGGGTGGCCAGACTGTGTTCGATCAAAACGTCTTCAATTTGACGGCCCACCGAACGGATCGGATTGAGCGCCGCCCGCGGATTCTGGAAGATCATCGACATCTCACGGCCACGCAGATCCCGCATGGTGCGCTCATCGGCCTTGCCCACATTGATACCACCGAACACGATACTGCCACCGGCGATGCGACCGGCACGATCAAGGATGCGCATCACCGCGTAAGAGGTTACCGACTTACCCGAACCGGATTCCCCGACGATGCCGACGGTTTCTCCCTTGGCCACGGTGACCGAAACCTGCCGCACCGCGTCCACCACGCCGCGACGGGTACCGAATTCCACGGTGAGCGCTTTTATATCCAATAACGGTATGCTCATATTCTCACCTCAAGTACGCCGCTGCGGATCGACCAGATCGCGCAGACCGTCACCGAGCAGATTAAACGTGAACACCGCCAGCATCAGTGCCACCCCGGGGAAGAAAGCCAGCCACCATTCACCGGACACGATGAAGTTGGCACCTTCCGCCACCATGATTCCCCACTCCGGTGTTGGCGGGCGCACGCCCAGACCGATGAACGAAAGACCCGCGGCATTGAGAATGGCCCAACCCATGTTGAGCGAGATTTGCACCATCATCGGCGGCAGAGTGTTGGGAAAAATATGCTGAGCCAGAATGCGCCAGTCGCCATTGCCGGACAGGCGCGCCGCCTGCACGAAGCCGGCATTGCGGCGGATATTCACTTCCGCCCGAGCCATGCGTGCGTAGAACGGCAAGTTGATGATGGCCGTGGCATAGACGATGTTTTCGATGGTATTGCCCGCCGCCGCCACCACGCCCATGGCGAGCACGAACAGCGGAAACGCCATGATGGTATCCAGCAGCCTGCCGGTGATGCGGTCCGCCCAACCACCAAAGTAGCCCGCCACCGCCCCCATGGCGGAGCCGATAACAAAGGCCAGGGCCACCGCGGCCAGAGAGATCATCAGATCCAGACGGGTCGCCACCACCACCCGGGAAAACACGTCACGACCGAGATGATCGGTACCGAACCAGTGATTCCAGGATGGCGGCTGCAGCGCGCGGCCGCCGTTGGTGGCCATCGGGTCGTAAGGCACCAGCGCGGGCCCGGCCACGGCGGCGATGACAATAAACAGAAAAAGCAGCGCCGCCAGCGCGGTCACCGGATTTTCCGTCATCACATAACGGGCATGGCGGGTGAAATTCTTCACCGAGGAAAGTGACATCGGATCAGTCCTCCATACCCAGACGGGGATCGACCAGGGTGTAGGTCACATCGATCAACAAATTGAGAATCACGAACAGTAGCGCCATGGACAACACGAAGCCTTGCACCGCGGCGTAGTCTGATACCACCAGCGCTTCCACCGCGTAGGAACCGATACCCGGCCAGGCGAACACTTTTTCCACCAGCACATTGGCGCCAAGAGCAAAGGAAAACACCATGCCCAAAGTAGTGATCACCGGCAGAATGGCATTGCGCAAAGCATAGCTGTAAAGCACTTTATTGCTGGAAAGGCCCGCCGCCCGGGCAGTGCGAATGAAGTCCCCTTCCAGCACCTGCAACATGGCAGCCCGGGTCATGCGGGCAATCGGCGCCAGAGTGAATAACCCAAGGGTCACCGCCGGCAGAATCAGTTGCGCCAGCGCCGCACGCGCTGTCTCGAAATCAGCATCGATCAGCGCATCGATCACATAGAAGCCAGTAACGTGAGGCGGCGACAAATAGAGAATATCGAGCCGCCCCATCGGCGCCGGTGACCAGCCCAGCAGAAAATAGAACAGGTACACCAAAGCCAGCCCGGTAAAGAAAGTGGGCAGCGATACCCCGGCGGTCACCACGAATCGGCACAGGTGGTCGATCCAGGAGTTGGGACGGGTGGCGGCCAGAATCCCCAATGGCATCGCCACGGCTATCGAGAACAGTAACGCGAACCCGGTCAGTTCCAACGACGCCGGCAGACGCCTGGTCAGCTCGGTCAGCACCGGCTGACCAGTGGAAATGGACTGCCCCAGCTCCCCACGCAACAGATCTCCCACGTAGGCAAGGAACTGAACCGGCAGCGACCGGTCCAGCCCCATGCTGACGCGGATCTGTTCGATGGACTCCGCCGACGCCGCCGGCCCGGCGAAATAAACCGCCGGGTCTCCGGGCAGCGCCCGGGTCAAAAGAAACGACACCACGACAATGCCGATCAACACCGGAATCGCCTGTAGCAGGCGATAACCCACCAGCCGCAAGCGCTTGGGCACACGCACCATGATTCAGTCCTGTTTCAGAGTCAGCGGCCGCACATCCAGCTGACGGTGGTACCAGTACTCGTAGCCGCCGGTGTTCTGTTGCATGGCCACGTTCAGCGAGGGTTGATACAGCGGAATGCGCGGCACATCGTCGATGGCGATTTCGATCATGCGTCGAATCTTCGGCGCATAGCTGGGATCGTCCTGGGCCATGAACAGGGTTTCATCCACCAGTTCCGCGATCTCCTTGTTATCGTAGTTGGAGGAATTGAACAGGTTTCCTTTCACGTAGGCCCAATAGAAGTAATAGTCCGGCGTATTCAACCAGCCTCCGAAGTTTTCCAGATGCAGTGGCAGTGACTTCTCCACTAGTGCCACGGTTCGCCAATTGGCGCCCGGCACCTTGTTCAGCGACACCTTGATGCCGATCTTGCCCAACGCTTCCTGGATCAACAGCGCGGTGGGTTCAGCCCAGTCCGCCTGGCCGAGATCGAACGACAGTGGCACGGAGAAACCGTCAGCGTGGCTGGATTCCGCCATCAATGCCCTGGCCTTCTCCAGATCCTGGCTGTAGGGAAAAGGTTGTGGCCAGGTGATGCTTTCCGGTTTGGCGCTATCCCCACCCCACATCGGCACGCCGCGCCCGTAGGCGGCATTGTTGAAAATCGCTTCGTAAGGCACCGCATAGGCGATGGCCTGACGTACCTTTTTATCCTGGAACGGCTCGAAATTGAGATTGGTGCAGAGCACATGCAGACAGTTCTCGATCGGCGTGCTGACCACCTTTGCCTTACCGCCCGCCTCCAGTTCGCGCGCATCCTTGGCCGGGATATTCTGTGAGAAATGCACGTCTCCCCGTTCGATCAAGGCGCGGCGGGTGGACTGCGAGGGAATCTCCCGAATAATCACGCGCTGGATCTTCGGCACCGGCCCGCAAGCCCAGTCGTCATTGCGGCTGTAGACCAGCTGCTGCCCGGAATCCCAACGTTCCACCTTGAACGCACCGGAGCCGGCGGGAGTACGATGCAGGTATTCCGTGGCCCAGGGATCCTGCTCGGTGGCGTGCGCCTTGGCCGCTTGGGAATTGATGACGATGGCCACTGGCGTGGTCAGGTCCGGCAGCGTCAATTTGGACGAGTGCGGCAAATGGATGCGGAAAGTCTTGTCGTCCACCGCCTCGAACTGCTCCGGTTCTTCCAGGGAGCCGGCGGCCATCTGAGCGGTGGGGAAACCACCGAGCGTCACGGCGCGATCAAAGGACCATTTCACATCCTCGGCGGTGACCGGCTTGCCATCCCAGAAACGAGCGTTGTCGCGAATCTTGAACGTCAGGACGCGACCATCCCCGGAGACCTCCCAGGATTCAGCCAGCTCCGGTTGCAGATTGTCGTAATCGTAGCTGAGAGAACCGTCTTCCAACTGTTTGTGGCCGAAGGTCAGCAGACGGTCGTAGCAGTTTACCGCTACCTGATAGCTGGGCCGGTTAGTGCCGCTGCGGTGTATGTCCAGACTGTTGATGGTGGTCCCGGTGACCACCACCAGGGTGTCATTCCGGGCCGCCATCGCCGGCATGCTCTTGAGGAAAGTCAGAGCCCCCACACCCACGGACAAAGCGGAGATACCCTTTAAAAAATCGCGACGGTACATGAACATTGCCCCCTACGGGTTAACATGAATACCAGGGTGTATGCAGGTTCCGGGCCAGATGCCGGTGGGCTTCGGGAGGCTTTTTTTGAAGGTGTCGGGCGATGGCGCGCGGCCCTTCCGGAAGGATTTCTGACAGCCCCGCAGCGCCCCGCTCAGCCGCCTTGCATGCAAGCGCGGGGCGCCACCCCACTCTGGGGCACGAGCCGGGCTTTCTGATCGTGGCGCACCAAATCGGAGCGCCACCGCACCAGGGCCATCCATCGCTCCGTTAAGGCCAAAATGACGGGTCGGCCGGGCGTACTGCCCCCGGTCTCCGGCGCCGGGGCAAATTACCCACGCGAGTCCAGGAGCGACAATGAAGCCCGTTTGCTTCAGGAATCCGATCCGCAGGGAGACAGGCAATGATGCAGTGGCAACATCGAACCGTGGTACGAGACGGCGTCAACCTGGCGGTACGCCAGGGCGGCAACCCGGACGGTCCGGTTCTGGTCATGGTGCACGGCTATCCGGACAACAGTGAAACCTGGGACAAGCTGGCCGAGGCACTGTGGGGGGACCTGCATCTGGTCACGTACGATGTGCGCGGCGCCGGCGCCTCCTCCGCCCCGGCGGCGATCTCCGCCTACCGTCTCAGCGAGCTGCGCGAGGACCTGTTCGCGGTGATTGATGCGGTCAGCCCCGGTAAGCCGGTGCATTTGCTGGCCCACGACTGGGGATCGATCCAGTCCTGGGAGGCGGTCACCGAAACGGACGCCGAACGCCGCCTGGCCTCGTTCACGAGCCTGTCGGGGCCCTGCCTGGACCATATGGGGCAACGCCTGCGCCGCCGGTCTTCCCTGGCTTCCGGTTTCGGCCAATTGGCCAAAAGCTGGTACATCGGCGCTTTCCATCTGCCTGGCCTCGCCCCCATGGCATGGCGCCTGGGCCTGGATCGCGCCTGGCCGGATCTGCTGCGACGTACCGAGCAATTGCGGGTGGCGCCGAGCCCCACCCAGCGCCGTGATGGCATCAACGGTATCGCCCTCTACCGCGCCAACGTGCTGCCGTGCCTGCTGCATCCCCGGGAACGCCACACCCGGGTGCCCGTGCAGTTGCTGGTGGCACTGCGCGACCGCTATGTCGGCCCGGAACTGCTTGAGGAAGTGCCGCGCTGGACCGAACGGCTGTGGCGCCGGGAGATGCATACCGGTCATTGGGGACCGCTACAGGCCCGCCCGAACATCACCGCTGGCTACCTGCGTGAGTTCATCGCCCACATTGAAGGGGCGCCGGAGAGCCCATCTCTGCGGCGGGCACGGGTACCCGCGACCCCGCAACCGGACAGCGGCAAACTGGTGGTGATCACCGGAGCCGGTTCCGGCATCGGAGAAGCCACCGCCATGGCCTTCGGTGCCCGCGGCGCCACGGTACTGTGTACCGATATTGATGGCGGCGCCGCCGAACTTACCGCTCAACGCATTATCGATGCCGGCGGCCAGGCCCTCGGCCGCCGCGCGGACGTCGCCAATGCCCGCTCCATGGAAGCGCTGGCACGGTACGTGGAACGGGAACTGGGCGCCCCGGATGTGGTGGTGAACAATGCCGGCATCGGACTGGCCGGGCCGCTGCTGGATACCAGCGTGAAGGACTGGAAACAGGTGCTGGACGTCAATCTCTGGGGCGTGATCCACGGCTGCCGGCTGTTCGCCCGGCAAATGATCGACCAGGCCAGGGCCGGCCATATCGTCAATGTCTCCTCGGCTTCCGCCTACCTGCCCTCAAAAGTTCTCCCTGCTTATGCCACCAGCAAGTCAGCGGTACTGATGCTGACCGAGTGCCTGCGCGCGGAACTGGCGGACCAGGGTATCGGCGTCTCCGCCATCTGCCCCGGCATCATCGATACGCCGATCACCGGCCGCACCCGTTTTGTCGGCGCCAACGACGAAGAGCAGGATCGGCGCCGGGCGTCAGCGGAGCGTTTCTACCGGCGCCGGGGCTTCACTCCTGACCGGGTGGCCGCGGCCATTGTCTCCGCGGTGGAGGAAAACCGCGCGGAAGTGCCGGTCAGCGCCGAGGCCAGCGGCATGCGTCTGGTGGGCCGCTTCAGTCCGGCGTTGGCGCGGCGCTTGGCGCGGCTGGATCTGACGCCCTGAGGGAGGCCGGGATCCCTGGCACCACCACGGCATAGAGTCTATTATCGCCACCATGAGCTCATCACGAAAAACCCCCGCCGCGCTGCTGCGCTCCCTGCGCCAGCAAGCCTTCCGGCCAGCGGGCGGCACCAGCGCGGACCTGGAGAAACGCCAGGAATTCACCATCGACGAGTTGGCCCGGGAGGCCGGCTCCACGGTGCGCAACGTGCGCGCCTATCAGGATCGCGGCCTGTTACCGCCGCCGGAGAAACGTGGCCGCACCGGCATCTATAGCGATGTCCATCTGGCTCGCCTGAAGATTATCGGCGCCCTGCTGGAACGGGGTTACACCCTGAACAATATTCGTGATTTGCTCAGTGCCTGGGAAGAAGGCCGCGATCTCAACGATATCCTCGGCCTGGAAGTGGCGGTGACCTCCTGGCGCAATCCGCAGGTGCCCTCCTACGTGGATTATCAGGACCTGATCGACGACTTTGGCGAAGATATCACCCCGGAAGTCATGACCAAGGCGGTCAGCCTGGGTTACATCGTTCCCGAGGGCATGCGCCTGCGCGTACCCTACCCGCGCGTCTACAACGCCGGCAAGGAACTGGTGGAAGCCGGGGTGCCTCTGGATGCCGTGCTCACCCATGTGCGCCTGGTCCGTCATGAGGTGGACAAACTGGCCGAACGCTTCATCGGCATGATCATCCAGCATCTGGTGGACGACAAATACGGCGAGAACAGCCTGCCCCAGGGCGAGGACGTAGCCACCCTGGCGGAATTCATCACCCGCATCCGGCCACTGGCGGAAGCGGTGGTCAACGATGAACTCGGCCGGGTATTGGAGAAAAGCATTAACAAGGTACTGGTGGACCGGCTGGAAAACGTGCTGGCCCATCTGGAGAAGCATCACTGAGTTGCCCCGGCGCCCTTGAAAGGGGGCTGCCGCAACAGCCTCGCGCCCCCCACAATTGGATATCAGTTCTTCGGCTCCCGGTCACCATACCGGGCCAATACCTCGTCCCGGATCCCCGGTTTGATGTTGGCGCGACTCATATCGCCTTGATAATGACGCACCACCATCGGGTCGATGATCCGGAACCACAGAGGGGGTACCCACGCCAGCAGGATCATCGAGGCGTATCCGCCCGGTAACTGGGGGGACTCATCGAAATGCCGCAGCGATTGATAACTGCGCGTGGGATAGGCGTGGTGGTCGGAATGCCGTTGCAACTGATAAAGGAAAATATTGGTTACCCGGCGGTTCGAGTTCCAGGAATGCTCCGGCAGGCATCGTTCATAACGCCCATTGTCTTTTTTTTGCCGTAACAATCCGTAGTGCTCGAGATAGTTAACCACCTCCAGCAACTGAAAGCCGAACAGGCTCTGGATCAGCAGAAACGGCACCACAGCCCAGCCCAACCACAGCCCCAGGGCACCCCAAAGCACCACCGACAATGCCCAGGCTTGCAGATTGTCGTTATGCCGGCTCCATGCCGAAAGCCCCTGCCGCTCCAGCCGCTGCTTCTCCAGCGACCAGGCGGATTTAAGGCTGCCGATCACGGTGCGCGGCAGGAACTCCCAGAACGTCTCACCGAACCGGGAGGATGCCGGGTCTTCCGGTGTGGAGACCCTCACGTGGTGCCCGCGATTATGTTCCACATAGAAGTGCCCGTAGAACACCGGAGCGAGACATAGCTTGGCCATCCATTTCTCGTGACGGTCGGTCTTGTGCCCCATCTCATGGGCGGTATTGATGGCGATACCGGTGGCGCAGCCCGTGGAGATCGCCAGCCCCAGATAGCTGTACCAGGGCAGACTCCAGGTGGCGGCCACCCAGGCGGCATATATAAAGGCGCCATAGAGAAACGGCAGGCACACATACACCGCCCAGCGGTAGTAGCGGTCCTGTTCCAACCGTGGCACCAGCGCTTCTGGCGGATTTTCGGTCTCTTCGCCAAGCAGCATGTCCAGCAGCGGGATCACCCCGAATACGAACAGGAATCCAAACCACCAGAACAAGGCCCAGCCGGTACTGCTGGCCAGCCAGACCGTGAACAGGGGCAACAGCATGGTCAGGGTGCTGAGCAACCACAGGTAGCGGCGGCCGTCCCGCCATTCTTGTATTTCGCCTGATTGAGTCTGCATGGTTACGGTCTTCATCGTTATTCGTCCTCGCCCACGCCCGGTCAATTCATGATCAATCTTTACATTGAACAATGTCAATATGAACGGGCTTGCCTGTCACGACGGAGAAATCCCTCCTGTTTATTCATACTGTTTATGCCCTTTGATGAGTCTTATGCATTTGTCTAATGCATGGACCGGGGGTAGCGTGTCGGTCTCAATAAGTATTATTCGGGAGAGATGCATGCGCGCCATTCTCTGCAAGGAGTTGGGGCCGGCGGACAAGCTGGTCATCGAGGACGTTCCTTCCCCCGCCGTCGGCGCCGACGGCATCAAGGTCCGGGTCAAGGCCGCTGGCCTGAACTTCCCTGACACTCTGATCATCGAGGGCAAGTATCAGATCAAACCGGAACTGCCCTTTTCTCCGGGTGGTGAAATGTCCGGCGAGATCGTCGAGGTGGGTGAAAACGTCAAGGGCTATAAGCCGGGTCAGCGCGTGATGGGCCTTACCGGCTACGGCAGCTTCGCCGAGGAAATGGTGGTCACCGCTGATCGCGTGATCCCGGTTCCGGACGGTATGTCCGACGAACAAGCCGCCGGTTTCAGCATGGTCTACGGCACCAGCTACCATGCGCTGAAGCAGCGGGCCAATCTGCAACCGGGCGAAACCCTGCTGGTCATGGGCGCCAGTGGCGGCGTCGGTCTGGCCGCGGTGGAACTGGGTAAAGCCATGGGCGCCAAGGTGATCGCCGCCGCCAGCACCGCCGACAAGCTGGAAGTGGCCCGTGAAGCCGGCGCCGACGATCTGATCAACTACACCGAGGAAGACCTGAAGGACGTGCTGAAGAGCCGTTATCCGCAGGGCATCGACGTGATCTACGACCCGGTGGGCGACCGCTTCACCGAGCCGGCGTTGCGCAACATGGCCTGGAATGGCCGCTTCCTGATCATCGGCTTCGCCGCCGGCGAGATTCCGAAGATCCCCGCCAACCTGCCTCTGCTCAAGGGTTGCAGCGTGGTCGGTGTGTTCTGGGGCACGTTCACCCGCAAAGAGCCGGAAGCGCACATCCAGAACGTGAAGGATCTGATGCGGATGTTCGCGGAAGGGAAGATCAATCCCAAGGTCAGCGAGGTGTTCCCGTTCGAGGAATATGAGCAGGCCCTGGCGGCATTGAGCTCTCGTCGCGCCAAGGGCAAGGTGGTGCTGAAAGTCGGTTGATCCCGACTATTTCAGTATTGGCCCGGCGGCACCGCCGGGCCATGTCCGCTTTCAACCGCTCTGATCGCACACCTTACCGACCGCGCCTTCCTGCAACGCGGCCCGCAGATCGTCGGGCACCCGGGTTTTCTCGAACGGTTCCGTGGTCATCATCACGTACACCGATTCCGCCCGGCACAGCAGCTGCTGGCTCTCCGCATTCAGAATAAGGAATTCCAGCGAGAACGAGGTGTTGCCCAACGACAATGGTCTGACCTGAATCTCGAGCACGTCGTCGAAACGGGCGGATGCTTTCCATTCCAGGGTGAGCTTCACCACCTGGTTATCCAGTCCACGCGCCAGCAGGGCACCGTAATCCCGCCCCAGAGCACGCATGAACTCGGTCATGGCCAGATCGACATAGTCACCGTAACGGGCGTTGAACACCACGTGCTGGGCGTCGCATTCACTGTAACGCACGCGCAGCCGGTAACGGAAAGGCTCACTCATGAAACACTCCTTGGTTTGTATTCTTAACATTCATGGGCGGCGGAGAAATCGCTCAACCCCCTTATATGAAGAGGGCTACAGGCCGCCCCAGGCAAGCCGTGACCGGCCGGTATTGTTCGCCAACATACCTGGTAGTATTCTGCCTGCCAAATTTCAAATGCGTTTTGTAAACCGTTTTTCAAAATAACCAGAAGCTCCGGGACCCGGTTCCGGACCACGGGAGAGGACGATGACCGCAGTCAGTAACGCCATGCCCCAATACGCACCGCAAGTCGACGATGAAGAGTTCCGTTGTCTGCCACGCCGGCTCCAGGAGCTGGCCGCGGAGCAGGGCGATCATCCAGCCATTTACGATGACAGCGGCAACCTGACCTGGCGGCAGTTCGTGGATCAGGTCAACCGCGTGGCCAACCGCCTGATCGACGCCGGTCTGCAACCCGGCGATACCGTGGCCGGCCTGTCCGAAAACAGCATTCCCTATTTTACCCTGTTCATGGGCGTGCTTACCGCCGGCGGCTGCATGGTCCCTCTGTCCAGCATGGCGGCCGGGGACACCCTGGCGCTGATGATCAACGACTGTGATGCCCGCTTCCTGTTCATCTCCAGGAAGAATCAGGAACTGATCACGCCGCTGCTCGACCAGTTGCGGAATGTCTCTCCACAACAGCGCATCGCCCTGGACTTCCAGGATAAGGGCTGGAACAACTTCATGGACTGGGTTGGCGACGCCCCCGGTACCAGACCGGATCGCGAACCCGGCGCGGACGATCCATTCAATATTATCTACAGCTCCGGCACCACCGGCGTGCCCAAGGGCATTTTGCACGACCACCGCCTGCGGTCCCGGCAGATGGACCGTTTCACCACGCTGGGATTCGACAACACCGCGATCAACCTGGTATCCACACCACTGTACTCCAACACCACTCTGGTTTCCGTACTGCCTACTCTGTTCGGCGGCGGCACCATCGTCACCATGGGCAAATTCGACGCGCGCAGATTCCTCGAATTGTGCGAGAAGCACCGCGTCACCCATGCCATGTTGGTACCGGTCCAGTATCAGCGGATCCTTTCCGATCCCGAATTCGATCGTTTCGATCTGAGCAGCTTCAAAGTGAAGTTCTCCACCAGCGCCCCCTTGCGGGGCCATGTCATCGCCGAGGTGATGCAACGCTGGCCAGGCAACATCATCGAGTTCTACGGCCTCACCGAAGGCGGCGTCAGCACTATCCTAAACTGTGCCGAGTTCCCCGATAAATGGGATACCGTCGGCCGTGCCGGTGAAGGCTGTGAGCTGCGCATCATCGACGAAGATCTCAAGGAAGTGCCCCCCGGCACCATTGGCGAAATTGTCGGCCGTGCCGGCGCCATGATGCGCGGTTACTACAAAAGGGAAGACAAAACCAACGAGATGCTCTGGACCAGCCCGGAAGGGGACGTGTTCTATCGCACTGGCGATATGGGGCGGCTCGACGAGGACGGCTTCCTGTCCGTGCTGGATCGCCGCAAGGACATGATCATTTCCGGTGGCTTCAACATCTATGCCGAAGACCTGGAAAAGATGCTGCTCAAGCACCCCGATGTGGTGGATGCGGCGGTAATCGCCATCCCCAGCGAGCAATGGGGTGAGACGCCGCTGGGCCTGGTGGTGCGTCGCGAGGACAGTGACACTGGCACCGACCAGATCCGTGACTGGGCCAACCAGCAACTGGGCAAAGCTCAGCGTCTGCACGACGTGGAACTTCGGGATCATTTGCCACGCAGCACTATTGGCAAGATTCTGAAGCGGGAACTGCGTGACCCCTACTGGAAAGAGCAACAACAGCAAGAACGCGGCTGATTCCGGTTACAGCAGATTCTCGATCGGCAGCAACGCCAACACCGCGCTGGCCAACCGGCGCGGTATCGATACCAGGGGCTCCCGGTGACAGACCACCGGCCCCTGGTCGCTCCCCCCGGCCCATGTCAGCCGCCCCTCTTCACGAGACAGCCGGTAGCTGTTCTGTGGCGCCATGCCTTCCTCGATAAACGCGGCCACCGATGCCGCCAATGACGGGGAGTAGATGTAGTACCCCATCTCGGTGTTGAAGTGCACGGAACGGGGATCGGCGTTAAACGACCCGACAAACAACTCACGCCGGTCCAGCACCATGGCCTTGGTATGCAAGCTGGCTTTGGACCGCCCACGCAGCAGCCGGGCCTGACGCATCATGCTGCGGGCATTGGGCTGCAGCTCGTGCAATTCCAATCCGGCATCCACCAGTGCCGGGCGATAGCGTTGATAGGCGGCATGTGCGGCGATGACATCGTTGGTGGCCAGACTGTTGGTCAGTACCGCCACCCGGCACCCCCGTTTGCGCCAACCGCTTAACGCCCGGGTGAAATCATCACCGGGAATAAAATAGCTGGCTTCGATCAGAATCTCCCGGGCGGAATGACGGCCAAGCAGCCGGGCCAGTTGCGTTCCCATCAGACGCTGAGGAGAACCGTGCACCTTTTCCGGGCTATCGAACAGCAATGCCGCCGGGGCATGAACGCGCCTCGCCCGTACCGCCCGCAGAGCCCTCTCGGATAACACGGTATCATCCCGATGCCGGGCACGCTGTTCCGTATCCAGGCTCATCCACAATGCTTCCGCGTCATCACTGGAACGGCGCCAGAACTGCCTCAGGCCCACCGACAAAGGACTGTGCCAATATCGATCAAAGGCGTCCTGCGTGTCGGCGGCGATCGGGCCATCGGCGTAGATATCCAGATCACGGAAGTTGGTGACCGCGTTGACGCCAAAGTAGTGTTCAGAGATATTGCGCCCGCCAACGATGGCGGCTTCACCATCGACGATCCAGGCTTTGTTATGCATGCGGCGATTGAGTTTGGGCGCCCGGTAAAGCCAGCGCAGCAAATTAAGGCCGCGACCGCGTAAAGGATTGAACAGACGGACTTCCACGTTGGGATGGGCGTTCAAGGTCGCCCAATTCCGGTCCCGGCCCAACTGATTGATATGATCGAGCAGCAAACGCACTCGAACACCGCGGCGTGCCGCCTCGAGTACACGCCATATCAAGCGCCGTCCGACCTGGTCGTTGTCCCAGATATAATACTGCAGATCCAGAGAACGTCTGGCGGTTCGGGCCGTCGCCATGCGCAGCAAGAAGGCTTCGCCGGCGTCGGCAACCAACGCGAAGTCGGAATCGACGCCGGCACCCGGCACCAGGGACGACCGCGATCTGGATCTGGTGGTATCGGACAAAAGACCTCTTCCGTGCCTGGTTATTCCCTCAACGTTGTTTAAGGTTGTCACGGATCTCCCGCAACAACAAGATATCCTCCGGGGTTGTCGGCGGCGGGGCGGCTTGCTCTGCTTTTTCTTCTTCCCGCTTCAACCTGTTAATGGCGCGCACCAGGAAGAACACAGCCCAGGCAACGATCAGGAAACTGATGACATTGTTGAGAAACACGCCATAGTTGATCGTCACGGCACCGGCGGCTTGCGCTTCAGCCAGGGTGGCGAACTCGCCGGCACCACGCAGCACCACGAACAAATTGGCGAAGTCCACTCCGCCCAGCAGCAACCCGATGGGGGGCATGATGACGTCGGCTACCAGACTTTTCACGATGGTGGCGAACGCCCCGCCGATAATGATGCCCACCGCCATATCGACCATGTTTCCCTTTATCGCGAACTCACGAAATTCCTTGATCATACCCACGGGCTTTCTCCCCAGGTGATTTCCGCGCGCACCATGCGTGAGCGGATGGTTCGATAATACCGACAAAGCACAAGATCACCGCTATGAAAATAATGACCCTTGGCGATCATCCATGAAATGCCCCCGGGACCCTTCCCTAAATTTGGTTCATCGCGGTTTGGAGGGAAACGGTCTTACCTTCCAGCATGGACAGCGGAGCCGTGTTACGCCTTGGCGGGAACGTCGTGAAACAGGTTCCGCAAAGGCGTAACACGGCTCCGCTTCGAGGTGAGGGGCTAGCACCAGCGCTGTCCGATCGCTGGCATGGAAGGGCTTCGAAGTCGCTGTGGGAGCCCGCTCGCTAGCGAATGGGCTTCCGGGTCTTAACATTCGCTTGCAACGGCCCGCCGCCCGGACAAGCTCCCACAATGGCACTGTAGCGACCTCCGAGTTTAGGTCTCCAAGGCCAGCGAAGGCATAACGCACCTCCGCCATTCCGCGATGAGCCTAAAATTTTCTCTTCATCGGCGTAACATAGAGGGCATTCAGGCATCCAATTCTTCAGGCAGCTTCTACAAGCAGGAGGAACAGGCCATGCGGGTCATCGCCGCGCTTCTAATTACCCTGATCACCGGCCCCGCCCTGGCGGCGCAAGCCACGGCGGTGTTCGCCGGGGGGTGTTTCTGGTGCACAGAATCGGACTTCGAGAAACTCGACGGCGTCAGCGAGGCCATCAGCGGCTACGCTGGCGGTGACGAGGCAAACCCCACCTATGAGCAAGTCTCCAGCGGCACCACCGGCCACACGGAATCGGTCAAGGTAATTTATGATCCCGACCAGGTCAGCTACGCTCAGTTGCTGGACTGGTTCTGGCGTCATATGGACCCCACCGACCCCGATGGTCAATTCGTTGATCGTGGCCACCAGTATCGGGGGGCCATTTTCTTCGAGACACCAGAGCAGGAAGAACAGGCACAAGCCTCCAAGGCGGCACTGGAAAAGAGTGGCCGGTTCGAGAAACCCATCGTCACCGAAATCACGCCATTAAAAGCGTTCTATCCCGCCGAGGAATACCATCAGAATTATTATAAGCGCAACCCGTTGCGCTATAAGTTCTATCGCTACAACTCCGGCCGGGACCAGTTTCTTGAAAAACACTGGGATGATCCGGATCACCTGCCCGGTGACAAAAAGGCAGACGCACAAGCCCCGATGAGCTGGCAGGGGCCTGATCATTTCAAGAAGCCCGATGAAACCACTCTGCGGGCGCAACTGTCCCCGTTGAGTTTTCAGGTGACCCAGGAAGACGATACCGAACCGGCCTTCAAGAACACTTACTGGGATAACAAACAACAGGGCATCTATGTGGATGTGGTCAGTGGCGAGCCCTTGTTCTCATCCACGGACAAATATAAATCCGGCACCGGCTGGCCCAGCTTCACCAAGCCGATCACCCCCGATGCGGTGACCACCCGCGAAGACAGCACTTTATGGATGGTTCGCACCGAAGTCCGTAGCCGTTATGCCGACTCTCACCTGGGGCATGTCTTCAAGGACGGCCCACAGCCCACCGGAGAGCGCTGGTGCATGAACTCCGCCGCCATGCGTTTCATTCCCAAGGAAGACATGCCCGCCGCTGGTTACGGTCAGTACCTGACATTGTTTGAATAACGTTGCCAGAGCAATATCCGTCCGGCGATGACCGTCATCGCCGGAAGTCAAACCGGTTAACACCCTCACCGGCCATCACAAAACCATAATCTGTTCGTTATCCCCCGGTCACGTTCCGTTTTCACCCTCGTTTCGCCGACCCGGACTTTCCGGCCATTCTTTTTATGACGACGAGGATGTCATGTCTGTTTCTTCAAAAGCATTCTGGCTGGGTATAATTTCCAGCGGTGTCCTGCTTTCCGGCTGTGGCGGCGACGATAATAACGATCCGCCTCTGGTGGATATCCGCCTGATGGAAACCACCGATATCCACGCCAACGTGATGGATTACAACTATTATGGCGATAAGGCCGATCCCAAGGTGGGCCTGGTCCGCACCGCCACCCTGATCAAACAGGCGCGTGCCGCCCTCGATTTTCCGGACAACAGCTTTCTGGTGGACAACGGCGACCTGATCCAGGGCAGCCCCATGGGCGACTGGCGTCACGCCGAAGGCCTGCCCGCCGATGAGGTTCACCCGGTTTACAAGGCCATGAACGAACTCGGCTATGACGTGGCCAACTACGGCAACCATGAGTTCAACTATGGCCTGGAGTTCCTGGCCGAAAGCGTCAACGATGCCGGATTTCCCTACATCAGCGCCAACATCTTCAAGGACGATGGCGATACGGATCCAGCCAACGATCAGCTGTACTTCGAACCCTACCAATTGGTAACCAAGTCAGTCCGGGATCGAGACGGCGACAGCCATGACATCACGGTCGGGTTCATCGGCTTCCTGCCGCCACAGATCATGCAGTGGGACAAAGCCAATCTGGAAGGCAAGGTGATCACCAAGGACATCAAGGCCATGGCCGAACGCTATGTGCCACGAATGAAGGCAGAGGGCGCGGATGTCGTCGTCGCCATTCCCCATTCCGGTATCAGCACCACGGCCTATTCCGAAGCGGATAAAGCGGAGAACAGCAGTTGGTATCTGGCGGACGTGGAAGGCATTGACGCCATCATGTTCGGCCACAGCCACTTGCTGTTCCCATCCGACAGCTTCGCCGCCACCCCCAATGTGGACGTGGAAAAAGGTACCATCAAGGGTGTTCCGGCGGTGATGCCAGGCTACTGGGGCAGCCATCTGGGCGTTATCGATATGACTCTGTCCTATGATACCGGGGCGGATCAGTGGACCATCGCCGGCTCCCAGGTCCAGGCCCAACCGATCTTCGCCGACGACGCCCCCGCGGTGGAAGCCGACGCGGCCCTGGTGGCCAGGATGGCCGGAGATCACCAGGCCACCATTGACTACATGAATCAGCCCATCGGTGAATCCACCGACGATATCTACAGCTTCCTGGCGTTGGTCAAGGATGATCCGTCCATCCAAATCGTGGCCGATGCCCAAAAAGCCTACGTGGAAAACTATATTCAGGGTGACGTCAATCTGCAGAGTCTGCCGGTGTTGTCCGCCGCCGCGCCCTTCAAGGCCTGTAACCGGGAAGGTATCTGCGCCGATGAGAGCGCCTTCACCGTGGTACCGGAGGGCGAGCTCAAGGTGAAGAATGTCGCCGACCTCTACCTCTATCCCAACACCCTGATGGCGGTGAAAGCCGACGGCACCGAGCTGACCCAATGGCTGGAATGTTCCGCTTCCCAGTTCTTCCAGATCGATACCGGCACCAGCGAGCCGCAGGAGCTGGTGGACTACAGCGCCTTCCCCACTTACAACTTCGACGTGATCGATGGTGTGACTTACCAGATAGATGTGACCCAACCGGCTCGCTACGACCGCGATTGCGCGCGAATCAGCGATGGCCAGCGTATCGTCAACCTGCAGTACCAGGGTAATCCAGTGGCGGACAACGACGAATTCCTGATCGCCACCAACAACTACCGCGCCGGCGGCGGCAAGTTCGCGGGCACCGGCGGTGATCACATCGTCATCGAATCCCCCAACGAAAACCGCGCGGTACTGGCGGACTACATCCGGGAAAACAGCCCGGTCACCCCCACCGCCGACGGCAACTGGTCGTTCGCGCCGATTGACGCGGCCACCGATCTGACCATCGTGTTCCGGGCGCCCAATACCGACCGGGCCCGGAACTTCATCGCGGAAAAAGCGCCGGAGGCCGTGTTCCTGGAAACCAACGACAACGGCGAGGCAGTGTACGAACTGGACCTGCAACCCTGACCCGGCGAGCTCACAACGGGATCGTCACTGCTTCCCGCTCCAACACCCGGTTTACCGCCGGGCGTTGGAGCATGCAGCGGGTGTGTTCGATCCACGCCGTATGCTCGCTCATATCCAGCCCCACCAGACCTCCCCAGTTGAACAGGACCAGTAGAAACGGGTCCACGACGCTGTACTGATCACCCAGCGCCCACGGCCCTCGTTGTGCCAGGCGCGCGGTCACATCCTGATTGGCCTGGGCCACCACGTTCAAACCCTGCTCCCGCAGCGCCTGCGCATCGTCCGGATCAGCGCTGAACCGGTGCGGACGCCATATAAGGCCGTAGCCGGTACCGTGCATCCAGCCCGCCAACCATGCCAGCCATTCCTGAGCGCGGCCACGCCATAGAGCATCCGACGGCAATAACACCGGCCTGTCATGGCTTTCCGCCAGGAAGGTCAGGATCGCCGGCAGTTCGGTGAGCACACCCGCCTCGCCCGGAATGACCAGAGCCGGCACCCGTCCCTTCGGGTTGATGGCCAGATATTCCGGTTTGGCGGTATCGCCGTCGCGAACCCTCACCGGTTTCAATCCGGCTGGCAAAGCCAGCTCTTCCAATACAATATGCACCGCCATGGAGCAGGCACCGGGCGAATAATACAACTGATAACTCATGGTTCGACTCCTTGATCGGGAGTGTCAGCCTAGGAGCCCGTCCTGAACCCGACAAACGATACTTTGTAGGGTCTGGGCATTAGTGATATTAATGTCGCCCATGGACAGAAACTCGCTTCCGCCCCTGCAAACGCTGGTGGCATTCGAGGCCAGCGTCCGGCTGCGCAGCTTCACTCTGGCCGCCCAGGAGCTGTCACTGACCCAGGGCGCGATCAGCCAGCACATCCGTTCCCTTGAGCAGCGTCTGGGACGGCGGTTGTTCGAGCGGCAACGTCAGGGCGTTGCCCCCACCAGGGAAGCCCAACATCTGGCCTTGCAGGTGCGCCAGGGCCTGAGCGTTCTGGAGCGTGCTTTCAAGACACCCGGTCGCCGGCGCCACGCCACCACGTTGCGTTTGAGCACCTTGCCGAGCATCGCGCGACGCTGGCTGTTACCGCGTCTGGCCGATTTCCATCAACGCTTTCCCGACATCCGCGTGGAGGTGTCCACCGACGTCGATCTGGTCAAGCTCGGGCGTAACGCGGACAGCGACGTGGCACTGCGCTACGGCCCGGGGGGCTGGCCCGGCCTGCAATCGGAGGCATTGTCTTCGGAGTGGGTATACCCGGTGGCCAGTCCGGATTATCGCGATGGTAAACTGCCCCGCAGGCGGGCGGATCTGGACCATTGCGTTTTGCTACGTCACACGGCACAGCCCTGGGCGCTGTGGCTCCAAGCCGCGGGCCTGGCACTGATCAACAGCGATCACGGTCCGCTCTTCCCCAGCCTGACCAGCCTGCTGGCAGCGGCGGAGAACGGCGAAGGCATTGCGCTGGCGCGGCATCATCTGGTGCGGGACGCGCTCGCGGCAGGCCGTCTGGTTCGATTGTGGAAGACTCAGGTAACCGACGTACATCGCTATTATCTGGTCTGGGCCCACCAAGCCGATAAGGACGACACCATCGACACCTTACGTCAATGGCTGAAAACCGCCTTTACTCTCTAAATCGACGGTGCCGGGCGGCGCGCTTTCAGTCGTGGCCAGTTGAAGGCAATGGCCAGCAGCGCCGCCAGTCCCAGCGCCCAGCAATAGTGAATGGCGCCGATCAATGACAACGGCGACAGTGAGGCAATGGAGCAGGCCAGAAGGACTTGGGCGCCGTAAGGAATCAGTCCCTGCACCACGCAGGAAAAGATATCCATAACGCTGGCCGAGCGCCTCGGATCGACGCCATATTCCGCGGCGATCTCCTTGGCCATTTCACCACACAGTACGATCGACACCGTGTTGTTGGCGACAAACAGATTGGCGGTAACCACCAGCAGCGCGATACCGATTTCACCGGCGCGCTGACTGGACAGCTTCAGCCGGCAGGTCAGCGAATGAATACGTTCGATCAGCCAGCGCGTGCCCCCCTGATCATTCATCAGTTGCGACAATCCGCCAATCAGCATCGATAACAGCATGATCTCGAACATGGATTCGAAGCCTTGGTAGATCGCCCCATTGACGTCGACCAGACCGTATTCCGGACTCAGTATCACGCCAGTGAGCCCGGCGGTGACGATACCAATGACCAATACCACCAAGACATTCAATCCGGACAGCGCCAGCAGGAATACCAGCAGGTAGGGCATGACCCGCCAATAGGATACGGCTTCCGACGGCACCGTGTGTTCGCCGTCGCCCAGCAGTGCCAGCAACACCACCGTCGCCAACGCCGCCGGCAATGCTATCCAGACATTCACCCGGAATTTGTCCTTGAGGGAGACGCCCTGACTGCGGGTGGCGGCGATGGTGGTGTCAGAGATCATCGACAGGTTGTCGCCCAGCATGGCGCCACCCACCACCGCTCCCAAGGACAAGGGCAACGACAACGAGGTAGCCTCGGCGAACCCCACCGCGATCGGCGCGGTGGCGGCGATGGTTCCCATGGAAGTACCCA
Organism: Alcanivorax xiamenensis; assembly: GCF_009846745.1. Taxonomy (NCBI): domain Bacteria; kingdom Pseudomonadati; phylum Pseudomonadota; class Gammaproteobacteria; order Oceanospirillales; family Alcanivoracaceae; genus Alcanivorax; species Alcanivorax xiamenensis. The sequence goes on along the minus strand of NZ_AQPF01000001.1, from coordinate 216,339 downwards.
TGGCGGTGGCGATAAAAGCGGAGATCAGGAACAGGGCCGGCAACACCCAACTGGCCGGCATGATCTGCAACCCGAATTGGACGGTGGCATCAACACTGCCGATACTCTTGCTGACGCTGGCAAAAGCCCCGGCCAACAGGAATACCAGGCACATGAGAATAATATTGGGATGGCCAACCCCCACCAACAGGCGTTCGACACTGTGATGGAAAGACTGCCGTGCCAGCAGGAATGACAATACAATTGCGACAACCGCCACCACTGGCGCCTTGATTTGATAGAACGCAAGCTCCGCCCCCGCGGCACTGAAGTAAAGTCCACTACCGAGAAAGACGATCAAAAAAAACAGTAGGGGGATCAGCGCCCATGCCCGGGCGGGAGTTCGCGTCATACTGGCCGGCCTGTCGGTCCAAGAAGTCTGACGGTCCAGTGTAGGGGGAAATTCGGAATGCCGAAACCGGCTCTTAGTCCACGAACAGCGCCGCCGGAGGCACACAAAGTCCGCGCCCCAACAGACCAGCCCGCCCGTCACCGCCAACCATGGCGATGGCCACCCTGGGCAAGGCCGTTTCAGCCGTGACCCGATGACGTGCGAGCCCCACCGGCAAGAGCAAGTCCTCGAATAAAGGATGCGCTCCGATCAGCCAGTCCGGTGACACGTCCGCCGGATTTGGCCACCATGGCGCCAGTGCCTCGGCCACTCCGGAACAACACCTCCACGCCTGGGCCCCCAACCCGAAAGCATCGATCACGCCGCTGTCGCCGACCATGGGGCTGGCCGGCACCGCGGAGGCCGATACTCGCGGCCCCTCGGGCGCAGGCGCGGGGCAGGTATGCCAACGAGTCGGGTCTCCGGCCACTCGAAGTCCCACCTGGCGGCCATTGCCCGCCAACGCCAACACCAAACTGGAGCCGGCTTCCCCGGCGGCGGCGTTCAGCATCAGATGACAGGCACCCATCCATAAAGTAAGAAAAAACAGCGGCGTATTGCCCAAACACTCAACAGCCTCAACGGGCAACGTGGATGGCATCGCCGCGCATAAGGCCGTATTGGCATGGCTGGTTTGGGCATGCAAATCATCACCCTCTTCAAGCCCCAGACGGGCCAACGGCAGTAACGCGACCGGCCGGGTCGCCAGCCCCTTTCGCAGTGCCGGCGCCAGGACCCGGTCGCGCCACCACAACCGCTCCAGGATCGCCGGATCCCGGCTACCGAAGCGGATCTGAGGCCCGCTTCCGCTACTCAGCAAAGACCAGCAACGGTGCCCGGGATCCACGGCGTCACTGATTTCCACCAACGTTGTCGATGGCGAGATCACCGCGGCAAGCGGTGTGACGACAGAGAATCCCTGAGCCGGCAACATTCTCACCCGGCCCGTGCTGATCAATCGTTCCGCTTCCTGCTCGTTTCGTGCCCAACCTTCATACAGGCAGCACAGAACCGCCGAAGACAGAATCGGCGGGCTGGGGTGCCGTGGGTCCTCGAATGGCGGACCAGCGTGCAACAGGGTTCGGTCCGGTAACGGCAACACTCGCCGCGCTTCCACCACACCAGACCATTGCGGCCGAACCTGCCGAACTTTCGTTAGCGCCGCCCGATTGGCGCTCTCCACGGCATCCATCCCGACCCTCCGGCCGGATACCATTCAGGCCACCTCCGGTATGGGCAGAATCGATGCGGTGGCGTCAAAACGCCGGCCCTCCCGCAGACAGAACACGGGTTGCAACATACGTTCGGCAATCACCTCCGTACCTTCATTGTCACGCATCAACCAACGACCGCTTTGATCGGACAGCACACTGATATCCGCTACCCGGCCAACGCCCAGAGAGCCAATCTCATTGCTCATACCCACCATGCGCGCCGCGTTCACCGTCACCATCGGAATCACCTGCTCCAGACTCAGACCCAATGCGATCATGCTGGTCATCGCCGATACCAGGCTGAATCGGGAGGTGCCCTTGAACATATGCTCCTCATCCGGGTGCTCATGCTCATCGGGAGTACCGGCCGGCGCCGGTACCGAAGTGTTATAGCCATGCATATCGGAACCGAGCGTATGCGGCACGATGCCCGCGCTCATCACCTTTTCCGCCATCTTGAAGCTGAAATGGGAACCGTGCCCCACATCCACCTTGAGCCCGCGATCAATGGCATCCCGTACCAGCGGGTGCACCTCTCCATTCAGCTCAACGAACCCGCCGGGGTGGCGGCTGAAAGGATGAGCCAGCACATCACGGGGTTTAAGCAGATCCACCACCTGGGTAAAGATGGAGTCCGGGTCCACATCCCTACCGCCCTCTTCGGGCTCCGGCCAAAGCTGGCCGAAATGAATGTAGACCGGCAGCCCTGTCTGCTCGCCGATGGCGGCGGCCTTTTGCATCACTTCCGTTCCCCAACGAGCAAAACCGCCCAATTCAGCGTGAGCCTTGATACCCTTCACCACATCGGCATTGGCTTTGGCCGCCTTGACGGTGGCGGCAATATCGGCGCAATCCGGCCGGTACAGCTGTGGATAGAAATGGCCTTCCAGCCCCCCCACCAGATAGGCGGAAATAAAGGACAACACCCGACTGTGAGAAGGCTCGATCACATGCTTGCGAAAGCCCGGCAGTGTCATGCAGCTGGCGCCCCCCTGATCGACCAGCGTTGTGACACCGGAATGCACACCGCAAAGATCCGCATTCAGTCCAAACCGCCCGGTGACATACTGATAGACATGGCTGTGAGTATCGATCAGCCCGGGCAGTACCAGTCGCCCACTACAGTCGATTCTTTCCACTTCCCCAGGTATGTCATCGCCCTCTAATCGGCCAACGGCGGCGATACGTCCGTCGCGCACAAGAACGTCACAAATCTCATCAATGCCGTTGGCGGGATCGATCACACGACCGCTGTGCAGTAGTAATGCTTGCATGAAAACCTTCCAGGTAAACGTTACTGATGACGACCCGGTAGCAATACGCATGCCAATCCACACTTATTATTTCGTCCCCAATGCTATAACTCTCTGTTATTCATGGATTTACTTTCTTCAATAATTATGTGGTATACCATTTATATTGAAAAATAGAAGATGTTCTTCAAGCCGCTTGAACAGACCCGGCACCAACTCGGATCATGGGCTGTGCACCGACGGTGCGCGCCGCTCCAGGAAAGAACGTTTTCTTTCTTTTATCTTCATATGATTGGTATACCACATATTGCCGCATTGTGGTGCGCAAGCTCTTTTTCGGCACCGTCACAGGCACTCACTATCGCACTTTCATGTGGTATACCACTTTTATGTATACAAAATTTAGTTAATAAAATCATAACGTTACCCTTGTATCGTGTGGCCTTTGACGACGATGGCACAGGACTTGCTGCCTTCTGGCGATAAATCCAATCGTATTTCAGGAGCGCTTTATGTTGACCAAACCGCTGTATGCGATGCTGCTCGGGGGAGCATTACTGGCATCTCAGGCGCAGGCCGATGACACCATCAAGATCGGGGTTTCACAGCCGCTAACCGGATCCGTGGCCGCTTCCGGAACCTATGTCACCAACGGCGCACGCCTGGCCGTGGAATACATCAACAGTGAAGGCGGTGTACTGGGCAAATCTCTGGAACTGGTTATTGAGGACAACAAGTCCAACCCCAGGGAGGCGGTGAACACGGCTGAGAAATTGATCCTGCGCGATAAAGTGCCGGTCATGATGGGGGCCTGGGGTTCTACTTTCACCCTGGCAACGATGCCTAAGCTGGAGGAGTACGGTGTTCCCATGGTGGTGGAAACCGCTTCTTCATCCAAGGTTACCACTTCCGGTAACCCCTGGGTTTTCCGTATCAGCCCGACTTCAATGATGGAAGCCCAGGCGTTCGCCAAACAGCTCTCCTCCTTCACTCCCGCTATCAAGAAGGTGGATTTCCTGTCGGTGAACAACGACTGGGGCCTGGGCGCGGCCAGCGCCTTCAAGAAGGTGCTGGAAAACAAGGGGATTGAAGTAGGCCGCTCCGAAATCATCGCTCCGGATGCCACTGATTTGTCCGCGCAACTGGCCGCCATCAAGAACAGCGGCAGCGATAGCATTATCGTCACATCAGGTGTGGAACAGCTGACTCTGGCGATTCGCCAGGCAGCCGAGCAAGGCATAAAACAAAGGCTGATCACCACCGGAGGCTCTTTTCCCGAACCCCTGGTGAAGAACCCGGGCCCCGAGGGATACGTCAGCACGCACCTGCTGTTCTTCTCACCCTGGACCGCGGACCAAGCTCTTCATCCGGAAATCGCCAAGACTTACATGGCTGCCTGGCAAGCAAAGGATTACCCGTTCCCGGGCCTGACCGAAGGCTTTCGCGGCTATGACGCCATTCTTACCATCGCGGAAGCCATTCGTGTGGCCGGCAAAGCTGAACCGGAAGCCATCCGCGACGCGCTTTGGAAGGTCAAGCTGGCCGGCGTGAACGGCGATATCGCCTTCCACAAGGAGGGTCCTGAAGGCCGGGAAAGCGGCCAGAACACGCCCAATATCTACATCATTCAATTACAAGACGGCGAAGTTTCAGCGCTGTAACGGCAAACATCTCAATAGGGGCCGGGAAGTCAGGGAGATTATTTTGGACCAATTCCTCCAGCACCTCGTCAACGGCACGGTGCTCGGTGCCACCTACGCGCTGCTTGGCATCGGGCTCACGCTTATCTTCGGCATCATGAAAGTCGTGAACTTTGCCCATGGCGAGTTATACGCCTTCGGTGCCTACGTGGCCTACGCTCTGGTATCACTGCTGCAGATGGATTATTTCGTGGCGCTTGTTCTGGCAGCGGGCCTGGGTCTGATATTGGGCGCGGCCATCGAGTTCCTGCTGTTACGGCGTTGCCGTCTGGAGAACATTGACGAAGTCATGCTGATCATGATTGGTGTCATGATCATTATGCAGAACGCCGAACTGCTGGCCTGGGGTGGGGTCGCCAAAGTGGTTCCGACCCCCCTCCCGCAGGAGTCCATCATTGTCGGCGGTATTTACCTGTCACCAACACGACTGTTCGTTCTTGGCGCGGCCATCGTGCTGCTGTTGGTCTTCTATCTGGTGATTGAGCGTTCCCGTCTGGGGCTGGCGATGCGATCCACCTTTCAGGATGAGGACGCGGCCCGTCTCGTCGGCGTCAACGTGGGCCGGATTTACACACTCACGTTCGGTCTTGGATCATCGCTGGCAGCAATTACAGGAGCATTGTTGGCACCGGTTTTCGTAGTCACACCGACGATGGGAGACCTGGCCAGCCTGAAGGCCTTCGCCATCGTTATTCTTGGCGGTCTGGGCAACATACGCGGGGCCGCCCTCGGCGGCTTCGCATTGGCACTGATTGAAGAATTCGGAGCGGCTTACATTTCCACCGCTTATCGCGACGCGCTCGGTTTCCTGGTGATTCTGGCCGTTATGATCGCCCGTCCACAAGGGCTGTTCGCGGCCAGGGAGAGGGTGGGTTAATCATGCGAAGATTGTCGTTTTTAATCACTGTAGCCGCACTGGCCTCGCTGCCGGTACTATGGCCCGATCCTTATTTGCTCTCGGTGGTGGCCGCCGCCGGCATCATGATTATTGCCGCGATCAGCCTGAATCTGTTACTCGGCTTCACCGGCCAGCTCAGTCTCGGACACGCTGCCTTCTTTGGCATCGGTGCTTATACCAGTGCGTTACTGTCCCTGGGCTTTGACGTCGATCTGGGTTTTTCATCCCCTTTGGTAGTGGAACCCAAACCAGTATGGGTGGCGTTCGTCGGCGCTATCGTCATGGCATCACTGTTCGGGTGGCTGTTGGGCAAGGTCGCTTTTCGCGTACGTGGCGCCTACTTCGTGATCGTGACCATCAGCTTTGCTCAGGTCATGCGCATGGTGGCGCTCAACTGGGTGGATTTGACCGAAGGCCCCATGGCTCTGGTTTCCATTCCGCCGTTGAGTCTCTGGGTCCCCGGCGAAGGTGTTGTCCGCCTGGTCAGCAAAGCATCAACGTACTGGCTGGTGCTGGCCGCTGGTGTGCTCGCCTACGTGATCGTGGCCAATCTTGTGCGCAGCCGCATCGGCCGTGCCGCCATCGCGCTACGGGAAAACGAGGTACTGGCTAAGTCCATCGGAATTCCGGTAACCCGGTGCCTGATCGTCTTCTCAGTTCTCTCCGCCGGTATCGCTGGCGCCGCCGGCGGTCTCTACGCCCATACCGTGCGGATCATCGACCCGGATGTTTTCCTGTTCATCTACACCATCACCATGGTGATCATGGTGATCGCGGGCGGCAAGGGCACCCTCGCTGGCCCGGTGGTAGGTGGCTTGATTTTCGGACTCCTACCGGAGGTGCTTAGAGGCGTGGTGGCTCCGGAAGTGCAATGGATCATCTACGGCGCCCTGATGATTCTTATTCTTCTATTCATGCCCAAAGGCATCGTTCCCGCCTTCGGTGGATTAATCAAGCGCCACAGGATTTCCTTGCGCCGCCGCCCCTCCGCTACCCAAGGAGTCAACCCATGACAGTATCCGCGGCAACACAGCCGGACACCTTGTTGTCCTTGTCCGGTATCAGTCTGCGCATTGCCGGCCTGCAGATTCTCAGTGACGTGGATCTCCGGATTGAACCCGGCCGCATCGTCAGTCTGATCGGCCCCAATGGCGCCGGCAAAACCACGGCATTCAACATTATCTCCGGCTATATGCGGCCCAGTGCCGGTTCCGTGCATTTTCTAGGTCAGGACATTACCGGCAGGCAACCCCATGAGATAGCCAAACTGGGCCTGGTCCGCAGTTTCCAGAGAACCAATATCTTCGGTAACTGCACCGTGTTCGAAAACCTGCTTACCGCCTTCCACATGCAAGGTCGTAGCGGTCTCTTTGGCGCCATATTCAGGCTGCCCGCGTTTCAGCGGGAAGAGCAAGCGTTGCAGGCGCGTACACGGGAAATGCTCTGTTTTCTGGAACTGGAACATCGCGCTGACGATCTCGCTGCCAATCTGTCTTACGGCGAACAACGTCTGCTCGGCGTCGGTATCGCCCTGGCGGCCCGACCCAAGCTGTTGCTGCTGGACGAACCCGCCGCGGGATTGAACCCATCGGAAACCGAAGACTTCAAGCAGATGGTGCGACGGGTGGCCGACAGCGGCATCACCATTCTCCTGGTGGAGCATGACATGCACATGGTGATGTCAATCTCCGATTACATCATGGTGTTGAACCAGGGACACCGCATCGCCGACGGCGGCCCCGCCGACATTCAAAGCGACCCGGAGGTGATTCGGGCCTATCTGGGATCAGGATTGCAACGTGCTGAAGCTTGATGATATTACCGTGCTCTATGGCGCCACCGTTGCGGTGGATAGGGTATCGCTGGAGGTAAATGAAGGGGAGTTCGTCACTCTCATCGGTTCCAACGGTGCCGGCAAATCCAGCACGCTCAGAGCCATCAGCGGCCTGGAGCCCGTGGTTTCCGGCTCAATCCGCTTTGAAGGCAGGCCCATTACCAACGCCAGGCCACAGCAGATCGTCGAGCATGGCATTGCCCATTGTCCGGAGGGGCGCCGTGTATTTTCTCAGTTGAACGTGCGCGAGAATCTGGAGATGGGCGCGTACTGCCGCAGCGATCACGTCGGCATCCGCGACGATCTGGAAGCGATGCTGAACCGTTTCCCACGTCTGCGAGAACGCATCGAACAACCCGCGGGCACCCTTTCCGGCGGGGAACAGCAAATGCTGGCCATTGCGCGGGCCCTGATGTCCCGTCCACGGTTGGTTATGTTCGATGAGCCTTCCCTGGGTCTGGCACCCAACTTTGTCGAGCAGGTTTTTGAGCTGACCGCGCAAATCCGCGCCAGCGGCACCACCGTATTGATGGTGGAACAGAACGCCTACGCCGCTTTGGAACTGTGTGACCGGTCCTATCTCCTGGAAACCGGACGGGTGGTACTACAAGGCACCGCCCGGGAAATGCGTGATAATCCGGATATCCGCAAAGCTTATCTGGGCGGATAAGGCCCCCATGGTCAGGTCAGACGGCGCCACCGTCGGCCAGACTGAACCGCGTTATCGGCCTGGAGACTATGGTATGCGACAGGCTCTTTTGATTGTCGACGTGCAACCTTCGTTTTCTCCGCCGACCTGGCTTCTTCGGGACATTGACCGCCTGCTCGGCCATATGCCGACCGTAGCGACCGTCGAGTGCCATGACGAAGCGATTACCCCCTTCCAGGCGCAATTGGGTTGGCGACCTCCGGAACGGGAACGCAGTCTGATCGCAGCCGACCGGCAATTCGTCAAACACGGCTACCGGCCCACCGACGAGGTGCTGAACCATCTTATCCGATTGGTCCCGGAAAGGGTCTTGGTGTGCGGCATCCAGACCGAGACCTGTGTGCTCGCCGCCGGCTTCGCACTGTTTGATCTGGGACTGCGCCCGACCCTGGTTACGGATTTGACCGTGGGTTCATCACTGGATCCCCCAGGCGAGCTCGGTATTCGGCTTTGGCGACATCACTTCAGGCACATCACTACCCTGGCCGAGGTGCTTGGGACAAGCGCCTGAAAGGCGTCCATAACAGCATCGGAGGAGGATCAGATATCCAGCACCAAACGGGCCGACTGGCTTGAGGAGCAGCAGATGATCATAGTGCCACGACGATCATGCTCTTCGGCGGAACACACCGTGTCCCGATGGTCCGGGCATCCTTCCAGTACCCTCACTTCGCAGGCCCCGCACAATCCCTGTTCACAGGAATACATAACGTCGGCTCCCGCATCGCGCAGGGCGTCGAGAATGGTTTGCCCCGAGGCGACCCTCACCTGAGTACCCGAGCGCGCCAGAGTCACCTCGAATGCATTGTTCGACGCTGCTGACGCGGGGGCGGCCTGGAAGCGTTCCAGATGAATACGAGGCATCACATTCAGATCCTCTCCCAGTTGCTCCAGATGATCGAGCATACCCTGAGGGCCACAGCAGTAGATTTCGGTTTGTTTTGATAGACCTTGAACCACCGTGGCAAACTGCCCCGCGCTTTCCTCCGCGGAAGCAGCGTAATGCACGGTGACGTCGCCGCGATCAGCCAGCGCCTCCAGAAACAACCCGTGTTTTTGCGAACGACACCAGTAGTGCAAATGCACCGGGCGGCCACAAGCGCGAGTCTGTTCGTACATGGAATAGATAGGGGTAATACCGATACCCCCGGCCAGTAACAATACAGGCGAATCTCCCGGTGCCACCTCGAAGTGATTGCGAGGTGAACTCAGCTCAAAGAGTTGGCCAACGCGAGCACTATCGTGCAACCAGCGCGAGCCGCCTCTGCCATGTTCTTCGCGCTTTACCGCGATCACGTAACGCCGCCGCGAACACAGCGGTGTGATCAGTGAGTACTGTCGCAACAGGCCGCCGGGCAGACCAATATCCACATGTGATCCAGCGGTCACAGGCGGTAATGCCGCCGGTGTCGTCGGTTCAAATTCATAGAGAACGATTTCCTCGGCACCATAACGAATGGCCTGAAGACGAACTGGCAAGGTCGAGGGTTCAGACCGTGCCATATCGCACTCCCATCTTCTGCAGCCAGGAACGGTACTTCATACCGAGCAGATCAGTGCGATGGTGGAGTTCCTGGCGTAGATCCGTGGGGATCCGCTCCGGACGCTGGGTATCAACGATATCACTGTCCTGTGCGTAAACCAGATCCTGACGCTGACGAACCTCCTCGTCCGTCGGCATGGGATCAAAGTTCATAGCGCAACAGATTCGGACAATACTCTCGGTTTCACTCACCTGTTGAACCGCCAGATAAGTGCAGAATCGGTCGCTGGGATTACCTTCGTGGGCACGGTCCGGATCCGTGATCAGAACCCGCTTTTTAAAGTAGGCCACCAACGGGCGCAGACACTTGTAGGCGTAAAAAGCCATCACCGGGACATTACGCGGATCACCATAAGGCTGGGTCACCTGCACTTCGGAAGAGGCCAGACCACCATTCTCCTCCCAAACATCGTAGGCGCCGATCGGATCCGGATCGTCCATCAGACCATTCACACCCGCGTGCACAAACGGGAAATGAGTGGGATCAATAAAGTTTTCCACTGCCCGGTAGCCGGATTTGAAGCGATACGGCCCGCACACCACTTTCTTGTAGCTGTCATCGTACCACTCGGGAAATTCCGGAATATCGTGCTCCGGTTCGCCCAGGCTGGTCCAGATGAAGCCATAAGCTTCCCTGACGTGATGACTGATGGCCTTGGCCTTTTTCATCGGTGTTTCCCCCGGGGAAGCGGGGATCAGCCGGCACTGAGCCGTGCCATCGTAGTTCCAGCCATGGTAAGGACACACCACCCGGTCGCTGGCGATAAACCCTTTGGAGAGCCTTGCTCCCCGGTGGATACACAGGTCTTCCCAAACATGGGCCTGGCCACTGGAATCACGCCAGATCACCAGATCGCGCTCAAACAGGGTGGAGGGTATCAAATTACCTTCCGTTATTTCGTCGGAAGCCGCCACCACGTGCCAGTCGTTCAACAAGGCGGGCTCCAGGGTAAAGTCCTGCTGGTTCAGCTGTTCTCTGCAGTTCATCGGTATCTTCCTCGATTACAGCGGCCGGATTAATACCTTTGAAAAGCAAGTTGTATGCCACCCTTTTGCAAATCACCCTCGGCCTTTCCAGCCCCTTCCCGCCTTGACTTAAGTTACTGATTTCCTTGTTCATACTAGATAAATCCTGCGTTCATATAACGGCCATGAAAATGCGAGGTCGAAGGTGAAGCGTGCCACGGGGCAAGGCATCTTTATGTGGTATGCCTCTTAGTTGAGCATGAAAAAAAGGCTATCATCACGCCCTCCTTTCCATTCTCCCGTCACGCTGCAACCCTGGTTGACAAGCTGAAGGGCGCTGGTCTTTACTTCTTCTTATTCTCACTGGATATTTCTCCACATTTTTTATGGGTAATTCCTCTAAGACATCCAGGAAAGTGGCCGCCGCTCAACTGGCCACCGCGGTCGAACGGTCCGCCTTGCTTGGCCGTCCGGGTTTTCTCATTCGCCGTCTGCACCAGATCCACTGCGGGCTGTTTCTGGATGAAACCCGGGAGCACAACATCACGCCGGTTCAGTACAGCCTGATGACCACGCTGAGCACCCATGGAGAAATGGATCAGAACAGCCTGGCGCACGAAATCGGGCTGGAGCGCACCAGCGTGGCGGAGGTGATTCCCCGTTTGGAAGCCCGTGGTTTGCTTAAACGCCGGCAGAGCGACGAAGACCGGCGTTTCAAGCTTGTCAAGCTGAGCCGCAAAGGGGTGTATTTGCTGAAGAAGATGGAGGCCGCCGTGCAACGGGCACATGAGCGCACCATCGAGGCCATCCCGAAAGATCAGCGTGATGTCTTCATGTTGCAGTTGATCAGACTGGTGGAAGCCAATAACGAAAACGGCAGCGCGCCATTCCGCTTAAACAAGGACGGCGACGGATAACCGTCACCGCTCACTCCGCCATGCTAGTACACCACTCGCCAGCAGGCTGACTCCCACGGATAATGCTACGAAGCCGCTGTGGGAGCTTGCTTGCAAGCGAATGGCCAACGGCCCGGGGGGTATTCGCGGCCCAGGCCGCTTCCCACAGTAATGGGCCACGAAGCCGCTATGCTATATAGGAGCTTGGTCCGGGCGGCGGGCTGCCGGCGTTATTACTCCACCGTTACCGACTTGGCCAGGTTGCGTGGCTGGTCCACATCGGTCCCCCGCAGCACCGCCACATGATAGCTGAGCAGCTGCAACGGCACGGTATAGACGATGGGAGCGATGATTTCCGGCACCGCCGGCAGATTGAGCACGTGGATCCCTTCGCCCTCTTTTACACGCGCGTTCTTATCCGCGAACAGATACAGCTCTCCACCGCGGGCGCGCACTTCCTGCAGGTTGGATTTCAGTTTTTCCAGCAACTCATCGTTGGGCGCCACCGCCACCACCGGCATGTCTTTGTCCACCAGCGCCAGTGGCCCATGCTTCAATTCACCGGCCGGGTAAGCTTCGGCATGGATGTAGGAAATTTCCTTGAGCTTGAGCGCCCCTTCCATGGCCACGGGGAACTGGACACCGCGCCCAAGGAACAGGGTGTGATGTTTTTCCACAAAGGCCCGGGAGAGTTGCTCGATCGGCTTGTCCAGAGCCGAGGCTTGTTCGATCAGGTTCGGTAGCTGACGCAGTTCGTTGAGAATACTCTCGACCTTCTCATCGTCCAGGCCTTTACGACGGCCCAAAGCCATCACCAGCATCAACAGGGCAGCCAGCTGGGTGGTGAACGCCTTGGTGGAAGCCACCCCGATTTCCGGGCCGGCCTTGGTCAGGAACGCCAATTCGGATTCACGCACCAGGGAGGAACCGTCCACATTGCAAATTGCCAGCCGGCCCACATAGTTACTGGAGTCGGTATCACGCAGAGCCGCCAGGGTATCAGCGGTTTCCCCGCTCTGGGAGATGGTGACGAACAGCGTGCCTTCCGGCACCACGTGCTGACGATAACGGAACTCACTGGCCACCTCCACCTGGCAAGGGATACCGGCGAGCGCTTCCAGCCAGTAACGGGCCACCATCCCCGCGTGGTAGCTGGTGCCGCAAGCAACGATCTGCACCGTGCGCACCTGGTCGAACACCGCCGCCGCCCGCTCTCCAAAAGCGGCGCTCACACTTTGCGGTGAGTCGATGCGGTCTTCCAGGGTGCGCTGGATGGCCGCCGGCTGCTCGAAGATTTCCTTCTGCATGTAATGGCGGTATTCGCCCTTTTCCGCATCCTCGTGCGCACCGTCCAACTCGTGCACCTCACGGTTCACTTCATTGCCGTCCACATCAAAGATGCGCACGCCTTCAAGCGTCACATCCACCATGTCCCCTTCATCGAGGAACACGAAGCGGTTGGTCACCGGCAGCAGTGCCAATTGATCGGATGCCACATAGTTTTCATCGATCCCCAACCCCACCACTAGCGGGGAGCCGGAGCGGACCGCAACCAGACGATGGGGCTCCCGCGCATGGACCACGCCCAGGGCATAGGCGCCGCGCAGCCGCTTGACCACGCTTTGCAATGCCCCGAACAGGTCGCCGGTTTCCGCCATGGCGCGGTGTACCAAGTGCACCACCACCTCGGTATCGGTGTCGGAAGCGAATTGATAGCCTTCGCTTTCCAGCTCCTCGCGCAATTCCTGGAAGTTCTCGATGATACCGTTATGCACCAGGGCCAGTTCCTCACCGGACAGGTGAGGGTGGGCATTTTTTTCGGAAGGGCGGCCATGAGTAGCCCAACGGGTGTGCGCAATACCGGTGAAGCCGTTGGCATTGGTTTCACGGACCGCCTGCTCCAATCCGGCCACTTTCCCCTGGCGACGCACGCGCTGCAAACCCTGATCATTGATCAGAGCCACACCGGCACTGTCGTAGCCCCGGTATTCCAGGCGTTTCAGGCCGGTGATCAAAATGTTGCTGACGTTGCGCTGAGCCACAGCTCCGACAATTCCGCACATAACGGTCTTACTCCTTGCTTCACTGATCCTGTTTTTTTACAGGACGCTGCCAATCCATAATGTTGCGCTGTTTACCGCGCGCCACTGCCAGAGCGTTGTCTTCCACATCCCGGGTAATGGTGCTGCCCGCGCCGATGGTGGCATTTTCGCCAATGGTGACCGGCGCGACCAGTGAAGAATTGGAGCCGATGAATGCGCCATCCTTCATGATCGTTTGGTATTTGTTAACGCCGTCATAATTGCAGGTAATGGTACCCGCGCCGACATTCACGCCTTTGCCGATCCGGCTGTCACCGATGTAGGTCAGGTGATTTACCTTCGACCCTTCGCCGATGGCCGCTTTCTTGGTCTCGACGAAATTCCCGACCTTCGCTTTGGCCGCCAGTTCCGTGCCCGGGCGCAGGCGGGCAAACGGCCCCACCTGGCAATGCTCACCCACCCGTGCGCCGTCGATGACGGAGTTGGCTTCCACCACGGTGTGAGCGCCGAGATGGGCATCCCGAATCAAACAATTGGGGCCGATACGCACGCCGGGCTCGATGGTGACCTTGCCTTCCAGGACCACGTTGACATCCATCATCACGTCACCGGCCACTTGAACATCACCGCGCACGTCAAGACGGGCCGGGTCCATCAGCGTGACGCCGGCATGCATCAGCGCCTCGGCCTGGTTCAGTTGATAGACCCGTTCCAGCCGCGCCAGCTGCACGCGGTCATTGACGCCATCCACTTCCCACGGAAAAGCGGGTTGGGCGGCTTCCACCATCATTCCCTTCTCCACCGCCATGGCGATCAGGTCGGTCAGGTAATATTCGCCCTGAGCGTTGTTGTTGGACAGCGCCGGCAGACTTTCCGCCAGAAACTGGCGGGTACAGGCGAGGATACCGGTGTTGATCTCCGAGATGCGTTTTTCGTCTTCGCTGGCGTCTTTTTGCTCAACAATACGCCGCACCTTACCGTCCTCGCCACGAACGATACGTCCGTAACCTGAAGGGTCATCCATGGTCAGGGTCATCAACGCCAGGGTCCGATCGTTCACCCGGGCGACAAACTCCCGCAGGGTTTCCGGGCGGATCAGCGGAACGTCGCCGTAGAGGACCAATACCACGTCCTCTTCCAGATAAGGCAGCGCCTGGGCCACGGCATGGCCAGTACCGAGCTGTTCGGCTTGTTCCGCCCAGCGCAGATTGATTCCCTGCACCGCTTCGCGCACCTTCTCGCCACCGTGGCCATACACCAGCACGGTATTCAACGGGTCAAGTGCCGCCGCCGCGTCGACAACATGCTGTACCATCGGCCGCCCGGCGATGCCGTGAAGCACTTTGGGGAGGGCGGACTTCATGCGGGTTCCTTTACCCGCGGCAAGGATCACTACCGCTAGGTTCATGTCTGTTCCGGGCTCCATAACAGGGTCGAAAGGGTATTTATCCTATCCCTCGACCATTGCAAATAAAAAAAGGGCGGCACAGGGCCACCCTTTTTTACATCTCTTTGAAAATGGTGCCAACGCAAGCGTCAGCGCTTGGCCATTTTCTTGATCTGCTCAATGGTCCGCAGGCGGGCGGAGGCCTCCGCCAGAACAGCGGCGGCACGCGTGTAATCCATTTCCGAGTTCTTCCCTTCCAGCGCTTCCTTGGCACGCTGTCTGGCTTGCTCCGCCTGGGCACCGTCCATATCCTGGGCGCGCTCGGCGGTGTCGGCCAGCACCGTCACCAATTTCGGCTGGACTTCCAGGAAGCCACCGGACACGTAGAACACTTCTTCCTCACCGTTCTGCAGCTTCACTCTCACCGGGCCTGGCTTGAGGCGGGTCAGCAACGGAGCGTGGCCGGGTAGAACACCCAGGTCACCTTCGATACCCGCCGCTACCACCATCTCCACCAGACCGGAGAAGAGCTGTCTTTCAGCGCTTACAATATCGCAATGCACGGTCATCGCCATTTCGGTTCCTCCCCGTGCAGGTTATTTGCCACCGCGACTGTTGTATGCCTCTACAACTTCGTCGATGGACCCCTTCATGTAGAAGTCCTGCTCGGGGATATGGTCATAGTCGCCCTTCAGGATACCGGTAAAGGAGCGAATAGTATCCTTCAGGGATACATATTTACCCGGAGAGCCGGTAAACACTTCCGCCACGAAGAACGGTTGAGACAGGAAACGCTCGATCTTACGGGCCCGGGCCACGGTGAGCTTGTCTTCCTCGGACAGTTCGTCCATCCCCAGAATGGCGATGATGTCCTTGAGCTCCTTGTAGCGCTGCAGCACTGTCTGCACGCCACGGGCGGCTTCGTAGTGCTCGTGACCGATCACCAGCGGATCCAGCTGACGGGAGGTGGAGTCCAGCGGATCGATCGCCGGGTAAATACCCTTGGAGGCGATGTCACGGCTAAGTACCACGGTCGCGTCCAAGTGGGCGAAGGTGGTGGCCGGAGACGGGTCGGTCAAGTCATCCGCGGGCACGTATACCGCCTGCACGGAGGTGATGGAACCGGTCTTGGTGGAGGTGATCCGTTCCTGCAGAACGCCCATCTCTTCCGCCAGAGTCGGCTGGTAACCCACCGCGGAGGGCATCCGGCCCAGCAGTGCGGATACCTCGGTACCGGCCAGCGTGTAACGGTAGATGTTATCGACGAAGAACAGCACGTCGCGACCTTCGTCACGGAACTTCTCGGCCATGGTCAGACCAGTCAGTGCCACACGCAGACGGTTACCCGGCGGCTCGTTCATCTGACCGTAAACCAGGGATACTTTGTCGAGAACGTTGGAGTCCTTCATTTCGTGGTAGAAGTCGTTACCTTCACGGGTACGCTCCCCCACACCGGCGAACACGGAGAAACCGGAGTGCTCGATAGCGATGTTCCGGATCAGTTCCATCATGTTCACGGTCTTGCCCACGCCGGCACCGCCGAACAGGCCGACCTTGCCGCCCTTGGCGAAGGGGCAAACCAGGTCGATAACCTTGATACCGGTTTCCAGCAGTTCGTTGGTGGCTGCCTGATCCGCATAAGTAGGTGCTTTACGGTGAATGGGCATGCGCTCCTCTTCACCGATCGGGCCCGCCTCGTCGATGGGGCGCCCCAGCACGTCCATGATCCGGCCCAGGGTCTTGGTGCCGACCGGAACCTGAATCGCTTCTCCGGTATCGGTCACGGGTAGACCCCGTTTCAGACCTTCGGTGGAGCCCATGGCGATGGAGCGCACCACACCGTCGCCCAACTGCTGTTGAACTTCCAGCGTGGTTTCGGTGCCGTCCACGGTGAGCGCGTCATACACCTTGGGTACATTATCGCGCGGAAATTCGACGTCGATCACAGCACCGATGATCTGAACAATACGACCGCTACTCATGCTTGCATCCTCTTAAACTTGCGTTTTTCGCCGCGTTTACCGGTATTGTCGCCAAGCCGTTATACCGCGGCGGCACCACCAACGATTTCGGAAATTTCCTGCGTAATGGCTGCCTGGCGCGCTTTGTTGTACACCAGTTGCAGATCACGAATGATGTCACCGGCGTTATCACTGGCCGCCTTCATCGCCACCATCCGCGCCGCCTGTTCGCAGGCATTGTTCTCTACCACACCCTGGTATACCTGGGACTCGATGAACCGCACCAGCAGTTCATCAAGCAGCTCCTTGGGCGCCGGCTCATAGATGTAGTCCCAATGGCGTTTGAGCTCTTCATCGTCGCCCGGCTCCAGCGGCAACAACTGGATCTGCTTGGCCTGCTGGGTCATGGTGTTCACGAATTCGTTGTACATGATGTACAGACGGTCGATCTCACCGGACTCATAGGCTTCCAGCATGACCTTGATGGAGCCCACCAGGTCTTCCAGATGCGGGGTATCGCCCAGACCGTTGACGGTGGCTTGCACGTCACCGCCCATGCTCTTGAAGAAGCTGATCCCCTTGGAACCCACCAGGCAATAGCTCACCTTGGCACCTTGCTCCTGCCATTCACGGGCGCCCTGCACCACTTTCTTGAGCAGGTTCACGTTCAGGCCACCGCACAAACCCCGATCAGAGGTCACCACGATGTAGCCCACGCTTTTCACTTCCCGCTCTTGCAGGTAGGTGTGCCGGTATTCCAGATCAGCGTTGGCAAGATGCGCCACCACCTGACGAATGCGGGTGGCGTAGGGCTTGCTGGCAGCCATGCGGTCCTGCGCCTTGCGCATTTTGCTGGCCGCCACCATCTCCATTGCACGGGTGATCTTCTTCGTGCTCTGGACGCTAGAGATCTTGCCTTTGATCTCTTTACCGCTAGCCATAGGACTAATCCTTTTTTAGCGAATTACCAGGTTTGGGTGGCCTTGAACTGTTCGATGCCTTCTTTGATGCCGGCTTCGATTTCGTCGTTGTAGTCACCCTTCTCGTTGATTCTGTCCATCAACGCTTTCTGTTCGCTGTTCATATAGTCCAGCAGAGCCGCTTCAAAGGCGCCGATTTTCTCGACTTCGATACCTTTCAGGTAGCCTTCGTTGGCGGCGTACAGCACCACGCCCATTTCGGCGATGCTCATCGGGCTGTACTGGTTTTGTTTCATCAGCTCGGTAACCGCCTGACCATGCTCCAGCTGCTCGCGGGTAGCGTCGTCCAGGTCGGAAGCGAACTGGGCGAAAGCCGCCAGTTCACGATACTGAGCCAGTGCCAGACGAATACCGCCGCCCAGCTTCTTGATGATCTTGGTCTGGGCCGCGCCGCCCACACGGGATACGGACACACCGGCGTTCATCGCCGGACGGATGCCGGAGTTGAACAGGTCGGTTTCCAGGAAGATCTGACCGTCGGTGATGGAAATCACGTTGGTCGGTACGAACGCGGAAACGTCACCACCCTGGGTTTCAATGATCGGCAGCGCGGTCAGAGACCCGGTCTTGCCTTTCACTTCACCGTTGGTGAATTTTTCCACGTATTCTTCGTTTACCTTGGCGGCGCGCTCCAGCAGACGGGAGTGCAGGTAGAACACGTCACCAGGATAAGCTTCACGACCCGGCGGACGACGCAGCAGCAGGGAGATCTGACGATACGCCCAGGCTTGCTTGGTCAGGTCATCATAGACGATCAGGGCATCTTCACCGCGATCACGGAAGTACTCGCCCATGGCACAACCGGCGAACGGCGCCAGGAATTGCATGGAAGCCGGATCGGAGGCGGAAGCCGCCACCACGATGGTGTTTTGCATCGCTCCGTGTTCTTCCAGTTTGCGCACCACGTTGGCGATGGTGGACTGCTTCTGACCAACCGCCACATAGACACAGCGGACGCCGGAGTCTCTCTGGTTGATGATGGCATCAACCGCCACAGCGGTCTTACCAATCTGACGGTCACCGATGATCAGCTCACGCTGACCACGGCCAATCGGCACCATGGAGTCGATGGACTTATAACCGGTCTGCACCGGTTCGTTCACCTCTTTCCGCCAGATAACGCCGGGAGCTACTTTTTCCACCGCGTCGGTCTGGGCTGCATTGATCGGGCCCTTGCCATCGATCGGGTTACCCAGGGCATCCACCACGCGACCCAGCAGTTCCGGACCAGTGGGCACTTCCAGAATACGGCCGGTACAACGGACCTTCTGGCCTTCGGCCAAACCCAGGTAGTCACCCAGGACCACGGCACCGACAGAGTCCTGCTCAAGGTTAAGGGCCATGCCGTAGATGCCGCCTTCAAACTCGATCATCTCACCGAACATCACGTCGGCAAGACCATGAATGCGCACAATACCATCGGATACGGATACCACCGTACCTTCGTTGCGTGCCTCGGTGGAGGTATCAAGTTTTTCAATGCGGGACTTGATAATCTCGCTGATTTCGGACGGGTTGAGTTGCTGCATCTCTAGTCCCTCAAACTCAAGAGTTCAGTTGCTCTGCCAGACGGTTCAGTCGGCCACGCACACTGCCATCAATTACGGTATCACCGGCTCGAACCAGCACGCCGCCAATCAGGGCGGGGTCCACGGAAGTGCTGATTTTCACTTCGCCGCCGAGACGTCTTTTCAGAGCATCGACCAGTCGGCTGATATCGGCGTCTTCCATCTCGTAAGCGGAGATGAGTTCCACATCCGTGAACGCTTGCTGTTCAGCCAGCAGTTCGTGGAACAACGCCAAAATCAGCGGCAGAAGCGACAGGCGCTTGTAACGCGCCAGTTGGGCAATGAAGTTACGGCCGCTTTGGTCCAACACATCGCCGCAAACCTGGGCAAAAGCGTCGACTTTAGCGGCGTCGTCCAGTTGGGGCCGATCCAGAAAGGCGTGCATGGTGGCGTCCTGCGCCACAGCCGCCATCGTGGTCAGCATCTGTTCCCACTTGTCCAGGCCCCCTGCTTCCTTAGCGTACAAAAAAGCCGCTTTGGCGTAGGGGCGTGCGATGGTGGTCAATTCAGCCATGGTTTACCCGTTTACTCAGAGTTCAGCCGCCAACTGGTCCAGAAGCTGCTTGTGAGTGTCGCGGTTGATTTCGCCACCGAGGACTTTCTCGGCACCGTTCAACGCCAGCGCGGACACTTCCTTACGCAGCTGCTCGCGAGCCTGATTGACTTCCTGTTCAATCTCAGACTGGGCTTTGGCAATCAGACGCTCACCTTCGGTGCGGGCCTGATCTTTCGCTTCTTCCACAATCTGATTTGCTCGACGGTTGGCCTGCTCAATGATTTCGGCCGCTTTCTCTTTTGCTTCCTTGAGATTAGCCGTCGCTTTTTCCTGGGCCAGTTCCAGATCACGCTCGGCGCGATCAGCGGCACTCAGGCCTTCGGCGATCTTCTGTTTTCGTTCTTCCAGCGCCCGTGAAATGGGCGGCCAGACGAACTTCATGCAGAAGGCGACGAACAGAGCGAACCAGATGGCCTGGCCGATCAGTGTCAGGTTGATATTCATTGCGCCTCCTTAAATCGGGTGCGGCAGCAATCGATTTAGGCCGCGAACATCAGATACATACCCAGTACCACTGCGATAATCGGCACGGCGTCCAACAGACCAGCGATGATGAACATGCGGGTTTGCAGCATCGGGCCCAGCTCGGGTTGACGCGCAACGGATTCCAGGAACCGACCGCCCATCAGACCAAAGCCGATACCGGCGCCCAGTGCGGCCAGGCCAGCCATGATGCCAGCAGCGAGAAGGTTGATATCTTCCATCATTACACTCCCGTTAAGTGCTTTTCAGTTAAGGTAAAAACAGTGCTTAGTGCTCTTCGGTGGCCATGCTCAGATAAACAATGGTCAACACCATGAAGATGAAGGCCTGCAGCGTGATAACCAGAATGTGGAACACGGCCCAGGGCCAGGCACCCACCGCCTGCCAGGTACCCAGCATGGCGGCGGCAAGAATAAAGACGAATTCGCCAGCGTACATGTTGCCGAACAGCCGCATGCCCAGGGAAACAGGCTTAGCCAGCAGGGATACGGTTTCCAGTACCAGGTTGATCGGGATCAGGATCACCATGGCCAGCTTGTTCGGCGCGTTGAAGGGGTGCAGGGCCAGTTCACCGATGAAGCCACCGAGGCCCTTTGATCTCAGGCTGTAGAAAATAATCAGGAAAAACACCGTGATCGACATGGACAGCGTGATGTTCGGGTCCGTGGTCGGCACGATCTTGAAGTAAGCTTCATGCGCGTCCCAACCGGCGAAGGTCACCATTACCCATTCGAAGGTCTTGGGAACAAAATCCACCGGGATCAGGTCCATCAGGTTCATCAGGAAGACCCAGCAGAAGATCACCAGGGAAAGCGGGGCGATCAGTTTGCTCTTGCCGTGGAAAGAGTCACGCACCTGAGTATCGATGAAACCGATGATGACTTCGACGAAATTCATGAAACCGGACGGTACGCCGGCGCTGGCTTTGCGGGCACCCAGCCAGAACAGAAGACACATCAGGATACCGAGACCTCCGGACCAGGCCAGAGAATCCACATGAAACGCCATGAAGCCCATATCGACAGCTTCCTGGCCGTTACAGGCGAAGGTCCAGGTGGATTCGGTCAGCGTCTGCTCATGACCATGGCAGGTACGTTCATAGCCGGCGGGCAATTGGCCATAGGTAAGGTTGCCCAAATGGTGCTTGATATACTCGCCGGTGGAGCTCGCTGCCATATCGATACCTACCTAATCGTCAGTCTGGTCGTCTTGCCCGTCCCGCTCCGCTCCCAGGCGACGATCCAGGCGCATCACCTGAATCCATCCGACAATCTGCGTCAGCAGAAACCCCAGAAGCAGGACCGTTACATTCCTGAACTCGCGCGAAAGCCGCACTTCGGCGAAGGTCAGCCCGAAGAGCGCGAGCATTATCAAAACTTTTCCGGCTTCGCCCCGAATGGCGGCACCCGCCATGCGGTCGGGCTTGATATTGCCCGGGTGAAGCCATACCTGGTAGCCACCCCAGGCGTATGCGATCAGGCTGATGGCCGAACCCCAGGCTGCGAACAAGCCCGCGGTGACATCCGCCAGCACCGTGGTCAGTATGGCGACAATCATCAAAGTGATGATTTGGGCGCGCATCAAGCCCCAGAACAAGGTTCTGCGGGCTCGTAAGTCGAAACTGATCACCATGCTCCCGTGTTTGGCTGCTGGTGAAAAACACGATCCACCAGGCGAAGGTCGCGGGTACCCCCTGATCTTGGCGCGGGAAGTATATGGGGAAGGCTATCTGGTATCAACCGGCTGAGCGCGATAGTTTGGCCCAATTTGATAAAAAAGAGCCCCAAAAACAGACGGTTGCTCTTTTGTATACAAATAGGCTTTATTCGTATCCACCCAGGACGAATAAAGCCTCCTCCTTTTTTCGGTAAACGTCAAGTTACTTGATATGGGACAGAATGCCGTCAAGTTCGTCCAGATTGTTATAGCTGATCACCAGCTTGCCTTTTCCTCCTGAGCCCTGCTGGATTTGCACTGGCGCGCCGAGACGATCCGACAGATCGGTAATCAGGGAACGAACGTTGGGGTCTTCCCGTTTCGGTGCCGGCTTGGCCGGCTTCTGCTTCTCGAATTCCCGCACCAGCACTTCGGTCTGGCGCACGGAGAGTCCCTTGGCCACCACCACGCGGGCCGCTTCCACCTGCTTGTCGCCGCCCAGCGCCAACAGCGCCCGGGCGTGCCCCATTTCCAGGTCACCGTGCTCAAGCAACTTCTTCACGTCCGGTTCCAGTGTCATCAGGCGCAGCAGGTTGGTGACCATGGCCCGGGATTTGCCCACGGCATCGGCCACCTGCTGGTGGGTCAGCCCGAATTCGTCCTTGAGCCGGGACAACGCCAGCGCTTCTTCCATGGGATTGAGGTTTTCCCGCTGGATATTCTCGATCAGCGCCATGGCGATGGCGGCTTCGTCCGGCACATCACGGATCACCGCGGGAATGGCTTCCAACTCCGCCATCTGCGCGGCACGCCAGCGGCGCTCACCGGCGATAATCTCGTAACGATTCTCGCCCAGCGGACGTACCACGATCGGCTGCATCACACCCTGGGCCCGGATCGATTCCGCCAGTTCCTCCAGCGCATCGGCGGACATGTCCTTGCGGGGCTGGTAACGGCCGCGCTGCATGAACTCCACTGGCAGATGGCGCAGTTCGCCATCGCGGGGCGGACGTTGTTCCTGAGCAGGCTCGGCGGGACCGGCGGCGGCGCCGACGGCGACTTCTTCCTGATGTTGCTGATAGCTCGCACTGGTGCTGAGCAGGGCATCGAGTCCTTTGCTGAGACCGCGTTTACGCTTTGCCGCCATGATTCAAACTCGCTCATGTTCGGTTACGGTGACATTCCGCCACCGGAGATTATCGCCCGACGTCACCGCCTTCACGGCGTCTCGGGGGGCTGCTGGGAGGGTGCCGCCGATGCCACCGTCTGCTCGCGCCGCAGGATTTCACCGGCCAGCGCCAGATAGCTTACCGCACCCCGGGATTTGGGGTCATAGGTGATCACCGGCGCGCCGTGGCTGGGCGCCTCCGCCAAACGCACATTACGCGGAATGATGGTGCGGTAAACCTTGTCGCCGAAGTGGCTGATCAGCTGATTGGAAACGTCATTGGACAGGCTGTTGCGCGGATCATACATGGTCCGCAACAGGCCACCGATATGCAGCTTCGGGTTCAGTACCGAGCGAATCTTCTCGATGGTGTTCATCAATGAGGTCAGCCCCTCCAACGCATAGTACTCGCACTGGATCGGCACGATCACGGAATCCGCCGCCGCCAGGGAGTTCACCGTCAGCATATTCAGCGACGGCGGGCAATCGATGATGATGTAGTCATAGCGCTCGCGGATTGCGGCCAGGGCATCGCGTAACCGGTACTCTTTACTATCCAGTTCCAGCAGCTGCACTTCCGCGGCGGTCAGATCACCGTTGGCGGCGACCAGATCAAAACCGGATTGTTCCGGCGTAATCACCACCGCATCGGCCATCCCGGCTTCGCCGAGCAGCACATCCAAAATGGTGTACTCCGGTTCGTACTTGTCGACGCCGGCGCCGCTGGTGGCATTCCCCTGCGGATCGATATCCACCAACAGCACCTTCTTGCGGGTGGCCGCCAAGGAGGCCGCCAGATTGACGCTACTGGTGGTCTTGCCGACCCCGCCCTTTTGGTTGGCAATGGCAAAAACGGTGGTCACGACGCTCCCTCTCATTGGCGACGCGCATCATTGGCGATGCACGATCAACAACACCCTCGATTCCGCCAGACCGGGCACGCTCAGGGTTTCGCGCTGCACCCGCCAGCAGGCCGGCAGGGCAGCCATCTCCTGATCGGCGGCGGCGGCCTTCATCGCCAATAACCGGACATCCCCCTGCATCAGGGGTCCGAGCAACTCCAGCATGTCCGGCAAGGCGGCGAAAGCGCGGCTGATAATCTGTGATGGAGCCTTACGGTACTGTTCCACGCGGGCGTGCACAACCTCCACGTTATGCAAACCCAGTTCCCGTCGCGCCTGGCGAATGAAACGGAGTTTCTTGCCATTGCTGTCCAGCAGCACGAAGGACTGGTCCGGGCGGGCCAGGGCCAGCGGAATGCCCGGCAGGCCGGCGCCCGTGCCCACATCCAGCGTATCCACTGGTTCCACATGGGGGAGCACCGCCAGGGAATCGAGCAGGTGGCGGGTGACCATCTCGGCCGGGTCACGCACGGCGGTAAGATTGTAAGCGCGATTCCACCGCACCAGCAGATCCCGGTAGAGCAACAGACGCTCCTGCTGCTCCCGGTCCAGGTCGATATTCAGCTCGGCCAGCCCTTGCGCCAACCGCTGTTGGTCTTCGGTCATGCCTGGCGGGCCGCCCGATGCTGGTGCTTTTTCAGGTAGATCAGCAACAGGGAAATAGCCGCCGGCGTCACGCCAGGGATACGGCCAGCCTGGCCGATGGTCTCCGGCCGGACCTCGGCGAGCTTCTGCTTGACCTCATTGGACAGCCCCTGCACCTGGCCGAAATCGAAGTCCACGGGCACGCGCTGATGCTCGGCGGCGCGCAGCCGGGCAATCTCCGCTTCCTGGCGGTCGATGTAACCGGCGTACTTGGCGAGGATTTCCATCTGCTCCACCACCGGCGGCGTTTCCGGTTCCAGGCCCGCCGCATCAACCAGGGCGTGGTAGTCGATTTCCGGGCGCTTGAGCAGATCCAACAGGCTGTATTCATGGGGCAGCGGCTTATCCACCAGGGCATTGACCTTGTCCGCCGCCGCCGTTCCCGGACGCACCCAGGTGGCGCTCAGACGCGCCTGCTCGCGGGCCATCCCTTCACGTTTGTCGTTGTAGGCGGCCCAGCGCTCATCATCCACCAGCCCCAGCTCACGACCTTTCCCGGTCAGACGCAGGTCGGCGTTGTCCTCCCGCAGCAACAGGCGGTACTCGGCACGGCTGGTGAACATACGGTACGGCTCGCGGGTGCCCATGGTGATCAGATCGTCCACCAGCACGCCCAGGTACGCTTCGTCCCGGCGCGGCGTCCATGGCGCTTTCTCCTGGCTCATCAGCGCCGCGTTCAGACCCGCCAGCAAGCCCTGGGCGCCCGCCTCTTCATAACCGGTGGTGCCATTGATCTGGCCGGCGAAGAACAGCCCCGGCATGTGCTTGGTCTCCAGGCTGTGCTTGAGATCCTGGGGATTGAAGAAATCGTACTCGATGGCGTAGCCCGGCCGGGTGATGTGGGCATTTTCGAAGCCACGGATCGAACGTACCGCCGCCAGTTGGATATCGAACGGCAGACTGGTGGAAATGCCGTTGGGGTAAAGCTCATGGGTGTTCAGCCCTTCCGGCTCCACGAACACCTGGTGGCTGGTCTTGTCCGGATAGCGGTTGACCTTGTCTTCCACGGACGGGCAGTAACGCGGGCCCACGCCTTCGATGACGCCGGCGAACATCGGGCTGCGATCGAAGCCGGAACGAATGATCTCGTGGGTACGCTCGTTGGTATGGGTGACATGACAACACACCTGGCGCGGATGATCCTCCACCCGGCCCAGATAGCTCATCACCGGGGTCGGAGTGTCACCCCATTGTTCCTCCATAATGGAAAAATCCACGCTACGGCCGTCAATTCGCGGTGGCGTGCCGGTTTTTAACCGGTCGACACGGAACGGCAACTCGCGCAACCGGCGGGCCAGGGCATTGGAAGGCTGATCACCGGCCCGGCCACCCTGGTGATTCTCCATCCCAACATGGATGACCCCACCAAGAAAGGTCCCGGCGGTCAGCACCACGGCATCGGCATGGAAACGCAGCCCCATGTTGGTGACCACCCCCACACAGCGGCCCTGCTCGACGATCAGATCATCGGCGGCCTGCTGGAACAAGGTGAGATGCGGCTGATTTTCCAGAGCATGGCGGATAGCGGCTTTATAAAGGATACGGTCGGCCTGGGCACGAGTGGCGCGAACCGCCGGTCCCTTGCGGGCATTGAGCACCCGGAACTGGATGCCGGCCTGATCGGTGGCACGGGCCATGGCCCCACCCAGGGCATCGATTTCCCGTACCAGATGGCTCTTGCCAATGCCGCCAATGGCGGGATTGCAACTCATCTGACCCAGAGTCTCGATATTATGGGTGAGCAACAGGGTTTCCACGCCCATGCGCGCCGCCGCCAGCGCCGCCTCGGTGCCGGCGTGGCCACCGCCAATCACGATCACGCCAAATCGCTGTGGAAAATCCATGGAAGTGTCTCGCTCAGAATGCCGTGCCCATGCAGGGCTGTGCAAAATATGATCAGTCCGGGCGCGCTAGTATAGTGCCGTGGGAATTAAATGAAAGGCCCACCGGTCTGTTATGATGAACCAGACCTACCATTCTCCTTTATATTCCAGGAGTGCATTTGGATTCGTTGAATCTGTATCTGCTGATCGGCACCGGGCTGATGTTCATCGGGCTGCTTTTGGGCTCTCTGAGCACCCGCATCGGCGTGCCGTCCCTGTTGATGTTCCTGCTGGTGGGGATGGCCGCCGGTGAGGACGGCATCGGCGGTATCCAATTCGACGACCTCTCCACCGCTTACGTCATCAGTAACATCGCCCTGGCGGTCATCCTCATGGACGGCGGCCTGCGCACCCGCATGGACACCTTTCGCTTGGCTCTGAAGCCGGCGCTGACTCTGGCCAGCCTCGGTGTGGCCATCTCCGCCGCCCTGGTCGGCGCCTTCACCACCTGGCTGATGGGCGTGGACTGGCGCCTGGGGCTGCTGCTGGGCGGCATTATCGGCTCCACCGACGCGGCGGCGGTATTCAGTGTGATCAAAGGCGCCGGGGTCAACATCAATGAGCGGGTGGCCAGCACCCTGGAGATCGAATCCGGTCTCAACGACCCGATGGCCATCTTCATCACCCTGATGCTGGTGGGTGTGCTGGTGGAGCCGGACGCCACCTTTGGTTTCAACATGATCCTGACCCTGATCCAGCAGTTTGGCCTGGGCGCGATCATCGGACTGGGGCTGGGCGCGGTACTCAGCGAAATCCTGCTGCGGGTGCGCAGTAACGAGGGTCTGCACGCCTTGCTGCTGTGCAGCGGCGGCGCCATGGTGTTCGCACTCACCAACCTTGCCGGCGGCAGCGGCTTCCTGGCGATTTATCTCACCGGCCTGGTCACCGGTAACCGGCGTGGCGGTACCGGGGACAACGTGTTGCGCTCCATGGACAGCATGGCCTGGCTGGCCCAATCCGGCATGTTTCTGATGCTGGGTCTGCTGATCACGCCATCGGAGCTGGGCCAGCACCTGCTGCCTGCCCTGATGGTGGCCTTGTTCCTGATGCTGGTGGCACGGCCAGTGTCGGTGTGGGTGAGCCTGATCCCCTTTATCTTCACCTGGCGTGAGAAACTGTTCATCGCCTGGACCGGCCTGCGCGGGGCGGTACCTATCGTTCTGGCGGTGTTCCCGCTGTTGGCCGGCGTGGGTGAAACCCGTCTGCTGTTTGATATCACCCTGGTGGTGGTGTTGATCTCGCTGTTGGCCCAGGGAGCCAGCCTGCGTTACATGGCACGATTGTTGAAAGTCTCGGTACCGGCGACGGCGTCGCCGAAACAGATGGTGCCCATGGCGCATTCCGCCAACCGCTATCTGATGCAGTTCGAGGTGGAAGAAGGCGCCAAGGCCCAGGGGCAGCGGCTTGGCACCATCACCACCCAGCGCATCACTCCGGTGCTGATCATTCGGGACAAGGCGTTCCTCAACTTGTCCGAGGATCCACAGATCGAAGCCGGAGACATGGTCAGTTGGCTGGCGCCGTTGAGCGAGCAGGACTATCTGTCGGACATGTGCCACAAGATCACCGTGGCGGAGAGGCGCTATTTCGGCGACTTCATCGTGCGCGGCAGCGTACCGGTGGATCAGTTGGTGGCGGCATACGGTATCCATGAGCTGGAGGAGCGCCTGAAAGGCATGACCGTGGAAGCGGCCTTCGAGGATCGTTTCGGCCAACATGCGGTGGTGGGCGACACCCTTAAACTGGGCGGCTTGAGACTGCGTGCCCGCACCGTGGAAAAAGGGCGGGTAATCATGGCGGGGATCAAACTGCCGCAATAAATAGCACGGGGCGCTTGAGCACTGAATCCATGGTAGCGGCCAACTATTGGGCTTGAAGGTATGAATTCACTCTGTCATCGCTGCCAAGGCAGCTTCCCACAGAGGGAGCTACGGAGCCGCTGTGGCAAGCCGCCCTGGCAGCGAATCGGCGTTTAAGCGAGCAAGAACCCTGGAGGGATTCGATGCGATTTTCAGGACACCGGGTTTTGATCACCGGCGCCGGGGCCGGCATTGGACGGCTGATGGCGGAACGGATGGCCGGCCGTGGCGCGGAAGTGATTGTCACCGCCCGCCGCATCGACGCCGCCCGCGAGGTGGTGAAACATATCGTCAACGCTGGCGGCACCGCCCATGCCTATACCCTGGATGTGGGAAAGATCGGCTCGATCGCGACCTTGCGCGACAAGATCCATGAGGAAGTCGGGCCGCTGACCATGCTGATCAACAATGCCGGCGTGGTGTTCGGCGGCGAATTCGAGAAAGTCTCTCTGGATCAGCATTTGCAGACCTTCAAGGTCAACAGCGAAGGGCTGATGGCTTGCACCCATGCTTTTCTTGACGATCTGATACAGGCACCGCGCGGCCATCTGGTGAATATCGCCAGCGCCTCCGCCTTCATCGGCCTGCCCTACGGCAGCAGCTATGCCGCCAGCAAATGGGCGGTGGTGGGTTTCTCTGAATCGTTACGCCTGGAACTGGCCGAACGCGGCCTGCGTAATGTGAAAGTTACCACGGTCTGCCCCAGCTACATCGCCACCGGTATGTTCAAAGGGGTTAAAACCCCCCTGTTCTCCCCCATGCTGACACCGGACAAGGTGGTTTCCAGCATTCTCAAGGGTATCGCCACTGGTGAGCCCTTCGTGATCGAGCCCCCCATGGCCCGGTCCGTGGAACTGCTCAAAGGCGTGCTGCCCCGCCGCCTCTGGGATCAGGTAGCCAAATACACCGGCGTTTCCACTTCCATGTACAGCTGGAAGGGTAAACGGGACTGATTCGCTGGCAAGCCAGCTTCCCACAGCGGCTTCGTAGTTACCTCCGCGGGAAGCTGGCTTGCCAGCGAAGCGGTGTTCAGGCGCAGGGCATGCAAATAATATTGTGCATAAACGTTTCCTCGGAATTTCCCGCCTATTTACCCTAAAGCCGACCCCTACACGCCTTCCCGTCAATGTCTGTCAACGACCGTTCGCCAACAATGCGGCATCCGGCCCGTTTGCCAACCGAAGGTGTGTTTATGCCGAGTTACAAGGCTCCCCTGCGCGATACGCGCTTTTTGATGAATGAAGTGTTTGATTTTGAAAGCCACTACAAGACGCTGCCCAACGGGGAAGAAGCCACCCCGGACATGGTCGAAGCGATCCTGTCGGAAATGGCCAAGCTGTGCGAGAACACCGTCGCCCCGCTGTATCAGAGCGGCGACGAGGAAGGCTGCCGCCTTGAAAACGGGCAGGTGTTCACGCCGAAGGGCTATCCCGAGGCCTATAGCGAATTCGTCGCCGGCGGCTGGCAAGGCCTGAGCCATCCGGTGGAATACGGCGGCCAGGGCCTGCCCATGTCCCTGGGCCTGATCAAGCATGAGATGCTCGGCACCGCCAACTGGTCCTTCGCCATGTACCCGGGCCTGTCCCTGGGAGCGATGAACACGATCCAGATGCACGGCACCGATGAGCAGAAAGAGACCTATCTGACCAGGCTGACCGAAGGCACCTGGGCCGGCACCATGTGCCTGACCGAGCCGCAATGCGGCACCGACCTCGGGCAAGTTAAAACCAAGGCCGAACCCGGGGAAGACGGTTCCTATAAAATCACCGGCACCAAGATTTTCATCTCCTCCGGTGACCACGATCTCACCGAGAACATCGTCCACATTGTACTGGCGCGCCTGCCGGACGCCCCCGCCGGCACCAAGGGTATTTCTCTGTTCATCGTACCCAAGTACCTGCCGGGTCAGATCGGCGAGGACAACGGCGTGAGCTGTGGTGCCCTGGAGAAAAAAATGGGCATTAAGGCCTCGGCTACCTGCGTGATGAATTTTGACCAGGCCACCGGGTTCCTGATCGGCCCGCCCAATCAGGGCCTGGAGTGCATGTTCACCTTCATGAACAGCGCCCGTGTCGGCACCGCGATTCAAGGTGTGGCCCACGCCGAACGCGCCTATCAGGCGTCCCTGCCCTACGCCAAGGAGCGTCGCTCCATGCGCGCCCTGTCCGGCAAAAAGGATCCGGAACAAGTCGCTGATGCCCTGATTCATCATGGCGACGTGCGTCGCATGCTGCTCAAGCAGAAAGCCTACGCCGAAGGCGGCCGTGCCATGGCATACTTCACCGCCATGTACGCGGACCACATGATCGCCGGCATGTTGGAAAACGATCAGAAGAAGTACGATAAGTGGGATAGCGAGCTGGGCTTCCTCACCCCGATCCTGAAAGGCTTCCTCACTGAAAAAGGCCTGGAGGCCGCCAACGAAGCCATGCAGGTATTCGGCGGCCACGGCTATATCAAGGAACACGGCATTGAGCAGATCGCCCGCGACGCGCGCATTGCCACCTTGTACGAAGGCACCACCGGCATCCAGGCACTGGACCTGCTCGGCCGCAAGGTGCTGCTGACCAGCCGTGGCAAATGTGTGCGTAGCTTCTCCAAGAATCTGGTGGACTTCGGGCGGCAAAACCTCAAGGACGCCAAACTACGCCCTTACGCCTGGAAGCTGCTCAAAATCGCCGCCGAGTGGAACTATCTGACCACCCGCATCATGCTGGCCGCCACCAAGGACCGGGACATCGTCTCCACCGCCAGTTACGACTACCTGATGTATTCCGGCTACGCCATGATGGCGTACTTCTGGGCTCTGCAGGCGGCCACCGCCCGAGACAAACTGGAGCATGGCGGTAACGAGCCGGCGGAATTCTACAAAGCCAAGCTCGCCACCGCGGAGTTCTACTTCGAGCGTCTGCTGCCCGCCGCCAAAGGCCACGCCGACGCGGCACTCAAACCCACCCGCAGCACCATGCAGATGAGCGCGGAGCACTTCTCGTTCGATTACGAGTAAGCGATCCCGCAGCATTGAGCGCGGTCGATCGACCGCTCCCACAGGCAACTTGTGCTGTACCTGTGGGAGCGGCCCTCTTCAATACAGAAAAGAACGGTGATGGCCTTTCCGTGCGGCGTTACTCGCCATTTGCATCATTGCCGGAGTGCAGCCAGTACAGCACCTCGCCCAGATGATTCAGCACCAGATCCGCCTGGTCCTCGAAATGCCGATTCTTTCCATTGCGCAACAACCCCGATGCCATACCGGCATCGCGGGCGGCCTGGAGATCGAAGACGAAGTCCCCGACATACACCGTGGTCGCTGGTCGCAATCCGAGACGCTCGGCAAGCAACAACAACCCCTCGGGATCCGGCTTCGGCGCGCAATCCTCGCGAGTCAAAATCAGGTCCACCGGCAACCCCAATAACTCATTGGTCCGTGCTACCGCCGCCCGGCTGTTACGGGTGAGAATGGCCGTGGGCACGCCACGGCGATGAAGGGTATCAAGCAGGGATTGGGCGCCGTCGATCCAGGTGGCAGCGGCCGCCCCTTTCATTTCATGGCGATCAATCACCGTACTCGCCCAAGCTGCCTGCTCCGGGTCTTCCAGGGTCGCCAGATGCTCAAGCACGCCGACGCCCTCCGGAAACCCCAGTTCACGCCGCAAAGCAGCGAAATCCAGCCGGGTATCCACCAAGGTCCCGTCCAGATCGAACAATACCGCCTCGAACGGTCCCCCGGTCATAATAGCGGCCTCTCCACGAAGAACGGATCCGCAATAATCCGACATCACACCATGTCGGATTATTGGCACCCAGGACGGCACTGTAAAGCGACCGATACCATCGTCCTTCAACGGCGTACCCGACGGCGCAGGCCCACCAGCAACGCCAGGGTGATCACGCCACCCAGGGCACCGCCGCCTGAACTGCCGGAATCATCCTCATCACCGTCCAGGGCCAGGTCCACCCACACCGGGTCATGATCGCTGGCGCGGTAGGCGTCGGCGGCGTAGAAGCTGCCGATCTGATCGTCGCTCTTGTACTCGGTGTTGTAGTCCAGGGCTCGCGGTTCGTCCGCATTGATGTGCCATTCGCCGGCACCGAGGATCGCACTCTCCAGCCCTGCGTCCGCCAGAGCGTGGTCCAGGTAGCCGGTTTCACCCTTATAGATATAGCTGTAAGCGTCATCGTCGTTAAAGCGAGCCAGCAGGTTCTGGTAACCCGCTTGTTCCAGCGCGCGGATCGGATCTTCCTTGGCGTAGGCGTTGAGGTCACCAATGATCAGCGTGCCGGCGGCGGCTTCCTGCAATCCGGTGGGGTTGTTCGCCAGCCAGTCGGAAAGCATCCGCGCGGACTCGGTGCGTAGCGGGTTCCAGCAACCCTGGCCGTGTTCGGCATTGTCGCTACTGTCGTCGGGACAGCTGCCCTTGGACTTGAGATGGTTCACCGACACCGTGACCACTTCCCCGCTGTTGAGATGGCGGAAGCTCATCGCCAGCGGTTGCCGGCTTTTGTCGGTGAAAGGCCCGCCTTCGAGCGTGGCCGGCTGGCCCACCGGCTCCACCACATCGGTGCGGTAGAGCAAACCAACGGCGATGACATCGGTGCCCAGCCGCTCCAGCCCCGGGTCAACAAAGGCCCAGGACGTTCCCAAAGCCTCCGTCAGTTCGGCGATGGCGGCGTCGGTTCCGTAGCCGTCGTTCTCGATTTCCATCAGGCCGATGACGTCGGCGTCCAGCTGTGACAGGGCGGTAAGAATCTTCGCTTTTTGCCGTTCGAATTCGGCTGGATTATTGGCGCCCCGGTAGTCTGGATCATCAAACCCGCCGCCATTGCCGTCACCGTTGAAGAAGTTCAGTACGTTGAACGCAGCCACCCGCAGGTTGCTGCCAGCGGTGCGCGCTGGCGGCTGCGGACGCGGGTTTGAGGCTTCGATCTGTACCAATATCGGCTGGATGCGCCAGTCATTGAAGCCGTAGCTGACAATGCCTTCCAATCCGGTAATGGTGTCCCCGACCCGCAGGGTATTGGTGGCGGACAGGCCGCCGTCGGGATAAATCACCGTCGCGGGATTCTCGTCATTGCTGCCATCGTCCAGCAGGATCCGGTTGAGGGCGTTGATTTCGGCCACCGCGTCCGCGGCTTCTCCGGGTTCGGCCGCGTGGGTGGGGATCATGCGGCGACCGTGGCTGAGCATCACCGAACCGTAGCGGGCCAGATCATAGACTTCGCTCACCGTCAGGGTTTGATCGCTCACTACCCACATGCTTTCCAGGGCTTCCAACTGATCCGGCGCGGTCAACGGCAGGGTCAGTGTCACCGGTGCCACCGCCAGCTGATCGGCGCACACCGCACCCTCGTTCCAGGCAATCTGGGTCTGACCGTAGTACTCACTGATGGCGCCACTGACGCGGACCTGATTGCCCGCCTGTACCGAAACCTCATTGTTTCCGGTATAGACAAACAGACCTTCGGACGTCAGGTCATTCCCGTCACGGTCGCTGTCTTCCTCGATCACAAAGAAGCCACTGAGGTCCGGGAAGATTCCGGTGACCACCGCTTCCACCACATGCGCCTCACCATCCAGAGGGGAGGCCTCTCCCTGTCCCTGGATTTGCGAGATCAGGGTGGCGGGATCGCCGCAGCTGCCCAGTTCCACCATCGGAGGTTCTTCTTCCTCCGTTCCCTCTTGTCCGGGCAGGCCCAGACCGCTGAAATCATTCTGACTGAAAACAGCCCATTGGTCCGCCGGGTTGAAGGCGTCGTCGATGACGGTATCCCCGGTGGTCACGGTTTCCCGACGTCTCAGCGTGCGGTCCTTGGTGGTGATGTCACCGCTGGTCCAGGCCTCTCCGGGGTCCTCGCCGACACGGCCGAAGCTGTCCACCACGACTCCGTCCCGGCGCAGAACAAAGGCATCGTCACCATTGTGGTTCACCACCGAGTTGCTCGTCTCATCCGCCAAAGCCAGCACATCATGGTCGGCTCCGCTATTGGCGATCACCCACACGGCTCCCGGCTCCAGGCTTCCATTCAGGGTCATGGAGGCATTGGGACTGCTATTGCCATTGGAATAAAGTTCCAGCTTGTAATCAGCCAGATTGAGTATGGTTTCGCCAATATTGTGCAGTTCCAGGGCTTTGTTATTGGAACTGCCTTCCACATACTCACTAATCAACAGATCCGCTGGGGCGGCGTGAGCCACCAGCACGCCGGCAAGGCTAAGAAAAAGGCGTTTCATTTAGCGCTCCCACACAAATTTGCTACAGCCTGTGGGGAATCGATTACCATCCCATGGCATTGGCATGGCAGGATTATTGCATTTTCCTCATTGGCCCACCGGGCATCACATCGCTTTGGTTTGGGCATCGCATCCATAACGGGTTTTAAGGCACTATCTTTTTAGTAACGATCCGAGTTTCCATGTGGTATCACCGCGCCTTCAGACGGCCCTGGCATAACAAAAAGGGGATGGCATGAAATCACTGAGTCCCGTGGACCAGCTCTTTCTGTGGCTGGAGAAGCGCCAGCAACCCATGCACGTGGCCGGGTTGCAGTTGTTCTCGTTTCCCGAGGATGCCGGGCCCAAGTACGTTAGCGAACTGGCCCAGTCGATCCGCGACTATTGCTGCCCCGAGCCCCCGTTCAATCAGCGTCTGACCCGCCGTTTCGGCCAGTATTTCTGGACCGAGGACAAGCAGTTCGACATCGATCACCACTTCCGCCACGAGGCGCTGCCCAAACCGGGCCGAATTCGTGAACTGTTGTCACTGGTGTCCGCCGAACACTCCAACCTGCTGGACCGGGAACGGCCGCTGTGGGAGGCCCATCTGATCGAAGGGATTCGCGGACGCCAGTTTGCCCTCTACACCAAGGTGCACCACTCCGTGGTCGATGGTATCTCCGCTATGCGCATGGGCATGCGGGCGCTGTCCAAGGATCCGCATGAGCGGGACCTGCCGCCAGTGTGGGCCTATAAACCCGAGAAAAAACAACGCTCTCTGCCCAGCAATCCGGTGGACGCCATGAGCAGCCTGGCACGCCTGACCGCCGGTGTGAGCAAGCAGGTGGCCACGGTGCCGGCGCTGGCGCGGGAACTGTACAAGGTCAGCCAGAAAGCCAAGACCGATCCGAACTACGTTTCCATCTTTCAGGCGCCGGACACCATGCTGAATCAGTGCATTACCGGCTCCCGTCGTTTCGCCGCGCAAAGCTTTCCCTTGTCACGTCTGCGCAAGCTGGCCGGCACCTTCAATTGCACCATCAACGATCTGGTATTGAGCATGTGCGGCCATGCATTGCGTGAATATCTGATCGGCCAGAACGCCCTGCCGGACCAGCCGCTGATCGCCATGGTGCCACTCTCCTTGCGTAAGGACGACAGCGCGGGCGGCAATCAGATCGGCTTGATTCTGGCCAATCTGGGCACCCATGTGTGTGATCCGGCCAATCGCCTCCGTATCGTCCAGGCCTCGGTAAAAGACGCCAAACGGCGCTTCGCTCAAATGAGCCCGGAGGAAATTCTCAATTTCACCGCCTTGAGCATGGCCCCCACCGGTCTCAACCTGCTCACCGGTCTTGCACCAAAGTGGCGCGCGTTCAATGTGATTATCTCCAATGTCCCCGGGCCACGGGAGCCGTTGTATTGGAACGGCGCCCGCCTGCGCGGCATGTACCCGGTATCGGTGGTACTGGATCGGATCGCCCTCAATATCACCTTGACCAGCTATCAGGATCAGCTGGAATTCGGCCTGATCGCCTGCCGCCGGACCCTGCCTTCCATGCAGCGCCTGCTGGATTATCTGGAAAATTCCGTGCGAGAACTGGAGATCGCCGCCGGTTTCAAATAGAAACCAACATGGCGCCGCCGCCAACCGCCTTCCCGCCTGGGATCACGGTTACAAAAAAATCAGTGGTGCCGGCTGGAAAAGGGGAGTAGAGTCGGAAGGGCTGCAGATTCAGGCAGTGGTGGTTTGTTTTGGTAGTTGCCTTCCCCCGCGCGAAGCTGAGAAGTCTCCGAACACCCTCCTCCGGTTTGCAAGCAAAACCCTATGTAAAGTTTTGAGGTATAGATTCACATGGCTACTGGTACCGTTAAATGGTTCAACGAGTCCAAAGGGTTCGGTTTCATCTCCCAGGACGACGGTGGTGCGGACGTATTCGTTCACTTCAGCGCGATCCAAGGCTCCGGGTTCCGTACCCTGGCTGAAGGTCAGAAAGTTTCCTTCGATATCCAGCAGGGCCCGAAAGGTCCTCAGGCAGCTAACGTAGAAGCCGGCTAAGGCTTCTTAGTACGCTGGAAAGCCCCGCCTCGCGCGGGGTTTTCATATTAAGGACTCAAGGCGACGGCAAAAGCCGGACCGTCGGATTCTTCTTTTTTGTTTTCCAATCTCTCCTTTGCTCCGGACAACCTGTCCGCCGCGGCAACTTGACGGCCCTGCCACGCCCCTCTGTATAACAACGACAATCGACAAAGCCGGACAGAGACCATGACGATTACCCTGTATGGCGGTGAAGTCAGCTACTTCACTGGCAAAGTCCGCGCCTACCTGCGCTGGGCGGATCTTCCGTTCGAGGAAGTGATCGCCAGTGCCGACGTTTACAGACAGATCATTCTCCCGTCCGTGGGCGTGCCGGTGATTCCGGTACTGCGCACCCAAAGCGGCGAGATCCTGCAAGACACCACAGTCATCATTGATACCCTGGACCAGGACCGCGCCACCAGCCCGCCTTCCGTCTATCCCGCCACTCCGATTCGCAAGCTGGTCGCTCTGATGCTGGAAACCTACGGGGATGAATGGCTGGTGATTCCGGCCATGCACTACCGCTGGCACTATGATCGCGAATGGGCAATGGGAGAATTCGGCGCTCTCAACGCGCCCCGGGCCTCCGCCGAAGAACAGTACAAAATTGGTAGCAAGCTGGCCACGCCTTTCTCCAACGCCGCATCACTATTGGGCGCCACGCCGGACATGATGGCCGCGGTGGAAAGTGCCTATGAAGCGCTACTGGCGGAGCTGGATGCCCATTTCGCCTCGTCACCGGCGCTGCTTGGGGACCAGGCCACCATGGCCGACTTTGGTCTGATTGGCCCGCTCTATGCCCA
This sequence comes from Alcanivorax xiamenensis, assembly GCF_009846745.1. Taxonomy (NCBI): domain Bacteria; kingdom Pseudomonadati; phylum Pseudomonadota; class Gammaproteobacteria; order Oceanospirillales; family Alcanivoracaceae; genus Alcanivorax; species Alcanivorax xiamenensis. The sequence goes on along the minus strand of NZ_AQPF01000001.1, from coordinate 178,709 downwards.
TCTCTACCGCGATCCCACACCTGGCAAGCTAATGCGTGGGCTGGCGCCGAACGTGACACGCTGGGTGGAGGAGCTGCAGTTTCAGCCACGGCGATTGAGGCAGCCGCTGGACGACGGCGATGACATTCCCGCCACGCTGCTGCCGGTTCTGCGCCGTATGGCCCGGGAACAGTTGCCGCCTTTGGTGGACGCCGCCGGCAAGGTCAGCGCCTGGATGGTGGAACATCCCGGCGAGCCTCTGCCCCGAACCCTCGGGAAGCACGGGTTTGAACTGGAAGGCCGCCACGGAGAAAGAATCCTGCGCCCCTACAGTCTGTGGATGGTGCAGCGGATTCGCGATCACCTGAAGGGAATGGAGCCGGCGGCCCGGGAACAGGCCGATGCCTTTTTACGTTCGATTGGCGCCGACGCCTTGATTGAGTTTCCAGACCCGCCAAGACTGGCCCGGGACAAATTGTCCGTGCGACCAGCCGGGAGTTGAAGGCCGCCGAATCGCTCGTCCGTACAAGCGGCGACAGCCCTGCCTTTAGCGGATCAGACCACGCCCTGGCGCAGCATCGCCTCCGCCACCCGCACGAAGCCGGCCACACTGGCCCCCTGGACATAATCCGGGCGCTTGCCCTGGCCACCATATTCCAGGCACTTATGGTGGATGCGCGACATGATGTCGTGCAAACGCCGGTCCACTTCTTCACGGCTCCAGGGATGACGCAGGCTGTTTTGACTCATCTCCAGACCGCTTACCGCCACACCGCCGGCGTTGGCGGCCTTGCCGGGTCCGTAACCGACACCGTGGCTCACTAAATGGGCAATCGCCTCCGTGGTGGTGGGCATATTGGCGCCCTCCGCCACCCAGCGGCAGCCGTTTTCCACCAGAACACGGGCGTCCTGTTCATCCAGTTCATTCTGGGTGGCGCAGGGCAAGGCAATGTCACAGGGGAACCGCCAGGGCTTGATGCCGCTTTCGTAGGTCAGACCATCGTGGTGTTCCGGCAGTTGATGGAGACGACCACCTTCCTCCTGGAGCCGATCAAGAGTCTCCAGATGTTCCTGAGTCAGCCCGTTGGGAGCATGCAAGGCACCACGGGAATCGGACAAAGTGATGACCGTGGCGCCTTCCGCCAACGCTTTCTCCGCCGCGTAGCGAGCCACGTTACCAGCGCCGGACACCGCTATCCGCCGCCCCTCCAGGGACTCTTGCTGTTCCTGAAGCATGTATTGAAGGAAATACACCAACCCATAGCCGGTGGCTTCGGTGCGCAGCAGGCTGCCGCCGAAGACCGGCGATTTGCCGGTGATGGCACCGCTGTCGTGGGAGCGGTTCAGTTTCCGGTACATACCAAACAAGTAGCCGATTTCCCGGGCTCCGACACCAATATCTCCGGCCGGGACGTCGACGTCGGAACCGATATGATCGAACAGTTCCGCCATAAAGGCCTGACAGAATCGCATGATCTCGCCATCGGAACGGCCATGGGGATCAAAATCCGCCCCCCCTTTACCGGATCCCAGGGGCAGGTCGGTTAATGCATTCTTGATGGTCTGTTCCAGAGCCAGGAAACGCAGGACATCGAGATTCACCGACGGATGGAAGCGCAATCCGCCTTTATAAGGGCCGAGAGAACCGTTCATTTGCACACGGAAGCCACGGTTCACCTGCACCCTCCCCTGATCATCCACCCAGGGTACACGGAAAATGATCACCCGCTCCGGCTCCAGCAGGCGCGCAAACAAACTCGGATCCGCGTAGCGGGGCTGGTTCCGCAGGAACGGCGCCAGCCCTTCAAGCAGACCACCGGCCGCCTGGTGGAAGTAGGTTTGATGGGGATCTTTTTCCCGCAGTCCATTGATCAGGGTATCGATGTCTATAGTCAAAGCCGTCTCCTTTTATTCAGGCAATACTTGATCCAATCGTTGTTTTCGACGCCGCCAGTCCGGCATGCGTCTATCCATCAGGTCATGGAATTGCGGTCCATGATGGGCGTACTCCAAGTGACAAAGTTCGTGCATTACCACGTAATCGATCACCTCAAGGTCGTAGCGCATCAGCGCCAGGTTCAGGTTGATGTACCCCCGCTGGGACAAAGATCCCCAGCGAGTGCGCATTTTCTTGATCCTCAATACCGGCAATTCATGGCCACGGGCCGCAAACCAGTGGAATTGCCGTTCGATACTGTGCTGGAACTGGTCGCGCGCCTGTCGCCGCCACCAGGCTTCCACGGCTTCCCTGACCGTCTCCTCCAACGCCGGCGGCGGCACCGCCACGGTCAGAATATCCCCTTCCAGCTCCACCCGGGGTCTGGCCGCATGGGTAACCCGCAACCGCACCGGGCGGCCCAGGTGCGGCACGGTATCACCTTCCCGCCAATGCTGGCGAGGCCGGGCGCGCCAATAGGCCTGCTGGCGCCGGATCCAGTCCCGGTGTTCGTGCACGAAGTCATCGATGTGCCGGCGGCCGAGACGTAACGGCGCGCGGACTTCGACCTGGCCATCGGCCGCCACTCGTAAAGCCAGTGTACGTCGCTTGGAGCGAACCAGTTGATAATCCATGCGGGTTACCTGGAGATATCCGGTGCGGGACGGGGCCGGATCAGCGATCCGTTTCCCGCCGCATTTGCGACGCCAGCTGCTGAGCCACCGCGTCCGCCGGGCGGGCGTAGGGGGCCAGCCACAGATAGAGCACGGGAATAATGAACAGGGTCAGCACAGTGGCGAACAACAGGCCACCGAGAATCACCACCCCTATGGTCATGCGGCTTTCCGCTCCGGCACCGGTGGCCAGCACCAGGGGGACCGCGCCAAAGATGGTGGAAATACCCGTCATCAATACGGGCCGGAAGCGTAGAATAGCACCTTGATAGACCGCCTCACGTACCGCCAGCCCCTGGTCGCGCAGCTGATTGGCGAATTCGACGATAAGAATACCATTCTTGGCCATCAGTCCCACCAGCATCACCATACCGATCTGACTGTAGATATTCAGGCTGTTGCCGGTCACACGCAACGCCAGAATGGCGCCGGCGATCGCCAGGGGCACCGTCAGCATAATGATCAGCGGATGGATCCAGCTTTCGAATTGCGCCGCCAATACCAGGAAGACGATCACCAGAGCCAGCAGGAACGTGATCAGGATTGCCGCGGAAGCCTCGGTGAATTCCTGGGCCACACCTTTATAGCTCAGGCGCGCTTCCAGCGGCAGGCTTTCCTGAACGGTCCGTTCGATGAAATCCAGCGCGCTGCCCAGATCATAGCCGGGGGCCAGATTCGCCGACAACGTCACCGCCGGCAGACGGTCCAGCCTTCTCAGCTCCGGCGCCGCCCCCAGGGTGCGCAGCTCCACCAGAGCGGACAGCGGAACCAGAGCGCCAGCGGCGGTGCGAACATAGACCGCGTTAACGTCATCCGGAATACGCGCATCCTGTTCCCGCGCTTCCAGCAGGACGTCGTACTCGCGGCCACGATCGATATAGGTCGACGCGGTCAGGGTGGCGAACATGGCTTGCAGGGTCTGGCCCACTTCGGCGGCGGAAATGCCGAAGTCCGCGGCCCGGTCCCGATTGATCACCACTTCAATCTGGGGCTGGGTTTCCTCGTAATCCGTGTCCACGCTCAACAGTTGAGGATTGGCGGCCATGGCGGCGCGCAGGGTCTCGCTCCAGCCCACCACGGATTCGTAATCCTGCCCCCCGATCACCACCTCCAGCTCCTGATCGAAACCGCTTTGCCCCAATCCCGGTGGATTAACGGCAAATACGCGCAGACCGGGCACGGTGGTGACTTCGCCGCGAATGTCGTTAACGATGTCTTGCTGTCTCCGGTCCCGATCTTCCCACTGCTCCAGACGCACGATGCTGAAACCACGCTCGGTCTGCCCGCGAAAACCGACAATGGATAACACCCGAACCGCCACCCCGTCCTCGATCAAAGGAAGCAGCCTTTCCTCCACTTTCTGAATATGGTGACTGGCGTATGCGGTACTGGATCCCTGGGGGGCGTTCGCCGACACGATGAACACACCCCGATCCTCGGTGGGGGCCAGTTCCCGGGACAGCTGGCTGAATACCCCCCCCGCGGCCACGCAGATCAGCACCGAGATCACCACAATGGGAGCGGGTCGCCGCAGAGTCTTAGCCAATCTCGTCCCGTAGGCCTGGTTGAGTCCATTCAGCGCCCGGTTGAGCAGGTTGTTCTGTTCCTGCTTTTCCTGCTCAGGGGTGTGCGCGTGCAACCAGCGGGAGCACAGCATCGGAGCCAGGGACAACGCCACTATGCTGGAAATGATCACCGCCACCGCCAGGGTAAAACCGAACTCGCCAAACAGACGTCCGACATCGCCCCCCATGAAAGAGATCGGTACAAAGACCGCCACCAGAGTGGCGGTGGTGGCGATGACCGCGAAGGCCACCTGCCGAGCCCCCAAAAAAGCGGCCACCAGACGACTTTCACCTTCGTCGATACGCCTCTGGATGTTCTCGAGCATGACGATGGCATCGTCCACCACCAGACCGATGGCCAGAATCAGCGCCAGCAACGTCAGCACGTTGATGGAAAATCCGAGAATCCCCAGACCAATGAACGCTCCCACGATGGATACCGGAATCGTGACCGCCGGGATCAGTGTGGCGCGCAGATTGCCCAGGAAAACAAAAATGACCAGGATCACCAGCGTCACGCTCATCGCCAGGGTCACCAGCACTTCCTTGATGGACGCGCGGATAAACAGGGATTCGTCGTGATTCACGTCCAGGCGGATGTCATCGGGCAGGTTATTGCGGACCGCCTCGATTTCTTCGCGGACATTGTTGGAAACGGTCACCGTGTTGGCCTTGGATTGGCGCACCACCCCGAGCCCAATGGCGGTCTTGCCGTTGGCGCGCAACACGGTGTCGTCGTTCTCCACGCCCAGCGCCACCCGCGCCACATCCCCCAACCGCAACAGATAATCACCCTGGCGGTGCACCACCATGTGGTTGAACTCTTCCACCGAGCCGAGCCGGCTGTCGGCGCGAACGGTAAAACTGCGGCTGTCGGAATCCAGGCGGCCGGCCGGTAATTCCACGTTGTTGGCGCGCAAAGCGTTATAGATGTCGGTGACGGTGACATCGTTGGCGGCCATGCGCTGGCGATCCAGCCATACCCGCATGGCATAGCGACGCTCACCGCCGATAATGACTTCGGACACCCCACCCAGAACGGCGAAACGGTCCACCAGCGAGCGTTCAGCGAAATCGGTCAGTTCCTGCGGCGCCAGACTGTCGCTACTGAGTGTGACCCACATGATGGGCCGGGCATCAGCGTCGGTCTTGGCGATAACCGGTGCTTCCGCTTCCTCCGGCAAACGATTGAGCACCCGCGACACCGCGTCGCGGACATCGTTGGCGGCGACATCCAGATCCCGGTCCAGGTTGAACTCCACCGAGGTGCGGGCGGAACCCCGGCGGGAACGGGATTCAATGCGGCGGACCCCTTCCACGCCCGCGATGGCCCCTTCGATGACCTGGATGATCTGGGTATCAATGACCTCCGGCGCCGCTCCCGGGTATTCCACCGCCACCGACACCTCGGGGGGATCGATGTCCGGATATTCCCGCACTGGCAGTTTCATCAGGGCGCTGATGCCAAACACCACGATCAGCAAACTGATCACGGTGGCGAACACCGGGCGCTTGATGGAGACATCGCTGAGGATCATCAGGCACTGGTCTCCATCAGAACCCGCTGGGCCGGCAGCAGCGCCCCCTCATCCTCGACCACTTTCACCGGCGCGCCGCTGCCAAGCCGGCTGTGCCCGTTAACGATCACCGCGTCGTCATCGCTGAGTCCCTGTACCACTTCAACCCAGCCATCCCGGCGCCCGCCCAGCTCCACCGGCAACCGCAGAGCGGTGTCGTCCTCAGCCACCACGAACACGAAGTTCTGCGCGCCCTGGGCGACAATCGCCTGTTCCGGAACCAGCAGGGCCTGATGCTGACTGAGCAGGATATCGATCTGCAGCAACTGCCCTGGTCGCAACAGACCGTCACTGTTGTCCAGGCTGCCTTTTACCGACAGCGTCCGGCTGGCGGCATTGACGCGGGAATCCAGCAGCGTGACCTTGCCCTGGAAAAGGCGTTCCGGGTAGCTGTCGCTGGACACCATCAGCACCAGCCCAGGCTTCACCCGGGCCAGATACCGCTCCGGCACCTCGAAGGTCACCTCCAGATTACGCACGCTGTCCAGGGTGACCACCGGTGTGCCGGGTTGCAGATAGGCTCCGGGGTCAACCTGGCGCAACCCGACCACGCCTTCGAAGGGCGCGCGAATCTGATGCTTTTCGTGGGTCGCCCGTGCTACCCGCAAGGCCGCCTGGGCCGCCTCCATGCCATTCTTCAGATTGTCCACCTCGGCCTGGGAAATAGCGCGGCTGTTGATCAGGCGGGAAGCACGCTGATAATCGGACAGCGCCCGCTGGTATTCGGCGCGCAACCGGTCGCGCTCGCCTTTCGCCTGGCGGTCATCCAACTCCACCAGCAGGTCACCGGCGTCAACGGCCTGCCCTTCCCGGAAATGCAGCTGCATTACCCGGCCCTCGACTTCAGCGGACAGCACCACGGCCCGGGTAGCACGGGCATTGCCCACCACCTCCACCTTTTCCGTCAGAGGACGTACCAGAGCCGCAATTACATTGACCGTAGTCGCCGGCCGGGTCCCCGCCGTCACTGGCTCTTCAGCCCGCCACCACCAGAACAGCGCCACCGCTGCCACCACGATCACCACCACAAAGGCGCCCACACGCACCATCTTGTTCTCCGAGCAACTACACCGTCACGGTGGGAACCGCAACCGGGCCGGCGCCCATAAAAAGATCAGGCAACCGAAGGTACCGGCTCTGCTACAGGCCGGTAAGGAAGGATTGTTCTGTATTCCGTAATGGCTGCTCTTGGCCTTCCAGGGCTTGAGCGTTACTCCGTGGATCGGACCCGGGAACCCGTTCGGGGTTCAGGAGCACTTACATTCGATACAAAAGACCACGGAGTATGACACTGCATTGTGCAGTCATTATATGACAGGGAAAAGGGAAAGCCGGCGGGAGGACCCCGCCGGCCAGGGGATCAGACCAGTTCCGCGCGCATCTTCTTCTTGTCCAGTTTACCCACGGAGGTGCGCGGCAGCTCCTCCACGAACACCACTCGATCTGGAATGCCATAGCGGCTGATCACACCTTTTTCCGCGTAATCCGCCACCATATCGATGATCGTCCGTGCTTCCACCTCGGTGCCCTTGACCACCAGCGCCACCGGGCGCTCACCCCATTTTTCGTCCGGCACGCCCACCACGGCGCACTCACGCACGGCGTCGTGCTGAAGAATCAGGCTTTCCAGATCCAGGGAAGAGACCCATTCACCACCGGTTTTGATCACGTCCTTGATGCGGTCGGTGATTTTCAGCCAGCCATCGGCATCGATCACACCAATATCCCCGGTGTGCATCCAGCCGCCGCGCCACAGCTCCCGGGAGTTGGACTCATCCTTCAGGTAACCCTGGGTCAGCCAGGGGGCGCGCAACACCAGTTCGCCCTGAGCCTTGCCATCATGGGGCACATCGTTCATGTCACCATCGACGATGCGCCATTGCACCATGGGTACCGGACGGCCGGTGCGGGTGCGGTAATCCGCCTGGGTTTCCAGATCCGCCTGTTCCAGTTCCGGCGTCAACAGAGCGAGGGAGATCAGAGGACAGGTCTCGCTCATGCCATAACCGCTGTAGATGTCGATGCCGCGCTCCAGGGCGCTTTTGGCCAGCGGCTTGGGCAACGCGGAACCGCCGATGATCACTTTCCAGCCACTCAGATCAATGCTTTTCACCGCCTCGGATTGCAGCAGCATCTGGATGATGGTGGGCACGCAGTGGGAGAAGGTCACCTTTTCAGTGATCAGCAGTTTGAGCAGGGTTTCCGGTACATAACGACCCGGGTAGACCTGCTTGACCCCCAACAGCGTGGCGACAAAGGGGACGCCCCAGGCATGCACGTGGAACATCGGCGTGATCGGCATGTAGACGTCGTTCTGGTTGAAACGACCATGACCGGTGCCCGTCAGAGCGGCACGACCGGCAAAGGTGTGCAATACCAGCTGCCGGTGGGAGAAATACACTCCTTTGGGCAGGCCGGTGGTGCCCGTGGTGTAGAACGTGGTGGCGCGGGTGTTCTCGTCCAGCTCCGGGAAATCGAATTGGGCGGAAGCCTGGGCCACCAGCGCCTCGTACTCTCCGGCCAGATCAATGGTGGTATCGGTGTCGCCGCCTTCATCATCCAGCAGGATGTAAGTCTTGACCGTCTCGATGCGGTCCTTGATCTGGTCCAGCACAGGCAAAAACTCCCGGTTCACCAGAACCACGTCATCCTCGGCGTGGTTGATGGTGTAGAGAATCTGCTCCGGACTCAGACGCACGTTCACGGTATGCAGGACCGCGCCCATCATCGGTACGGCGAAGAACGCTTCCAGATAGCGATGGGTGTCCCAGTCCATCACCGCCACGGTGTCACCGGGCTTCACCCCTTGTTGCTGCAAAGCGCTGGCGAGACGAGCAACCCTCTCCCCCATTTCCCGATAGGTCATCCGCCGCTGATCGGCGTAGACGATTTCCTGATTGGGAGCGTTGCGAACGCCGGCCTCCAGGATACTGTTGATCAAGAGCGGCGACTCCACGGCTTCCGCGGTACGCTGGATGGTCAGATCGTTGCTCATCGGTTACTACTCTCCACGTTTTTATTGTGACAGTGGCGAATCCGGAATATAGGCGCCACGCCTAGCTTCCCCAGGAACAATCGCCGGGAGCAATTGTTGACGTTGCCTTGGCAACGGCCCGGAGGGTGACCGCCAGGGACGGTGGTCACAAAAGCCCGGCGCCAAGCCTGTCACAGCTGATCGTCGAGGTCACGACCGGCGACTGACTCAAGAGTCAGAGGCCGCCGGGTGAGTCAGTTTGAGCGGATCGAGCAAGGCAGTGAGTTCCTCCACCGACAGATCGGTCTGCTCGGCGGCGACGTCGATCACCGGCCGGCCACTGGCGAACGCTTGTTTGGCTATGGCCGCTGCCTTCTCGTAGCCAATGACGGGGTTCAGGGCCGTGACCAGGATCGGATTCCGTTCCACTCCCTCGGCCAGATGCTCACGATTGTAAGTCATGCCGGCGATGGCCTGATCCGCCAGATTACGGCAACTGTTGGACAGCCACTCCAGCATATCCAGGAGATTGGCGGCCACCAACGGCAACATGACATTGAGTTGAAAATTACCGCTCTGCGCCGCCACCGTATTGGCCTGATCCAGCCCCATCACCTGCGCGGCGACCATGGTGGCGGACTCACAGATCACCGGGTTGACCTTCCCCGGCATGATCGACGATCCCGGCTGGGTGGCCGGGAGCTGAATTTCCGCCAAGCCGTGAATCGGACCAGAGTTCATCCAGCGCAGGTCATTGCTGATCTTCATCAACACCACCGCCAGACTCCGCAACGCCGATGACAGCGCCAGTGGCGCATCCACGGCACTCTGCGCCACGGCCGGATACGGCATGGCGGTAAAGGGATGCCCGGTTTCATCGGACAGCACATCAACAAAGCGTTCCGCGAATTCGGCATGAGCATTGATACCGGTCCCGACCGCGGTACCGCCCTGCGGCAGCGCATGCAGCTCCTCCCGGGCGCCGGCCAGGCGCTGGCTGGCGGCCTGCAGTTGCAGCACCCAGGTGCGCAACTCCTGTTCCACCGTCACCGGCATGGCGTCCATCAGGTGAGTACGGCCGGTTTTGACCAGATCCCTGCCTTCCCCGGCTTTCGACCCCAGCGTGGTGATCAAATGCTCAAGGGCTGGCATCAACTGTTCGTTGACGGCGATCGCCGAGGAGACATGAATGGCGGTGGGGATGGTGTCATTGCTGCTCTGTCCAAGGTTGACGTGATCGTTGGGATGCACGTCGACGCCGCGGGTCTGGCACAGATGGGCCACCACCTCGTTGACGTTCATATTGGTGCTGGTACCGGAACCGGTCTGGAACACGTCCACCGGGAACTGGTCGGCGTGCTCACCACGGATCAGTGCTTCGCAGACCGAACGGATCGCATTGCCCCGCTCCTCGGACAGCAGCGCCAGATCCACATTCACCGACGCCGCGCAGTGTTTGATCCGGGCCACGGCCTGAATGAACCGGGGCGGCAACCGACGTCCACTGATCGGAAAATTATTCACCGCGCGCTGGGTCTGCGCGCCCCACAACGCCGTCTTTGGCACCGCCACTTCGCCCAGGGAATCCTTCTCCACCCGTGTGTCACTCATGACCGTTCTCCTCAGCCGGGAAGTGAAACCTCAGTATCGGCAAGGCCCGGTTGGACGTCCAGGGTGGCGCCGGCGATTCCGGCCATAGTCATGTTCGATACCGCATCAAGCCGGCCGCTTCAGAATCAACCCCATGCCCTTGAAGCTGGCCACCACTTCACCATGCTGATTGACGCCTTCCATCAATGAATAGATGAGGCCCCTATCCGGCTTGGAACGGGACGGGCGCGCCTCCAGAACCGTCGCCCGCATGGACAATCGATCACCGGGACGTACCGGTTTGTGCCAGCGCACCTCATCCACTCCGGGAGAGGCCAGCCCCGCCACGGTGGAAACATAGTTATCCACCATCAGTCGCATCATCAGGCTGAGGGTGTGCCAGCCGCTGGCGATCAGCCCCTGGAACGGGCCGGCGGCGGCGGCCTCGGGATCCGTGTGCATCTTCTGGGGGTCGAAACGGCGGGCAAAGGAAAGGACCTCTTCCTCCTCCACGTCAATGGAGCCCAGATCATAGGTCGTGCCCACCAGGTAATCTTCAAAATAGCGGTCGTCCTGGGGCTTGCTGAAGTTCGTTATTGTCATCGTGTTCTCCCGTGCAAACGAAAGATCCGATCATAGCGCCGACCGGATACCAATAACGACCCCATTCCCCCACGTCTCTGAGGTATTCTGGAGCCATCGCCGGGGCAAGGAGTGCAAGGATGTTTTCAAAATGGCAGTGGCTGCTGGTCCAGTTCTCCCGCGCCCTCTGGGTTCGGGCCACCGCATTCGCCATTCTCGCCGTGGCGACGTCCTTGCTCGCCATTATCGGCCAGCGCTGGCTGCCCACGAACCTGCCGGTGAGCGTCGGTGCCAAGTCCGTGGACACCATTCTCAATGTGCTGGCCTCCAGCATGCTGGCGGTCACCACCTTCTCTCTCAGTGTCATGGTCAGCGCCTACGGCGCCGCCACCACCAACGTGACACCCCGGGCCACCCGGTTGCTGATGCAGGACACCACTACTCAGAACGTGCTGGCCACCTTTATTGGTTCCTTCCTGTTCAGCCTGGTCGGACTGGTGGCGCTCAGCACCGGTGCCTACGGCGAGGGCGGTCGGGTGATTCTGTTTCTGGTCACCCTGGTGGTCATCGTTATCATCGTCGTGACTATTTTGCGCTGGATTGAACATCTGTCGCGCCTCGGCCGGGTCGGGGAAACCACCGACCGCGTTGAACAAGCCACTCGCGCGGCCATTGTTCAACGCGCCACCAACCCGGCTCTGGGCGGTAAGCCCTGGTCCCCGGAACAGTCGATCCCGGACCAGGCGCTTCCCGTTTACCCAACCTTGGTGGGCTACATCCAACATGTGGATGTGGAGGCACTCGCTCAATGGGCGGAACAGAACAACGCCGAGATTTACCTGACCGCCCTTCCCGGCCGTTTTGTGCATCCGGCCCGGCCTATTGCCTGGCTGATCGGCGCCACCGGCGATGACGCCTCTTCAGTGCGCGACCATTTCACCGTGGATGACGAGCGCTCCTTCGATCAGGATCCACGTTTCGGTCTGGTGGTGCTCTCCGAAATAGCGTCGCGGGCGTTGTCCCCGGCGGTTAACGACCCCGGCACCGCCATCGATGTGATCGGACGGGCGGTGCGGGTTCTGCATCACTGGCATACCCAGCGCAACGAAGCGGACGAGACCGTGCGCTGGCCCCGGATCCGGGTTCCCTTGCTCAACGAACGGGAATTTTTCGACGACCTGTTCAACCCCATCGCCCGGGACGGCGCGGCCCTGCTGGAAGTGCAGATTCGTCTGCAAAAAGCCTTCATGGCATTGGCCTCCCACGGCGGCGCCTTTCGCGCCAGCGCCCGGCTTCATGCCGGGTTGGCGCTGGCGCGAGCGGAACAGGCGCTGACATTGGAGCGGGACAGGGAGGAATTACGCACGCTGGCGCGCTGGCTGGAGCAGGATTGAGCCCGGTTATTTGCCGATGCAGAAAGACGAGAAAATCCGCCCCAGAAGATCGTCGGCGGTGAACACCCCGGTGATGTCTTCAAGGGCCTTCTGCGCGGCGCGCAAGTCCTCGGCAAGCAGTTCGCCGGCGGCGTGATCGCCCAGCTGGCGCTGACCTTTATCGAGCGCGGCCAGGGCCTGCTCCAGGGCGGTGATGTGGCGGCGGCGGGCGGAAAACGGACTTTCGTCGGTACTCTGGTAGCCGGCCACGGCTTTCAGATGATCGCGCAACGCATCCAGCCCCTCTCCCGAGGCGGCGGAAATCACAAAGGTGTCCGGGTTGCCCGCCAGGGGGCCGGGCTTCATACCGCTGAGATCGGCCTTGTTGAGTACGACGGTCACCGGCAGTTCCAGATTTTCCAGCTGCTTCTGGCTGTCCGGTAACAGCTGCCCCGGATCCTTCAGCGCTTCGGGTCCGGTTTGAGAATCCACCACTACCAGCAGCCGGTCCGCCTTGCGCATCTCCTCGTAGGCCCGGCGAATCCCTTCCTGCTCTACCCGGTCCGGGCTTTCACGCAAGCCGGCGGTGTCGATGATGTTCAGAGGCAGGCCGTCGATCTGGATCGATTCACGCAGCACGTCCCGAGTGGTGCCGGGCACTTCGGTAACAATGGCGGCGTCGAAACCGGCCAGGCGGTTCATCAGGGAGGACTTGCCGGCATTGGGCCGCCCGGCGATAACCAGAGTCAGCCCTTCACGGACCAGGCGTCCCTGGCGGGCGGTGGCGAGCACCCGGTTCACTTGCGCCAACAACGCCGCCAAATCGGAGGCCACTCTCCCATCGGAGAGAAAGTCGATCTCCTCCTCGGGAAAATCGATGGCGGCTTCCACATAGATACGCAGTTGGATCAACTGCTCCACCAACCGATTTACTTCCTCGGAAAACGCCCCCTGCAGGGAGCGCAGAGCGGCGCGGGCTGACGCCTGGGTGCCGGCATCGACGAGATCGGCGATGGCCTCGGCCTGGGCCAGATCCAGTTTGTCGTTGAGAAACGCCCGCTGGGAGAACTCACCGGGCCGCGCCTGACGGGCCCCGTGGTACAGGCAGGCGCGCACCAGCATGTCCAGCACCACCGGGCCTCCGTGGCCCTGGAACTCCACCACATCCTCGCCAGTAAAAGAGCCGGGGCCGGGGAACGATAACACCAGCCCCTCATCAATGACGTCGCCCTGTTCATCGCGAAAACGGCGAAAATGGGCCTGACGCGGCTGTAGTGGCTGGTCGCCGACCACGCCGGCGGCGATGTCCAGCGCGCGATCACCGGAAAGTCGCACCACGCCGACACCGCCACGGCCGGGAGCGGTGGCGATGGCGACGATGGTATCGGAATCAGTGGCGGACATGGCGTGCTTACCCGGAACCGGAATCAGAAAGGGGGCCAACGGCCCCCTTTTTCCATCATTCCCGTTCGATGCGGCGGGTAATGATGTATTGCTGGCCGATGGACAGCAGGTTGTTGGTCAACCAGTAGAGTACCAGACCGGCCGGGAACCACAGCATGAAGACCGAGAAAATGACCGGCATCCATTTCATCACCTGGGCCTGGGTGGGATCCGCCGGAGTCGGATTCAGGCGGGTCTGAAGGAACATGGAGGCGCCCATCAGAATCGGCAAGACGAAGTACGGGTCCATCACCGACAAATCCTGGATCCACAGGAAGAACGGCGCCTGGCGCAGCTCCACGGATTCCAGCAGCACATAGTAGAGAGCGATGAACACCGGCATTTGCACCAGGATCGGCAAGCAGCCGCCAAGCGGATTGATCTTCTCCCGCTGGAACAGCTTCATGGTCTCCATTTGCTGTTTCTGCTTGTCGCTCTTGTGTTCTTCCCGGATGCGCTGCATCTCCGGCGCTACTTTCCGCATCTTGGCCATGGAACGGTAGCTGGCGGCGCTGAGCTTGAAGAACAGGGCCTTGATGATAAAGGTCAGCAGGATGATGGCGACACCCCAGTTCCCCACACCGACACCCAAATCCATATTCAGGCCGAAGATGGAAAGCTTACCGCTTTGCAGGAACACCAGCAGAGCAAAGATCGGCTGGGACAGGAACCACAACCAACCGTAGTCCACGGTCATATTCAGGCCAGGGCTGATCGCCTCCAGGTGATCCTGGATTTTCGGGCCGGCATAGAACTCGGCGTACATCTGTCCGGTTTCGCCGGGAGCCACCTGCTGTCCCTGGGAGACGAACCGCAACAGATACTGGTCACGGTTCTTCTGATACACGGTGGAATAGGTCTGCTGCAATTGCGGATCAGGGATCCAGGCGGACAGGAAATAGTGCTGAACCATGGCGATCCAGCCGCCTTCCTGCGTGGTACGCAGGGAGGATTCTTCCATATCGCCGAATTTCAGCTTGTTGTACGGCTTTTCGCTGGACCAGTAAGCGGCGCCCAGATAAGTGGGCATCGGCGCGAACCCCTGCTTGGACAAGCCCGGATCATCGCCGCCATCACGCTTGATCTGGCCGTAGAGCTGGCCGCTCCAGGTCTCGCCACTGTTGTTCTCGACGATATGGGTCACCCGCACCAGATAGCTGCCACGCTCAAACGTGTAGCGCTTGGTGATCTTGGCGCCGCTGTCCTGGGTCAGCGTCAGATCCACGTTCAGTTCTTGGGCATCGCCCATCTGGTAGCTCTGCTCGGCGCTGCTCCATACCGGACGACCGGAAGCGGAATCGGTGCCGTTGGTGCCGATCAGACCCGTCTGAGCCACATAGGTGCGGGAAGAGGTGTTTTCCAGCAGCACGAAGGGCTGGTCCGGAGTGTCGGCGTGACGCGGATAAGCCGGCAGGCTCAAGCGTACGATGTCGCCACCACGGGGATCGATTTCCAGGTTCAGCACATCGGTGGCGACACGAATGGCGCCGCCACTCTGCGTTTTGGGGTTGTCTTGAACGCTGTCGCTGACTTCTCCGCCGGGAATGGAGACAGCCGTGGGATCGGCATGCTCCTGCGGATCGGGCACGAGGTCATTATTGTCCGTGGTGTCGGCGTTATTGCCCGTCACTTGCTCGCTGATTTGCGGCTCGACGGTGTCCGGGGCAGCGTAGTCTCCCTGCCAGGCCTGAATCATCAGGTAGGAGACAACGGCAATGCCCGTAATGACAAGGGCTCGGGGGATATCCATAGCTTTGTATTCGGCTGGCGGAAAAGCGGGGGGCAGTTTCTCAGTCTTGCCTACGCTTGGCAAGCAGCTTGTCGAACAGCCGCGCCAGCAAAGGGGTCCAGTTTTCCTTTTCGGCCGGCAGGGGGCCGCGCATTAACACCACGATATCGAGCCCGGCCAATTCATGCTGGCGTAAACGGAACTGTTCCCGGATCCGGCGTTTCACCGCACCACGGTCAACGGCATGCCGAATACGTCGTTTGGCGATAACCAGACCCAGACGAGGGAAAGGCTGCTCGGTTTCTCGGGCCAGTAACAGAAAACATTGCTGACCAAGGCGCCAGTCCGGCTGGTCGAACACGGCTTGGAAGGATTTGCCATCAAGCAGACGCAAACCGCGGGAGAACCCGAATCGGGGGGGCGTGTTCTGGGAAGGGGGTACTGATGGGCTCACCGTGTCTGTTACCCCGGTGATGCCACCAGAAGAAACAGCGATTGGCTTATACAGCCAACCGCTTGCGGCCTTTGGCGCGACGAGCGGCCAGTACCTTACGTCCGTTTTTGGTAGCCATGCGAGCGCGGAAGCCGTGGTTACGCTTACGCTTCAGATTGCTCGGCTGGAATGTGCGTTTCATGGCGGCATCCCCGCTGTGGAAGTCTTAAGAGGGCGCGGATATTAGCCCTGGCGTGCGGTGCTGTCAAGCGCTTTGCCAAACGGAGGGTTTTGCTTATCAATATCTTTAAATATTTATTTTCTTATTTAGTGATAGTTGTTTTTATAGGTAAAGCCAATTCTGGGGATAAGCCTGGAAAGTGTAAGTAGATCAGTGCGTTGCGATGTGAGTAACCGGCGTATAACTGTGTGTAACTCCTGGTGACTAAGCTGGGACAAGCTGTCCGGAACTGTGGGAGAAATGGGTTCACCCGTTTATCCCCATACTTATACGGCCCCCTGCCAACAGGCTTGCGGACATAGTTATCCACAGACGGGGGCCGAAAAAAAAAGACGTTCCGAGCTGTGGATAGTTACAGGCCCAGAGGTATAGAATGGCCCGTTCAAATTCACGGTTTCTGGCAAGGCGGGGATGTGTCCAAAACGCTTTGGAATCGCTGTTTGACGCGACTTGAGGACGAGTTGCCGTCACAGCAGTTCAATATGTGGATTCGCCCTTTGCAGGTGTCGGTATCCGCCGATGGTGCGGAGATGACATTGTTCGCGCCTAATCGTTTCGTGGTGGATTGGGTGCGCGACAAGTATATGGAGCGTATCGGCGAGGTTATGGGGGAGATGGAGCAGGGCCCCCTGCCCCAGTTACGCCTGGAGGTGGGCAGCTCCCGGGTGACCGAGATCATTCCCAAACGTCCGGCGCCGGAGCCACGCCCGGCGGCAACGCCGACGGCGGAAACACGTCCGTCCCCCCCGCCGGCGCCCCCTTCCGATGTGGGACTGGCGGCCAAGCATCGCAGTAATCTGAATACCGGGTTCACTTTCCCGACCTTTGTTGAGGGCAAGTCCAACCGCATGGCCTGTGCCGCGGCCCAACAGGTGGCGGAGAATCCGGCCAGTCACGGCTACAACCCATTGCTGCTTTATGGTGGCGTGGGGTTGGGGAAGACACATTTGATGCACGCGGTGGGCAACGAATTGCTGCGGCGAAACCCCAACGCCAAGGTGGTTTACCTGCACTCCGAGCGCTTTGTCGCGGATATGATTTCGGCGTTGCGGAATAAAACCATCAATGAATTCAAGCGGTTCTACCGATCCGTGGATGCACTCCTGATTGATGATATACAGTTTTTTGCTGGAAAGGAGCAATCCCAGGAAGAGTTCTTCCATACCTTCAATGCTCTGTTGGAGAATGGGCAGCAGATCATCCTGACTTGCGATAAATTCCCCAAGGAAGTGGATGGCCTGGAAGAGCGCCTCAAGAGCCGTTTTGGTTGGGGGTTGTCGCAACCCCTGGAGCCGCCGGAGCTGGAAACCCGGGTGGCGATCCTGAAAAAGAAGGCGGAAGAGGCCCGCATTGAGTTACCTAACGACGCGGCCTTCTTTATTGCTCAACGCATTCGTTCCAATGTACGGGAACTGGAAGGCGCGCTGCGCCGGGTTATTGCCCATGTGCGGTTTACCGGGGCGCAGATTGATATCGGTTTGATCAAGGAAGCGTTGAAGGATCTGATTGCATTGCAGGCGCGTCAGATCAGCATCGATAACATTCAGCGCACGGTGGCGGAGTACTACAAGATCAAGATTCCGGATTTGCATTCGCCACGCCGCACTCGATCGGTGGCGCGGCCAAGGCAGATCGCGATGGCATTGTCGAAGGAGCTGACCAGCCACAGTCTGCCGGAGATTGGGTCCAGTTTTGGCGGGCGTGACCATACCACGGTGCTTCACGCCTGTCGGAAAGTGAGTGAACTTCGGGAAACCAGTCCCGAAATTGAGGAAGATTACCAAAATTTGCTGAGAACTCTCACGTCTTGACGGCGCTGGGGTCGGCTCATCGATGACGGGAAAGGGACATGAAATTTTCGATCAACCGTGAACAGGTGCTCAAGCCGTTGCAGCAGGTAGCGGCGGTAGTGGAGAAGCGACAGACGCTGCCGGTGCTGTCCAATGTGCTGGTGGAGGCCAGTGATGGCTGGCTGTCACTGACGGGTACCGATCTGGAATTGGAGCTGGTGGCTCGTTTGCCGCTGGAGGGGGAAAACCAGAGCGGTGAGACGACGGTCCCGGCTCGCAAGTTGGTTGACATTGTCAAAAGCTTGCCGGCGGAAGCGGAGATCCGTTTTGAGGTGGATGGCGAACGGATGCTGGTGAAATCGGGCCGTAGCCGGTTTTCTCTGTCCACTTTGCCTGCTTCCGAGTTCCCCAGCCAGGAAGAAGACAAGGCCGCGTCCGGATTCGATATCGCTCCGGGGGTGTTGCGGGGGTTGATTGACCGCACCGCCTTTTCCATGGCTCAGCAGGACGTGCGTTATTACCTGAACGGCATGCTGTTTGAGTTGCGCCCCGGAGCATTGCGGGCGGTGGCCACTGATGGCCATCGTCTGGCTTTGTGCGATGCGGAACTGGAAGGTCCGGATCAGGAAGCTTCGGTGATTTTGCCGCGCAAAGGGGTGATGGAGCTGTCCCGCATCCTGGCGGACGCCGGTGAAATGGTTCGCCTGACCCTCGGGCGTAACCATGTTCGTATCGTGGCGGGTGCCATTACCTTCACCTCCAAGCTGGTGGACGGTAAATTCCCGGAATACGAGCGAGTTATTCCGAAAGACGGTCAGCGTCGGATTCTTGCCGATCGGGAAACGTTGCGGCAGGCCTTGGCCCGTGTGGCGATTCTCTCCAATGAGAAATATCGTGGAGTGCGGGTGCAGCTGTCCGAAGGCAGCTTGAGAGTCGTGGCGAATAACCCCGAGCAGGAGGAGGCGGAGGAGGAAGTGTCCGTTGACTTCAACGGTTCTCCTCTGGAGATTGGTTTCAACGTCAGCTATCTGCTGGATGTGTTGACCACACTTAATGGCCCGCAGGTGGATTTGGAATTGGGGGACAGTAACAGCAGTGCCCTGATCACCGACTCAGAAGATAAAGCCGCGGTGTATGTCGTCATGCCGATGCGTCTCTGACGTTTCGGTGCCAGGGCCTCGTACCGCGAGGCCCTTACCCTCCTCCCTCCTTATGCTCACCGAACTCCGTCTCTCTGACTTTCGTAACTACCACCAGGCGGACTTTTTGCCCTCGCCCGGGCTGAATCTGATCTTTGGCGCCAACGGCAGCGGCAAGACCAGCTTGCTGGAAGCTATTTATTTTATTGGCAGTGGCGGTCGGTCGTTTCGTGGAGGGCGATTGTCCCGCCTGGTGCGTGATGGTGCGGCCGCGGCGACCTTGTTTGCGGTGGTGGATCAGCCAACCGGCAAACAGGACAGGCTTGGGGTCCGTAGGGCCTTGTCGGGTATCGAATCGTTAAAGCTCAATGGGCAGACCCCTTCGGCATTGAGTGATGTGGCCACCCTTCTCCCTGTCCTCGCCTTGCACCCTCAGTCAGTTGAATTGATATTTGGCGCTTCTTCCATTCGTCGGCGTTTCCTGGATTGGGGAATGTTCCACGTGGAACATTCTTTTCTGGCTGCTTGGAAGGAGGCAAATGGGGTGCTCAAACAACGCAATGCCTTGCTTAGGTCGGGGCATGCGTCTCAGAGGGAGCTGCGTTATTGGGACCAGAAACTGGCGTCCAGTTCTGCTACTATTGAAGGGTTGCGCAGACCGTATCTGGCCCGCCTGAAGTCGGAGTGGCGGAAAATTCTGGAAATGCTGTCTCCTGATTTGAAGGTCAATCTGGAGCTACACAACGGTCTGCGTCCTGGAGAAGATTATCTTCAGGCGCTGATTCGAACCGAGGAAGAAGACCGGCGTAGAGGTTTTACCCACGTCGGCTTTCATCGGGCGGATGTCAGAATTACGAAAGATGGTGTGGTGGCCCGGGATCGCGTTTCCCGCGGGCAGGCAAAGATATTGTCTTATGCCCTGGTGCTCTCTCAGCTCCCCATGATCTCTGAAGCGAACAAGGTTTGTACGCTCCTTGTGGATGATCTCGGCTCTGAGCTGGATCAAACCCACCGGGATACCCTGTTGCGCTTTTTGACTATGGGAAACCACCAGACATTGATCACTGCGGTGGATGCGGACCATCTGGGCCGGGCCACCGTTGAAAACAGCGGTGCTGCCGCCCGAATGTTCCACGTGGAACATGGACGGATTCAGCGGATATCGAACGACTCGTAAGGGAAGAAAATGGCGGAAAACAGCTACGATTCATCCAGCATCAAGGTTCTTAAGGGCCTGGATGCCGTTCGCAAGCGGCCCGGCATGTATATTGGCGATACGGATGACGGCACCGGCTTGCATCATATGGTCTTCGAAGTCGTGGATAACTCCATCGATGAAGCCCTGGCCGGCTACTGTAGCGAGATCAAAGTCACGATTCATCCCGATGAATCCGTTTCCGTTACAGATAACGGGCGTGGTATTCCGGTGGATCTGCACCCGGAAGAAGGTGTCAGCGCGGCTCAGGTGATTATGACTGTGCTGCATGCTGGCGGGAAATTTGATGATAACTCCTACAAAGTTTCCGGTGGTCTGCACGGTGTGGGGGTTTCCGTGGTTAACGCCCTCTCCGAAACGCTCAAGCTGACCATTCGCCGTCACGGTAAGGTTCACGAGCAGGTTTATCATGACGGTGTACCTGAGAAACCGCTGGAGGTGGTGGGAAGTACGGAAAGCAGCGGTACTGCTATTCGTTTCCGCCCCTCCCCGGAGACGTTTAACAACATCCAATTCCACTACGATATCCTGGCCAAACGTCTGAGGGAGCTGAGTTTCCTGAATTCCGGCGTGCGCATTCATCTCGTGGATGAGCGCAGTGGGGATGAGGATGTGTTTGAGTATGAAGGTGGTTTGAGCGCCTTTGTTACCTATCTGAACCAGAACAAGAACGCGCTGAATCAGGTGTTCCACTTCCAGATGGATCGTGAGGACGGTATCAGCGTGGAAGTGGCGATGCAGTGGAATGACTCCTATCAGGAGAATATTTTCTGCTACACCAACAACATTCCACAGCGGGATGGAGGTACTCACCTGGCCGGATTTCGGGCGGCTCTGACCCGGACTCTGAATAATTACATGGAAAAAGAGGGATTTTTGAAGCGGGAAAAGGCCAACCCGTCTGGCGATGATGCTCGGGAAGGATTGACCGCGATCATCTCCGTGAAAGTGCCGGATCCCAAGTTCTCCAGCCAGACCAAAGATAAACTGGTGTCCTCGGAGGTGAAAAGCGCCGTCGAACAGACCATGACGGAGCGTTTTCAGGACTTCTTGCTGGAGCATCCAGTCGAGTCAAAGAACATCGTTCAAAAGATTATTGATGCTGCCCGGGCCCGGGATGCGGCACGTAAGGCCAGGGAAATGACGCGTCGTAAAGGGGCACTCGATATTGCCGGGCTACCTGGAAAACTGGCGGACTGCCAGGAAAAAGACCCTGCCCTGTCCGAGCTGTACATTGTGGAGGGTGATTCCGCGGGCGGTTCCGCCAAACAGGGCCGGGATCGAAAATATCAGGCTATCCTGCCGCTGAAGGGCAAGATTCTGAACGTGGAGAAAGCCCGCTTTGACAAGATGCTTTCTTCCCAAGAGGTAGCAACTCTGATTACGGCCTTAGGTTGCGGTATCGGCCGGGATGAGTATGACGCGGATAAACTTCGCTATCACCGCATTATTATCATGACGGATGCGGACGTGGATGGTTCTCACATCCGTACTCTGCTTTTGACATTCTTCTTCCGGCAGATGCCGGAGCTGATTGTTCGTGGTCATATCTATATCGCTCAGCCCCCTCTTTATAAGGTGAAGAAGGGCAAACAGGAGACCTACATCAAGGATGACCCTGCCCTGGATGAGTATCTGACCACGCTGGCGCTGGATAAGGCCGCGCTTCACCCCGGCAATGAGGCACCGCCTATCAGTGGCGAGCCTCTGTCCAATCTGATTGGTGAGTACCGGAAGGTCATGAAGATTGTGGAGCGTCAGTCCCGGGTCTTCCCCGCACAGGTGCTGGAGGAGATGATTTATCTGCCCAGTATCGATGAGAGCAAACTGGAAGATGAGGCTTTCATGGTGGACTGGTGCGCTAAATTGCAGGCGCGCCTGGCCAATCTCGGAAACAATATTCAGAAATTCACCATCAGCGCTGAAAAAGATACGGAGCGAGGTCTGTATCTGCCACGTGTGCGAGTGCTCGCTCACGGCATAGTCCGCGAATATCAAGTGACTCTGGATTTCCTGGAGTCTCCGGACTATCAAAGTATTGCGCGGCTGGGGGAAACGCTGGAAGGCCTGCTGGCCGAGGACGCGAAGGTGGTGAGAGGTGAAGCAAGCCGCCCGATCCGGGATTTCGCTGAGGCCATGCTATGGCTGATGCAGCAAGCTCGTCGCGGTATTAACGTGCAGCGTTATAAGGGCCTGGGTGAAATGAACGCGGATCAATTGTGGGAAACTACCATGGATCCGGAATCCCGCCGTATGCTGCAGGTTACCGTGGAGGACGCTATTGCGGCGGATCAGATCTTCACAACCCTGATGGGCGATGATGTGGATCCCCGGCGTCAGTTCATCGAATCCAACGCGTTGTACGTATCCAATCTGGATATCTGACCGGCTGGTGGGGCTGAACCTCCCTGCTCTCGCCTCACCAACAAAAAGGGCTCCCATCGGGAGCCCTTTTTGTGTCAGAAGGTAGCCTGCTGGTGGAAATCAGACCTCGTAGTCTTCCAGCTTGCCGCCTTTTTCCAACGCTTCTCTCAGCCATACAGGACGCTTACCGCGGCCGGTCCAGGTCTGAGAGCTGTCCGCCGGATTACGGTACTTGATCTTGGCCGGTTTGCGAACGGCCACTTTCGTCGTCTTCTTGCGAGTGACCTTACGAGCCGCTTTTTTGCGACCGGTGGTTTTCTCGTCGAGAAGATCTTCGACGGAAACGCCCAAATCCTTGGCGATCTTTTCGATTTCCGCCTGAGCGCTTTTCACTGCGTCACGGCGTTTCTTTTCCAGCTTTCTCTCCGCCTGCTTGATCAGCTTTTCCAATTCAGCTACGGAAAGGTCGTCGAGATTAATAGTCATTCTTGGCGTTCCTTCTTGGTTAAATCAGCTCAGCCAGGACTTTAAATACTCTGCAAATGAAACGCAATTAATCGTTATCCATTTTGTTCAATTCACCCGGGTAATTCATCACAATCCAGTTTTTTACCTCCCGGGTAACGGTTTTAGCGTCTTTATTACGAGTATCCATTGGAGGGCTTATACGAAGCGTAATAGTGCCCGGTAATCGCAGCCAGGAACGAGCCGGCCAGCAGTCACCGCTATTATGGGTCACCGCGATTACCGGGAAGCCTGAGCGGCTGGCCAGAAGAGCTCCGCCACTATTGAAATGGCCGATGTATCCCGGCGGCTGTCGTGAACCTTCAGGATAAATAACCACCGGTATGTTGGAGCGCAGACGCTCTTCCCCTTGTTGAATAACCGCTTTCAGAGCCGCCCTGCCTTTTCCACGATCTATTTTGATGGGTTTTAGTAATGCCAGAGCCCAGCCGAAAAAGGGAAGCCATAACAGTTCTCGTTTCAGAACCGTGGCCTGGGGGCCCACTAATAGCTGTAGGTAAAAGGTTTCCCAACTGCTCTGGTGGTTGCTGATAATCACCGCGGCCTGGCCTTGCAGATGTTCCTTCCCTTCCACCCTGAAGCGCACGCCGTTGAGTCTCTGTAACAGCCACATGGCGAATCGGGTCCAGAGGTTGACCAGGGTGTGACGTTTTTGGAACGACAGAAACGGGCCAATCAATACACAGACAAGGCTGTGGACAATACCCGCGAGGTTATAGAGCAGGAAAAACAACAAGCTGCGTATCCGGATATTCCAGGTTACCCGGACTTCACGCGGAAATCCGCTCATTCGGAGTCCTTGAGAAAATGGTCGACGAAGCGGGCCAGAGAGTCGTGGATCTCCACCGTGCCCAGCTCGGGGGGCAGGCCCTTTGCCTGAGTGCGCAGCCCTTTCCCGGTGAGTACCAGGACCGGCCGGCAGCCTCGGGTTACTCCGGCCTGCAGGTCCCTAAGGCTATCACCGACCAGGGGTACGGAGGCCACATCGCCATAATCGGCAACAATTTGATCGATCAGGCCGGGGAGAGGCTTACGGCAATCGCAGCCATCGTCTGGGCCATGGGGGCAGAAATAGATGCCATCCAGATGGGCGCCGACGCTGGCCAGGTGAGCCGCCATGCGTTGGTGAATCGCCTGCAGGGTGGTCAGATCGTAATAGCCTCGAGCAACACCGGACTGGTTGGTGGCGACCACCACCCGATAACCGGCCCGATTCAGACGGGCAATGGCCTCGGCGCTGCCGGCGATCGGACTCCATTCCCCGGGAGATTTGATGTAGGCATCGGAGTCTTCGTTGATGACACCGTCCCGGTCGAGAATGATCAGCTTGTTGGTCATTGAGGCCTGCCCGTAAAAGGGCCCCAGTGTAGAAAGCTCCCGGCGCAGCGGCAAGGTATGTGAAAGGCGGATTACTCTTTGGTTTGATGGGCTGGCTGACGGCGTGGATGGGCCGCCGAGTCAAGGACAGCGCTACCAACCTGCCCTTCGGTGAGGACGCCGAACCCGTTCTGGATGCGCGTCCCCGTCATGGTCCGCAGGTGCGGGGGCTGAGCATGGCCTTTGGTGGTGTAAAAGCGGTCAGTGGTCTTAATTGGGGGGCGTTGACCAGTCTGACTGGTCCCAATGGAGTGGGCAAAACCACGGTGTTGAATATGTCAGCGGGCGAGCGCTTTGCTGTCGTTTGGTGATTATCATGGCGACCCCGCCCCACCTGTTTCGCAATCACCTCATGTGGACCGGTGCCTGGTGGCGGAGAAGAAGGCGGACGAGATCCGCGCGAACGTGGATCTCGCCAGCGCCTGTCCGGGCAACGCCGCGCCTACTCCTGCAACAGGCTGATATCGGCCACGTTAAGGAACAGATCGCGCAGGAAACTCAGCAGGGCCAGGCGGTTGTCACGAACCGCCGGGTCCTCGGCCATCACCATCACGCTTTCGAAGAAGGCATCCACCGGGGCACGCAGCTCCGCCAACAGTTCCAGCACCGCCTGGTAGTCGCCCCGCTCCAGCAGCGGCTCGGACTGTTCGTAGGCGGCCACCACCAGATTGGTGAGTTCCTGTTCCGCTTCGTCTTCCAACAGGGCGCCATCGATTTCTTCCGGCGGGGCTTGTTCCAGCTTGGCCAGAATATTGGAGACCCGCTTGTTGGCCGCGGCCAGAGCCTGGGCTTCCTCCCGCTGCTGGAACGCGGCCACGGCTTTCACCCGGCGATCAAAATCCAGCGGCTTGCGGCAGGCGTCCTCGATGGCCAGCACCGACAGGATCACCGGCGTGGCGATACCCTGTTCCTGGTACATGGCCCGGTAACGGCCCTTGATGAAGTCGAAGGCTTCATCAACCTGAGCGGCGTCGATACGATCACCAAGCTGGGTGGCGGCCTGATCCAGAAGGTCGCGCAGATCCAGTTCCAGCTGGTTTTCGATGATGATGCGCAGTACGCCGAGCGTCGCCCGCCGCAGGGCATAGGGGTCCTTGGTGCCGCTGGGCTTCTGACCGATACCGAAGATCCCCACCAGAGTGTCGATCTTGTCGGCCAGGGAGACCGCCATGCCGGTTTTGCTTTGTGGCAGTTTGTCGCCGGCGAAACGGGGCAGGTATTGCTCGTACAGCGCTTCGGCCACGTCCTCGGGCTGGCCTTCGCGTTGGGCCAGATAGTAACCCATGATGCCCTGCATGGTGTCGAACTCGTACACCATCTCGCTGTTGAGATCGGCCTTGCTGAGTTCACCCGCCAGCTTGGCATGTGCACTATCACCGCCGATTTGTTCGGCGATCACAGCCGCCAGGGCCCCGATGCGCTGGCATTTATCGGCCACGGTGCCCAGCTGCTGCTGAAACACCACCTGAGCCAGGCCCTCGGCGTGTTGCGCCAGGGTCTTCTTGCAGTCGTTGTCATAGAAGAAGGCGGCGTCGGCCAGGCGGGGGCGGATCACCTTCTCGTTACCCGCGATCACCTGCTGGGGATCCTTGGACTGGATATTGCTGATGGTGATGAATTTCGGCATCAGCTTGCCATCGGCGTCGAGCACGGAAAAATATTTCTGGTGCTCTTCCATGGCGCTGATCAGCGCTTCCTGGGGCACGCGCAGGAAATCCTCGTCGAAGCCGCCGGTCAGTGCCACCGGCCATTCCACCAGGGCGGTGACCTCGTCGAGCAGCTCCGGGTTGATCCGCGCGGTACCGCCGGCCTGTTTGCCCGCGGCAATCGTCTGCTCTTCGATCATCGCCTTGCGGCGGTCGAAATCGGCGATCACATGCCCTTCATTTTCCAGGCGCTCGGCGTAGTCACCGGCCTGGCTCAGCTCAATGGCTCCCGGCGCGTGGAAGCGGTGGCCATAGCTGGTGCGGCCGGATTGCAGATCCAGCAGTTCGAACGGTACGACCTCGTCGCCGAACAATGCCACCAGCCAATGTGCCGGGCGCACGAACTGCACCTTGCGGCTGCCCCAGCGCATGCGCTTGGGGATCGGCAGCTTCTGGATCGCCTGGGCGAAGAATGCCGGAACCAGCTCGGTGGTGGCCTTGCCCTCTTCGGTGATACGGGCAATCAGGCGTTCCCCTTTGCCGGTGTCCTGGCGGTCCAACTGGTCCACGGTCAGCCCCAGGGAAGCGGCGAAGCCCTGGGCGGCCTTGGTCGGATTGCCTTCGGCATCGAACGCCGCCTGTACCGCCGGGCCCTGACGCTCGATATCACGGTCGGCCTGTTTTTCGTCCAGGTCACGGACCAGCACCGCCAGCCGGCGTGGCGCGGCGAAGCTTTTCACCTCGCCGTGTTGCAGTCCGGCCTCGTCCAGTTGTCGCACGAACTCCTCGGTGAGCGCCGCGCTGAGAGTTGGCAACGCCTTCGGGGGCAATTCCTCGGTGCCCAGCTCGATCAGTAAATCCCGGGACATTATTTCTTCCCCTTCTTATCGCCTTTCTCGGCGGACGCTTTTTTTGCCGCCTTCTCGTCCTGCTTTGCCAGCTCCGCTTCCACTTCCTCACGGATGGCCGGATCGGCCATGGGGAAGCCCAGTTTGCGGCGGGCATCGAAGTAGGCCTGGGCCACGGCCCGGGCCAGGGTGCGCACACGCAGAATGAAGCGCTGACGTTCGGTCACCGAGATAGCCTTGCGCGCATCCAGCAAGTTAAAGGTGTGAGAAGCTTTCAGGGCGTATTCATAAGCAGGCAGCGGCAGGCCCGCCGCGATCAGTTTGGTGGATTCGGATTCAAACAGGTCGAACTGCTTGAACAGTGCCTCGACGTTGGCGTGCTCGAAGTTGAAGGTGGACATCTCCACTTCGTTTTGCAGATAGACATCGCCGTAGCTGACCTTGCCGAAGGGGCCATCGGACCAGACCAGGTCGTAGACCGAATCCACGCCCTGAATGTACATGGCCAGACGCTCCAGACCATAGGTGATCTCACCGGTGACCGGGTAGCAGTCGATACCGCCGACCTGCTGGAAGTAGGTGAACTGGGTCACTTCCATGCCATTGAGCCACACTTCCCAGCCCAACCCCCAGGCGCCCAGCGTGGGGGATTCCCAGTTGTCCTCGACGAAGCGGATATCGTGCACCAGCGGATCGAAGCCGAGCAGGCGCAGGGAGCCCAGGTACAATTCCTGAATGTTGTCCGGGGACGGTTTGAGGACCACCTGGAACTGGTAATAGTGCTGCAGTCGATTGGGGTTTTCCCCATAACGGCCGTCGGTGGGCCGCCGGGACGGCTGCACATAGGCGCTGTTCCAGTTTTCCGGGCCAATGGCGCGCAGGAAGGTGGAGGGGTGGAAAGTCCCCGCGCCCACTTCCATGTCCAAGGGCTGCACGACCACGCAGCCCTGCTCGGCCCAATACTGTTGCAGGGCCAGAATCAGGCCCTGAAAGGTCATCACGTCCGCTTGCGGTTGATCCGCCATGTCGCTTCCTGTTAATCCTCTGGTGCACCGGTGCGAGCCCGCGCTCCTGGCGGCGATGCCATGCCCTCCACGGTGGCGCTGGCCCCGTGTTCGGGAGGGAGAGAGACGGGCTCGTGAAACGAAGACCGCAAGTATAGCGTTCCCCAGGGGCCGGTGATACCGTGGCCCGGAACCCGACATTCCTTCACCGAGATCGCCCATGGAACGATGCCCCTGGTGCGGTACCGACCCCCTGTACGTGGCCTACCACGATCAGGAGTGGGGGGTACCGGAACACGATGATCGCCGATTGTTTGAATTTCTGCTTCTGGAAGGGGCGCAGGCCGGCCTCAGCTGGATCACGGTATTGCGCAAACGCGAAAACTACCGGCGGGCCCTGGATGGCTTTGACCCGGAAAAGATCGCCCGCTATGGCGAGCGCAAGCGGGAGCAACTGCTGCAGGATGCGGGGCTGATCCGCAACCGGTTGAAAATGAAAGCGGCGGTGGGGAACGCACAGGCCTATCTGGACCTGCGTGAGGCAGGCCAGACTCTGGATGCCCTGCTGTGGGGCTTCGTCGATGGCGCGCCCCGGATAAACCACTATCGGTCGTTGTCAGAAGTGCCGGCGGTCACCCCCACCGCCGAAGCCATGAGCCGGGAATTGAAGAAGAAAGGCTTTCGTTTCGTCGGCCCCACCATCATGTATGCCTTTATGCAGGCCGCGGGCCTGGTGAACGACCATCTGATCAGTTGTCCGCGCCATCGGCAGCTGTCCGATGGGTAAAAACCGGCCGGATTGAAAACTTTTACAACGACGGCGCCAGAGCTGGTATGGGCTTTGCTGAGGCACTGGGGAACGCAACCCAGGGACTGGTGAAGGAGGCTCCCATGAAACCGGTGTTGATAATAAAGGCCGGCAGTACCTACCCCGAACTGATCGGGCATTACGGGGACTTCGAGGACTGGATCGCCCGGGGGCTTGGTGATCGCTGCGCCATACAGGTCTGTGATGTGCGTGAGCCGGTGCCATTGCCGGCGGCGGACGGTATCGCGGCGGTGATCATTACCGGCTCCCATGCCATGGTGACCGAACGGGCACCCTGGATGGTGCGATTGACCGACTGGCTCGATGACGCCATCACCCATCCAGCGGCGCCGCCGGTATTGGGAATCTGCTTCGGTCATCAACTGCTGGCGAAACTGCTTGGCGGTGAAGTGGGAGACCACCCGCAGGGCATGGAGGTTGGCACGGTGGCGCTCAGAATGGCCCCGGACGCGGCCCGGGATCCTCTGTTCGCCGGACTTTGCCAGCAGCCCTGGGGGCAGATGGTGCACCAGCAGTCGGTGCTGGTGGCGCCGCCGGAGGTGACGGTGTTGGCCAGCAACGGCCACGACGCCTGCCAGGCGTTTCGCTACCGGCAACGGGTGTGGGGGTGTCAGTTTCACCCGGAGTTCAGCGCGGATATCACCCGGGCCTATCTGCAAACCTTGCGTGGACGGAGTATCAGTGGCCAGCGTGCCGCGGACGTCATGGCCGAAGTCCGCGAGTGCCCCGGTGCCAATGAGGTGCTGAGTCGCTTCGGACAACTGGTACAAGACCTCTGCGCTGCTTAGGCGCTCAGGCGGTAGGCGGGCGGCGCTTGGTGTAGGATGCCGTATTCGCCATTTCTTCACCAAGGCCATGAGCGACTCCTACCGCGAACAACACAAACTGCGCCTGGCGTATATGCCCTGGCTGTATCCCCGGCTCAAGCAGCGGCACCGGGTCTGGGCGGAACCCTGGCAGACAGCGGTGCAAAAGGAGCTGGAGCGCCTCGAAACGGTGCATTTCGGTGAGTACTGTTTTGTCGCACCGCAGGCGCGCCTGTTCGCCGAGCCGGGCCGCGATATTCAGGTTGGCGATCACAGCCATATCGCCGCCGACGCTGTGCTGCATGGCCCGATCCGGCTCGGGGCCCACGTCAGCATCAACCATCACGCCACTCTGGAAGGCGGGGCCGCCGGTATCGAGATCGGCGACCACACCCGCATTGCTGCCTATGCTGCGCTTTATGCCTTCAATCATGGCAGGGAGGCCGCCGCCCTGGTTCGCGAGCAACCGGTGACGTCCCGGGGCATTCGTATTGGCCAGGATGTCTGGCTGGGTGCCCGTTGCGGCATCGTCGACGGCGTCACGGTGGGGGACCACGCGGTGGTGGCGATGGGGGCGGTGGTAACCCGGGACGTGCCCCCCTGGTGCGTGGTGGCGGGCAATCCGGCGCGCCCCATAGGCCGCCGGCCGGGGGCGCCGCCGGAAGAATAAAGCACGCGGTCGCCATGCCCTGCTATTGAACACTGTTTATTTGTGTTGCATGCTAGGCCGATTGAACGGTGTTTAGGGAGGGAAAATGGCGAGGCGTAACCAGCACAGCAAGGAAGAACTCCGGGCCATGGCCATCCAGGCTTTGGCGGATCTGGTGGAACGGGAGGGGGTGGATAATTTCAGCGTTCGTCAGATCGCCGGAAAACTGGGTTATACCCCGGGGATGCTTTATCACCTGTTCGTTAATCTGGATGATCTGATTCTGCACTTGAACGCACAGACATTGGATGCGCTGAATGCCCGCATCGATCAGGCAACCCACCATGATGATCCGGTGGCGGTTTTGAAAGCCATGGCGTTTGAGTACCTGCGTCTGGCTCAACAGCATACGGCCCTCTGGCAGTTGGTGTTCAGCCACCGGATGGCGAACCAGGCTCCGGTGCCGGACTGGTATATTGATCGTACCCGGCACATGTTCGAGCAAGTGGAGGTGCAGCTGAAACGGGGCGTGCCAGCGGCGGATGAGAAGCAAAGGCAGGTGATGGCAAGGACGTTGTGGGGCAGTGTGCACGGCATCTGTCTGCTGCACGTGGAAAATAAACTGAATGTGGCTGGCGATATCGCACCGGAGATGATGCTGGAGTCCCTACTCGATCATTATCTGTCGTCATGCGCCAGGGAAGGAGAAAAATAAATGGGAAAGAGTGTGTTTTCCTTGTTGTTCAAGCGGCGGTTCGGTCCATTTTTCGGCACCCAGTTTCTTGGCGCCTTCAACGACAATGTGTTTCGCCAGGGATTGATTCTCCTGATCGCCTCCGGTGTGGTGGTGGGAACCGAAGTCAATACTCTGAATAACGTGGCTCTGGCGTTGTTCATCGTCCCCTTCTTTTTGTTTTCCGCGCTTGCCGGACAAATCGCCGACAAATTTGATCGCGCCAGTCTGATCCGCTGGATCAAGTTCGCGGAGATCGTGATCATGAGTTGCGCCGCGCTGGGGTTTTATTTCGACGCGGTTTACGGGCTGTTGACAGTGCTGTTCTTCATGGGATTGCAATCCACTTTCTTCGGGCCGATCAAGTACTCCATCATTCCCCAGCATCTGCCCAATGAAGAGCTGGTGAGAGGTAACGCCCTGGTGGAAATGGGCACCTTTCTGGCGATTCTGTTGGGCTCGGTTTCCGGGGTGATGCTGAAAATGGGTGGCAATACGCCACTGGTAATCAGTACCGCGGTGATTGGGCTGGCGGTGTTGGGGTTTGTTTGCTCCCTGGGTATTCCCAAAGCTCCGGCGGCGGATCCGGGCTTGCGCCTGAATTGGAATTTGTGGAAGGAAACCTGGCACATCGTCGGTTACGCCCGCGAGGTGAAATCGGTATGGATGTCGGTGCTGGGTATTTCCTGGTTCTGGTTCCTCGGCGCCGCTTACACCACGCAGTTGAAGGTGTATGTGGATGACTATCTGATGGGTACCGAGGGGCTGTACGCGTTGTTGCTGGCCACCTTTTCCATCGGCATTGGCCTGGGCTCCTTTTTTTGTGAAAAGGCATCCGGAAAGCGGGTGGAGCTGGGGCTGGTTCCGTTGGGTTCCATTGGTATCAGCGTGTTCGGTATCGATTTGTTTTTCTCTTATGCGTCGTTGAATTTGAGCGGTCAGCTGTCGATATCGGAGTTTCTGCAGCAGCCCGGTGGCTATCGCATCATGGCCGATTTACTTGGTGTCGGTATCTTTGGTGGTTTCTATATCGTGCCGCTGTTCGCGTTTGTCCAGCACCGCTCCAATCCGAAACATCTGGCCCGCATCATCGCCGCCAATAACATCCTGAATGCCTTGCTCATGGTGGCGTCGGCGGTGGCGGGGATTGTTTTTGT
Organism: Alcanivorax xiamenensis; assembly: GCF_009846745.1. Classification (NCBI taxonomy): domain Bacteria; kingdom Pseudomonadati; phylum Pseudomonadota; class Gammaproteobacteria; order Oceanospirillales; family Alcanivoracaceae; genus Alcanivorax; species Alcanivorax xiamenensis. The sequence continues at coordinate 146,530 of NZ_AQPF01000001.1, read as the reverse complement.
CGGCCTCCTGGATCTTACCGTTCCGCAGTTTTTCCTGGCGCTGGCGTTAGCCAACGTGGTGGTGGCGTTGTACATCTATACGGTGGTGCCAGAATTCATGATTCGTCTTCTGGTATGGATGCTGACCAACACCATCTATCGAGTGAAGCATAAAGGTCTGGAAAACATTCCGGAGGAAGGGCCTTGTTTGCTGGTGTGCAATCACATCAGTTATACCGATGCGTTGCTGCTGGCCGGTGCGGTACGCCGTCCGATTCGTTTCGTGATGGCGAAACCCATCTATGACATGCCGGTCCTGAATTACATTTTCCGTACCGGCAAGACCATTCCGATTGCCTCCAAGGAAAAACACCCGGATATTTATCAACAGGCCTTCCGTCGGGTACGCGAGGAATTGGCGGACGGTCAGGTGGTGTGTATTTTCCCGGAGGGCCGTTTGACACCTGACGGCGAAGTGGGCGAATTCAAAAGCGGAATGGAAAAAATCGTTAAGGAAACCCCGGTACCGGTGGTGCCCATGGCATTATCCGGCTTGTGGGGCAGCTTCTTCAGTCATAAAGGGGGCGCTGCCCTTACCCGCATGCCGCGGCGCTTCTGGTCACGGGTCAAACTCACTGTCGGTGAACCGGTGGCACCCGAGGCGGTTGATGCGCGAACCATGCGAAGCGCGGTGTTGGCGTTGCGAGAGCGGCCGTGAGGGAACGAAGTCACCCGACGCGGGTCTATTTCCGGACATTGCCATGGAGATCCAAAAGGAGCCGATCAATGAGACGAATTTCCAGCGCTGCCCTGATCCTGGTGGCGGCCTTGGTTTCCACCGTCACGGCACAAGCGGACCAGGACGGGAAAAAGGTGTTCGGGTGGGTGGAAAAAACCACCATCGAATCCTGGGACGTTGAGATGAAAGCCAAACTGGACAGTGGTGCTTTGACGTCCTCCATGCAGGCCACCGACATTGAAACCTTCACCAAGGATGGTGACGACTGGGTCCGATTCACCGTGGATGTGGAAGACGCCAACAGCGGCAAAGAGGTGGAGCGCCGTTATGAGAAGCCACTGTTCCGGGATCTGACCGTGCGTGGCGCCGGAGGCCGGGATGAACGGCCGGTGGTTCTGATGAAAATCTGCATGGACGATACCGTCTACGAGGAGCAGTTCAGTCTTCGTGACCGTAGCGAGATGTTGTATCCGGTGCTGCTTGGACGTCGCACCATTCAGCATCTGGGGCTGCTGGATGTCACCAGTACCTTCCAGAACCCGCCCACCTGTGACGATCAGTCCGAAGTGAAGCATAACAAGGATCAGAAGGACGACGAGGACATCGGCGACTAGTGATCCATCTGGCCGGCGCCAGTGGCGCCGGTCCGCTTTCGCGGGTCAGGCGACTTCCGAAAACACCTGAATAATGTTGCCCAGACGGGCGGTCAGCGTGTCGCCGGTATTCAGCGCCGCAACGCCGCTGGGAGTGCCGGTGAAGATCAGATCGCCGGGATCCAGGCGGAAGGTCTGACTGATATGGGCGATCAGCTCAAAGGTGGGAAACAGCATTTGCCCGGTGTGGCCGTGCTGACGGGTCTCGCCGTTGATTTCCAGCGACACCTCCAGGTTCTGGCGCACGGAAATGCCACGGGCGTCGACGAAGCCGGATACCGGAGCGGCGCCGTCGAAGGCCTTGGCGCGTTCCCAGGGATGTCCTTTCGCTTTTAGCGTGTTTTGCAAATCCCGCAAGGTCAGATCAAGACCCACGCCGTAGGCGGCAATGGCGTAGCGGACCCGTTCGGGGTCGGTTTCGCCGCTGAGGGTCTTGCCAACCATGACCACCATTTCCACTTCATGATGGACCTCCCCCTGCCCTTTGGGCAGTATCACCGGCTCATGCAGGCTGCACAGGGCTGAGGCGGGTTTCATGAACAGCAGGGGTTGCTCCGGCACCTCGTTACCCAGTTCGCGGGCGTGTTCGGCGTAGTTACGGCCCACGCACACCACTTTGCCCACCGGCATGTCCATGGTCGAGCCATCGATCCAGCGGTGAAGATAGTTTGGCGTCATCACGATAATCCTGAAAAAGGGCTGATGATCGACCGCTTAGAGGTCGAACAGCTTGCCCGGGTTCATCACGTTGTTTGGATCGAAGACCTGCTTCACCGCTTTCATATACGCGATTTCCTCGGGGCTTCGGGAGTAGCCCAGGTAGGGCTTCTTGGTCATGCCGACACCGTGTTCCGCGGAAATCGAGCCGTTGTAGTGTTCCACGATTTCAAACACCCACTTGGAAACATTGTTGCACTTCTCGAAGAACTCCTCCTTCGGCAATGCTTCCGGTTTCAGGATGTTCAGGTGCATGTTGCCGTCGCCGATATGACCGAACCAGACGATCTCGAAATCCGGATAGGCATCCTGGACCACTTTGTCCACCGCCTCGACGAAATCCGGCACCTTGTCGATGGTCACCGAGATGTCGTTCTTGTACGGCGTGTGCGGCGCGATCGACTCGGAAATTCGCTCGCGCAACTGCCACAATTGCTCCAGCTGCTGTAGCGATTGGCTCATCACGCCGTCCAGCACCCAACCTTGCTCCACGCAATGCTCGAACACCGCCATCGCCTGATCGGCGCTTTGTTCGGACACCTGTTCGAATTCCAACAGGCAATAAAACGGACAATCGGTATCGAAGGGACGAGAGACACCGTGCGCCAGCACGTGGGCCATGGCCTTGTCGGAGAAGAACTCGAAGGCGGTCAGGTCCAGTTCCGACTGGAAGGCGTGCAACACCTTCATCACTTCCTGGAAGCCGGGTACGCCCAGCACCAGGGCGGTCAGATTCCTGGGTTGCCGGGCGAGCTTGACGGTGGCTTCCACCACGAAACCCAGGGTGCCTTCCGACCCGATGAACAGATGGCGGAAGTCATAGCCCGTGGCGTTCTTGATCAGGCCTTTGTTGAGCTCCAGCAGTTCGCCCTTGCCGGTGACCACTTTCAGGCCGGCGATCCAGTCCCGGGTCATGCCGTAGCGGATCACCTTGATACCGCCGGCATTGGTATTGATGTTGCCGCCGATCTGGCTGGAGCCGGCGGAGGCGAAATCCACCGGATAGAACAGCCCCTGCTGTTCGGCGTATTCCTGCAGCTGTTGGGTGATCACGCCGGGCTGGACCGTGACGGAGCGATCGTAGGCGTTGAAGTCCAGAATTTTGTTCATCCGGTCGAAGGCCACCACCAGCTCGCCAAAGGCCGCCACGGCGCCGGCGGAGAGCCCGGTACGGCCGCCGGAGGGCACCAGATGCAGGCCATGCTCATTGGCGATTTCGACGATCTGCTGCACTTCATCAATGGTTTCCGGCAGCAGCACGGCGGTGGGGGCCGGGGCCCACACCTTGGTCCAGTCCACCCCGTAGCGCTGAGCGCTGTCCTGATCGGTCAGGCAGCGGGCACCGAGCAGTTCGGTCAATTGTTCCAGGGCGGCATGGGCTAAAGCGGTCATGGCGACTCCAACAGTCCTCAACTCAACTTGAAAAAGGCAACCGGTCCGGGTGGCTCTCATCCGGGGCGCGCTATGATACCATACGCGCCCATTTAGCCCGCTATAGAGACCACCCATGGCCCATACCTCTCTTGAGAAGGACAAGATCCGTATCCTCCTGCTCGAGGGCATCCACCAGAACGCGGTGGATAATCTGAAGGCGAACGGCTACCACAACGTGGAGCTACTGCCCAAGGCCCTGACCGGCAGCGACCTGACCGACGCCATCAAGGACGCCCATTTCGTGGGTATCCGCTCCCGCACCCAGCTCACCGAAGAGGTGTTCGCGGCGGCGGAGAAGCTGATCGGCGTGGGCTGTTTCTGTATCGGCACCAACCAGGTGGATCTCAAGGCGGCGCTGAAACGCGGCATTCCGGTGTTCAACGCGCCCTACTCCAATACCCGCTCGGTGGCGGAGTTGGTGATCGCGCACACCATCAGCCTGATGCGGGGCATTCCGGAGAAGAACGCGGAGGCTCACCGTGGTGGCTGGCTGAAATCCGCCAAGGACAGCTATGAGATCCGCGGTAAGAAGCTCGGGATCGTCGGCTACGGCAACATCGGTGCCCAGGTGTCGGTGCTGGCCGAGTCCATGGGCATGAAAGTCTACTTCTACGATGTGGTGCCAAAGCTGCCGCTGGGTAACGCCACCCAGGTGCAGAGCCTCCACGACCTGCTGGGCATGTGTGACGTGACCAGCCTGCACGTACCGGACACCCCGGCTACCCGCTGGATGATCAAGGAAGAGCAGATCCGGGCGATGAAGCCGAAGAGCTATCTGATCAACTATGCTCGCGGCAAGGTCGTGGACATTGAAGCGCTGACCGCCGCCGTCAAGGACGGTCATCTGCTGGGCGCGGCCATCGACGTGTTCCCCGAGGAGCCGAAGGGCAACGATGATGAGTTCATCAGCCCGCTGCGGGAGTTCGATAACGTCATTCTCACGCCGCACATCGGTGGTTCCACCCACGAAGCCCAGGAAAACATTGGCACCGAGGTGTCCGAGAAGCTGATCCGCTACTCCGACAACGGTTCTACCCTGAGTGCGGTGAACTTCCCCGAGGTGGCGCTGCCGTCCCATCCGGACATGCACCGTTTGCTGCATATCCACCAGAACATCCCGGGCATTCTCAGCCAGATCAATACCGTTTTCTCCGAGAACGATATCAACATCTGTGGTCAGTATCTGCAGACCAACGAGGATATCGGGTACGTCGTGATTGACGTGAACAAGGGCTACAGTCAGTTGGCCCTGGAGAAGCTCCGGACCATCGAGGGCACCATCCGCACCCGGGTGCTGTTCTAAACCGATCGGGCCCGTCGCCGTGGGTGACGGGCTCTCTGGCTTTTCAGGGCGGTCATGGAAGCAGACCGAGGTTGGAACGGAAAAAAACTCTGGTTGATGCTGGTGATGCCGTTATGGCTTACCGGCTGTGCCGTGGGTTCCCTGTTTCAGCCTTATCCGAGTCAGGCCCAGTCCTGGGTTCACCCCGCCCCTGGCCGTGACGCGGCCATCGTTCAACACCTCGAACGTGCCGGTAAAGGGCGGGACGGGGTGCTCTATCTGCAGGAACTGGGGCTGTTGCAGCAGCGCCTGGGCAACGACGCCGCCAGCCGGACGGTGTTCGCCGATGTCATCAATCACTATGAGCACACCGATGCCCAGGCGCTGATCCGCGTGACCGGGCTGGCGTCGCAGACCGGCGCCTTGCTCATTAACGACAACGCCCTGCCCTACCGGGCGCCGGATTACGAGCGTATTTTTACTCACAGTTACCAGGCGCTGAATTACTGGGCCGCCGGCGATGTTACCGGCACCGCGGTGGAGTTGCGCCGGGCCGCGCAAGCGCAACGCCTGGCCGAACAGCGCCGTGAGGGCGAGCTGGCCGAGGTTGATGAGGACGCGGCGTCCCTGGATCTGTCCCAATACCAGGGCTATTTCGAAGGCCTGGATGCCGCCGCCGGCGCGGTTAAAAGCAGTTTCCAGAACGCCTGGACCTTCTATCTCTCGGCGCTGTTCTGGGAAGCCCACGGCGAGTACAACGATGCCCTGGTGGATTATAAGAAGGCGTTGGAACTGCATCCTCGGGCGGACTGGCTCAAGGCGGACGTCCAGCGGGTTTCCCGGGCCCTGGATGGCCATCGCGAACAGGGTACGGGGACCGTGGCGGTGCTCTACGAACAGGGCGAGGTGCCGGCGCGGCAGGAAGTGAGCCTGCCGATTCCCACTCCGCATGGACTGTTCCTGGTGGCGTTCCCTTCTTATTCGGTGATGTCCCGCTCCGCCCCCCGCCCGCTGACCTTTGAAATTGGGGGCCAGACCGCGCAAACCCGGGTGCTGGCCGATGTCGGCGCCCTGGCGGCACGGAATCTGCGGGAACAGGCGCCGGCGATGCTGATTCGTCAGGTGCTGCGCGCCACCGGCAAGTATAATCTGCAAAAGAAAGCCAACGACGATTTTGGCAGTGCCGGCGCTTTCCTGACGCAGTTGTTCAATCTGATCAGCGAGCAGGCTGACCGGCGCAGCTGGCTGGGCTTGCCGGCTTACGCCCAGGCTGGCCGTGTCACCGTGCCCGTGGGGGAACAACAGGTTCTGTTGAGCGGTCCGGGAGGCGATGCTAGCGTGACCGTACCGGTTGCGGAGCGCGGCCTGACCTTGATTCATGTGACCGAACGCGCCGGGCGTCTGGTTGCCCGAGTGCTACCCGTTCAGGAGGGACCCCTATGACCCGTTTTCTTTGCCGCGTCGCGCCGATGCTGGCGGTGCTGCTGCTGACGGCCTGTTCGGCCAGTAATATGTCGCGCCTGGAAGTGGTGGATGACGGCGAGCAGTTGCAGCTGTATTCCAATAACAGCCTGCTGGCCAGCCGTTTGTCGGTGGAAGAGGTACGGCGCAAGAGGGTCAATGACCTGCTGTACATGCAGGCAACCCTGGAAAACGGCTGGAAGTTTGAACTGGATTTCCAGTACAAGATCAAATGGTTCGACCAGCAAGGCTTTGAGCTGGCGCCGGAATCCCAACCCTGGCGCCAACTGGTGATGGCCGGCCGCAGTCAGGCGAATGTGCAAGCGGTGGCGCCCAACCCCAGTGCCGTGCGCTTTGAAATATGGGTGCGTGAATAACGCCCCGACCCCAATGGATGCCCGCGAGGAGAAGCGAAGATGCGCATAGTGATGGCGATGATGCTGGGAGTGGTGCTGCTGGCAAGCGGCTGTGCCTCGAAAGTGGAATACGGCGACCCCCAGGCGCGGGAGACCGTGACTCCGGACTTTGGCTCCTCGGATCTGCAGATGATCGCCGCCAAGATGGTGGATGACATGATGGTGTTCCCGCCGGTGGTGGAACTCACCCGCGACCGTCGCCCGGTGCTGTTCGTGGACCGGGTCAAGAACAAGACCAGCGAGCATGTGGACACCGAATCCATCACCGACACGATCCAGTCCAGGCTGATCAACTCCGGCAAATTCCGTTTCGTCGATATGACCGTGGTCGACCGGGTGCGTCAGCAGCTGGAGTACCAGCAGGACTCCGGCATGGTGGATCAGTCCACCGCCGCCCAGATGGGCCGGCAGATCGGTGCCGAGTTCATGCTCTACGGCAATCTGTCTTCCATCGTTAAACGGGACAATAGCACCAAGGACGTGTATTACAAATTCACGCTCAAGCTGCTGAACATCCAGAGCGGTATTATCGAATGGTCCGGCGAGAAGGAAATCCGCAAGACCCGCAGCCGCAGTCTGTTTGGTTTGTAACAGGCTGCCCCAATGGGCAGGGAGGCAGTCATGGTGATCCGGTTTTATAGAACCCTCCTGGTGACGCTCGGTCTGCTGCTGAGCGGCCTGGTCTGGAGTGCCACCGAAACCGTCAAGGTGACCGCCGAGGGATATGGTGAAACACCACAACACGCGGTCAGCGAAGCGCTGGTGGGGGCGGTGCGTCAGGCCGGCGGCGTGGCGCTGGCGGTGGACCCCGCCTTTCGCCGTCAGGTCAGCCAATGGATGAGTCAGCGCCAGGGGGACGTCAGCACCTGGGTTGGCAGCCAGACCTCGGTAGCGGATCCGCAATTACCGACCCTGGGCAGCCTGCAGGGCTATCGGGTACTGGCGGTGGAACAGGTTGACGACGCCTTGTGGAAAGCGAGCGTGGAAGCCCGGGTGCTGCGTTATCAGTCCTTGCGGCCGGGGCGTGGCCACCTGCCGGCCATCGCGGTGATGCCATTCGAAACCCGTGCCAATGAATATCAATTGGGGGAAGTGACCATCGGCGCCGCCGAGGTGCGAAGCCGGCTGCGGGACGATCTGGTCGATGCCTTCACGCAGGCGGGTCGGTTCCGGGTGCTTGATCGCGCTCATCTGGCGGCGTTGGAACGGGAAAGAGCGACGGTGTCCGGTGGTAGCGTGGAGCCGGCGGAATGGGCCCGGCTGGGTCGGGTGCAGGGCGCGGATGTGTTGCTGGTGGGACGGATCGAGGATTTCAGTATCGGCGACCGGCAACGTCGCTTTTACGGTGCCGACTTCCAGGGGTTCGAGCCCCGTGTGCGGGTCCGTTACCGGCTGCTGGATACCGCCACCGGTGAAGTGTTGTGGAGCGACCTGTTCGATTGGCAACAGGATGAGGCCACGGTGCGGGCCTGGGCACGTCAGCAGAACATTGAGGACCGCCGTCATCCCGAGCGTTTGGCCGACCGGCTCTATCCCAGTATCGCCCGGGCCTTGAGTGGCGCCGCCACCGACGTGCTGTATCCGGTGCGGGTGTTGAAAGTCAGCGGCGATATGCTCTATCTGAGCCAGGGTGCGGGACGGCTGGAAACCGATGCGATGGTGTCGGTATACCGGCCTGGGGAACGGATCAAGGATCCGGACACCGGCTTGCCGATTCAACTGGCCGGTGCCGAGCTGACCCGGGCCCGAGTGATCGAGACCCGTGAAGGGTACGCGCTGGCGCGCGTAACGCGGGCCGCCGCCGCGGTGCAGGCAGGCGACCGGGTGCGGGTGCTGGGGATCGCGGCAGTGGGGGGAGAAGGCCCGGCCGGACAGCCGCCCTCCCCCGGCTCCTCGGACGCGCCGATCCGCTGGGACTGACGAGCCGCGACAGCCAATTCCTAGGAGCCGCCAATGGAAGGTTTTTTCGTACAAGCGTTAGTGCTGTTGGGCGCAGCGGTGCTGCTGCTGCCGTTGTTCCAGCGCCTGGGGCTGGGCAGCATCCTCGGTTACCTGGTGGCCGGCGTGATCGTGGGGCCGATGGGACTGGCGGCTATCCAGGGCGCGGATCGGGTGCTGCATTTCGCCGAACTGGGCGTGGTACTGATGCTGTTCGTGGTGGGCCTGGAGCTGGCTCCGCAACAGCTTTGGGCGCGGCGCCGCCAATTGATGGGGTTGGGGGTGAGCCAGGTGCTGTTCAGCGCCGCCCTGCTGACCGGCTTTTTCCTGTGGTGGGGTGAGCCCACCAACGCCGCCATTGCTATTGGCGCCACCCTGGCGCTGTCCTCCACCGCCTTCGCCGTGCAAATGCTGGTGGAGACCCGGCAGCTGGGCACCCCCCAGGGGCGAGGGGCTTTTTCCATTCTGTTGTTCCAGGATCTGGCGGTGATCCCGCTGTTGCTGTTGCTGCCGGCCCTGGCCGGTGGCGCCGAGGGCGCGGATAAACCCAATCTGCTGATCGGTTTGCTGGCGCTTGTCGGCATGGTCCTGGCTGGGCGTTACTTGTTGAACCCCTGGCTCGGCTGGCTGGCCAAACTGCATAACCGGGAGTTGATGACCGCCACCGCTTTGCTGCTGGTTCTCAGCGCGGCCGCCCTGATGGAAATGCTGCACCTGTCCATGGGACTGGGGGCTTTCGTGGCCGGCATGTTGCTGGCCAATTCGCCCTATCGGGAGCAGCTCGATACCGATATTCAGCCGTTCAAGGGGCTGCTGCTGGGTCTGTTCTTCATGGCCATCGGCATGACCATGGACCTGCGGCTGCTGGTGCGGGCGCCCTTGGATATCCTGGCCTGGGGGGTAGCGCTGCTGGCGCTGAAAACCCTGGTGTTGATGGTGATCGCCAAAGTCGCCGGCAACAGCTGGCGTGGCGCGCTGCTGTTCGGGCTGCTACTCAGTCAAGGCGGTGAATTCGCCTTCGTGCTGTTCACTCAGGCCGGCGCCCTGGGATTGTTGGGCAGCGATGATATTGGTCGCTTGAACCTGGTGGTGGCGCTGTCCATGGCCGCCACTCCGCTGCTGTTGAAGCTGGTCACCCGGCTCTGGCCGGAACGGCGTCCCCATGCCGCCCTGCCCGAGGAGCCGATTCCCGATAATCAGGAACCGCAGGTGGTGGTGGCCGGCTTCGGTCGTTTTGGTCAGATCGTTGGTCGTATTCTGCTGAGCCGGAATATCCCCTTCACCGCGCTGGATACCAATCCGGAACACATCGATACGGTGCGGCGTTACGGTAACCAGGTGTATTTCGGCGACGTCACCCGGCTGGATTTGCTCCACCATGCCGGTATCGGTCACGCCCGTGTGGTGGTGCTGGCGGTGGATGGCGTGGAGGATTCGCTGCGTGCCGCCCATTTGATTCTGGAGCATTTTCCGCGGGTAACGCTGATTGCCCGGGCGCGGGACCGCCACCACGCTTATTCCCTGCTGGCGCTCGGCGTGCAGCATGTGGTGCGGGAAACGCTGGAATCCAGTCTGCGTGCCAGTCAGGCGGTACTGACTCAACTGGGGCTGCCGGAAACCACTGCCATTGATCTGGTGCGTACTTTCCGTGAAGTGGATGAGCGGTTGCTGCGCGAACAGGTGGCTCACCGTGATGAGTTGGAGAAACTGATCGAGCTGTCCGCCCGTGGGCGAGAGGAACTGCAATCCCTGCTCAGCGCCGATCGGGAGCAGGAATAAACCCGTTTACAACATCCGGTCAGCCTGGCTCCGCAGTGGGGGTAACGATGAAGGTGACCGTGCTTTGGTACCAGATCTTCAGCTCTCTATCGCACCAGGTGACAGTGGCCGTGTGAGGGCCGGGTGCCAGAGGCTCCGGCGAGAAGGTGTGGCGGATACTGCCGTCTTCTTCTTCCATCGCGGTCATCGGCGCCACGTTCAGACGCTGATCCAGGCTGACATGCACCCGTTCCACGCTATTGACGTCTGTTTCCTGGTTTACCGGAAAGGCGATAGTAAGGGGCATGTTTGCCTGATAAAGGCCGCCAGGCCCTGTACCGCTCGGATTTTCCCAGCGGTACAGGGTGTCATCCGCCTGGGGCGGCAGTTCGATGGTCAGACGCCCTTGCTGGAAACGGGTGATCCAGCTGAACGCCACATTGTCCACCATCCCTTCACGCCGGGTTTCGCCGGATACCGTGGTCACCCCGACCTGGGCTCCCGGCGCCACGGCCCGGGTGGTCCAGGTCAGGGCGGGGTCGGCGAGCAAGTCCGCGGCCAGTTCCGCCTGTTCCGAAGTCTGGCGGGCGAAGGCCATGATGTCGGGGTAAAGCGCCCGGCTTTCCCGGCTGAGCAGATCCCAGCCCGCCCTGGACTCCCTTCGAGCAAGGTGATCCAGAAACAACCGTACCGTGCTCTGATGCGTCTCCACGGGCACGCCCGCTACCGCGGGAGGCCCTGGAGGATGGGAGAACGGCGGTGGGGGGGCCGGCCGGGAAGAGCCCTCGTTGCAAGCGACCAGCAGCAAAGCAAAACCCATCACCAGCGCGGAAAAAAGAGACTTCATGGAGCAACCGTGCCGTCGATTTCCGCTTAAGGATACTCCCCGCGGTGACGGTGGCGCCATCACCCATGGCGTACAATGTCCACCGGGATGCCGTTGGGATCACGAACGACGAAATGGCGGTCGCCCCAGGGCTCGTCCCTTAATGGCACCTCGATATTGACCCCGGCATGGCGGAATCGCTGGTATTGCGTCTCCACATCATCCACGTCCACGGCAATCCAGGCCCCATTCGTTACCGTTTGTCGGAACATCGGTGCCTGCGCGTCCTGATCCGGTTTCAGAAAGCCCAGCTCACCGCCGCCCAGGCTCAACAAGACAAACCAGTCGCTGTCGAACAGCACTTCGCTGCCGAAGTGGTTCACATAAAAGTCCCGCGCCGCCGTGGGATTCGTTACCACCAGACCCGACCACAGTTTCATCGTCGATCTCCCGTCGAATAACGGCGCCTCGGCGGCGCCAGGAAGTGTCAGATTAGGGGGGGCCGCGCATCGCGTCTTGAATAAAAGCGACATCGTGATCGGGCAGGATGGCGGCGGCGGGGGTCACGCCCATCACCCGTTTCAGGGTACGGGTCATATGGCTCTGGTCACTGAAGCCGGCGTCCTGGGCCAGCGCCGCCAGGGGCGGCACGCCTTCTTGGGTCAGGGTTCGGATCAGCCATTGGCAGCGGCGGATGGTCAGAAAGGTCCCCGGACTGATACCCAGGCGCTGCTGAAATTGCCTTTGTAGTTGGCGCTTGCTCACTCCGAAGGCATGACAAACAGGGGCGATACCGCTCTTCCAGGGTGCGTGGAGCAGCCAACGATCCAGGGCGTCGGTCTCCGCCGGATAATGCCCCAGCCAGTCCAGTAGCAGCTGATCGAGGATCCGATGTGGGTGCGGATGGGTAAAAACTTGGGAACCTAATGTCGCGATCAGTCCTCGATTGTCTGGCAAAGGGAGCGCGCGATCGCGCAGTTCCGCCGCCGGCAGAGGCAGAAAATGACGGTGCTGTCCCGGATGGAAACGAATGCCGAGATAGTGATGGCCGGCTTGTACGCGGGCGGTTCCCGGGGCGGTGGTGGAACCGTAGGCGGTGACGGTGAGATCGTGACCGGCGGTCAGGACCAGATCCACACAGCCATCGGGCAGGATGCGGTGGTCACCGGCGCTACTGTTCCGGCTAAGCCAGTAATGGCTGATGTAACGCCGCAACCGGGGATGCGGTGCGAGCGGCATCAACAGGTCCACCGTCGAGGCCTCCCATTGTGAGACGGATCAACCCTATCTTACCCGGTTACTCCGTGCCGTCACGCGCCGGACCGCCTCAGGAATCCGACGCCCGCACCCGGGCGGCGCCAATGCCTCGTGGATCACTGGCGGCGGTGACCTCGCCGGTACGCTTATTCCAATAAATCGCCTGCATGTTGCCGTAGCGGCGGCCGGTGGATTTCAGAGTATGGCCGCGTAACGCCAGCCCACGGGCCTCGGCGGTGTCCAGGAAGTCCGGTTCCACTTCCACTTCGTCCGGCAGGTATTGATGGTGGAAGCGAACCCGCGAGACCCAGTCTTCCACGGGTTTGCCGTTCACCGCTTCCAGAACCCCGAGCAACACCATGGAGATGATACGGCTGCCACCGGGGGTGCCGAGAATGGCAACACCGTCCTTCGTTTCCACGAAAGTCGGGGTCATCGAGGACAGGGGACGCTTGCCCGGGGCGATGGCGTTGGCCTTGCTGCCGACCAGGCCATAGGCGTTGGGGCTGCCCGGTTTGGCGGAAAAATCGTCCATCTCATTGTTGAGCAGGACACCGGTGCCGGGGGGCACGAAAGCACTGCCGAACGGGAGATTGATGCTGAGCGTGGCGGCAACCCGGTTGCCTTCACCATCGAGCACGGACAAATGGGTGGTATGGAAACCTTCCTCCACCGTCACCGGGTCGCCGAGACTGGCGCTGGGGGTGGCCTTGTCCAGCTTGATGCCGGCGGCGCGCGCCTTGGCGTAGGACTTACTCACCAATTTATCCACAGGCATATCCACAAAGTCCGGATCACCCATATAGCGTGCGCGATCCTGGTAACCGCGCCGCATGGCCTCCACGGTGAGATGCGGAAGTAAGTCCTCACTAATCTCGCCACCATTGAAATTGCTGAGGATGTTAAGCGTTTCCATCATCACAAGCCCGCCGGAGGACGGCGGCGGCGCGGAAACGATTCGGGCTCCCCGGTACTCGCCGACAATCGGTGCCCGTTCTTTTACCCGATAGTTTTCCAAGTCTTCCAGAGTCCAGACGCCCCCAGCCTCGCGAACCCCTGAAACCATCTTCCTGGCCAGTGGGCCGCGGTAGAAACCGTTGAAACCCTGATCGGCGATGGCCTCCAGAACCCTGGCCAGATCCGGCTGGCGGATGATGGTGCCGGCTTTGGGAATGCCGCCGTCGCGCAGAAAAATAGCGGCCGCTTCCGGGTAACGATTGAGCACGTCCACACGGTAGCCGGCGAGTGTCTGGTAATGCTGTTCCACCGGAAAGCCGTCACGGGCCAAGCGGATCGCGGGTGCCAGGGTCCGGGCCAGTGGCAGACGGCCATAGCGTTCGCTCAGGTGGACAAAGGCCGCGGCCTGGCCCGGGATGCCGGCGGCGAGAGGGCCATTGATGGCGCGGTCGCGCACAACGTTGCCCTGGTCATCCTGAAACAGCGTTTCAGTGGCCGCGGCGGGTGCGGTTTCCCGGGCGTCCACCATGGTTTCATGGCCGTCCTTCTGGCGATGGAGCAGCCAGAAACCGCCACCGCCCATGCCGGCGGAGTAAGGTTCCACCACCGCCAGGGCGGCGGCCACCGCGATGGCGGCGTCGAAGGCGTTGCCCCCTTCATTCAAAACCTCGAAACCGGCGTCGGTGGCGAGGGGGTGGGCACTGGCGATGGCCGCTTCGTCGGGCGCATCGGCGTTGGCGGTGCCGCACAACAATGCGAAACCGGCGAACAGGGACAGCAGCAAGGAACGCGGTGTCATAAGGGAAGCTCCTGATTCAATCCGTACCGGCGGGTTCTTCGCTTCATCAACGAGCACCAACGAGTCTTCACCAGCGAGCGGGCTGGCGGTGGTTACTCGCCGGCCAGTTCTTTCTTGCGGCGTTCCAGCGCGATGGCCACGTTGTCTGGTACGAATTCCCGAACATCGCCATCGAGCAGCGCGATCTCCCGAACCAGGGAGCTGGAAATAAAGGACAGATGCTCAGCCGGGGTGAGGAACACGGTTTCCAGTTCCGGTGCCAGCTTGCGATTCATGTTGGCGAGCTGAAATTCGTATTCGAAGTCACTGACCGCGCGCAGGCCTCGCAGCAGAATGTTGGCGTTCTGGTTCTGACAGAAGTGGGCCAGCAACTGGGAAAAACCCACCACTCTGACGTTGTCGCGGTCGTGAACGCACTCTTCCACCAGCGCGACGCGCTCTTCCAGAGTAAACAGCGGACGTTTCTTTTCACTGGCGGCCACCGCTACGATCACTTCATCGAACATGTCGGCGGCCCGTTCGATAAGGTCTTTATGGCCGTTGGTAATGGGGTCGAAGGTGCCCGGGTAAACAACGCGATTGGTCATGTTCGGCTCGCTTTGTCCTTGAAATGGGGCGCCAAGCATAACGCGATCCATGCGCGCACGCACATTACCCGGAACCTTGCCGTTTTTTACCGTGCGTGTCCGTGACTTTCCAGATAGTGACCGGCACTGGCCCGGAGTACTCGCGGCATGGGCGGGAGCCGTATGCCGGTGCGCTCCAGGAAGGGCATGGTGGCACTGAGGTCGAACCGCTCTGGTTGAATGAAATGGAGCGCCTCGGGTTCGGTGTTGGCGAATCGGGCCAGAGCGGGCAGCCGCAGCAGATGAGCGAGCAGCGGAATGGGAAGATGGAGCCTGGGAGAACGGCATCCCAGAGTTTCCGCGATCAAAGCCAGCATCGGTTTCAGGTTCGGCGTATCCGGATCCAGCCCTAGGATTCGCCGTGGCGGCGCCGGATCCTGGATGGCGTGGTCGATGATCTCGGCCAGGGTATCCACCGGAATCAATGGCAGCCAGTGTTCGGGGCCGCCGGGGACCATCGCCAGCCGCCCCCGGGCCAAATTGTCGATCAGGGCGTGCAGGGGTTGCGCCGGGTCCAGATCACCATTGCGGCTATGACCCGCCACCGTGGCGGGTTGTACTTCCACCCAATCCTGGTTGCGCAGTTGCCAGCGTACCGTGATCGCCGCTTCTATTTTGCTGGCTTCATAGGCTCCGGCACGACGGTATACCCGTTGCCAGTCGATGGTCGCCGGATCTTCTCCGTTAAGTCCCAGGCGTTTCAGGTGGCGTTGGTTGTCCAGCATGAAGCCGCTGATGAAGACCAGCCGGCATTGCTGCCGCCGTGCCAGCCGCGCCACCGCCAGGCTGCCGGAAACGTTGGTTCGGCGCGCGGCTTCCGCGGGTAACCGCCAACCGAAACGGGCGCCCAGATGCACCACCGCGTCCAGCGACGGCGGGCTGCCGGCGAGACCAAGATCAGGGGCGTTCAGGTCCCCCGGCAGAGCGTCCAGGTAGTGGCTGTTTCCTCCGAGCCGGTCCACGGTGGCTTGGAGCTCCTCGAGCGCTTGCGGGCGGCGCATCAGCGCCAGCACGGGCTGTCTCCGGGCAGTTAGCCGGGCGCACAGGTGCCGGCCGATAAAGCCGGTGGCGCCGGTGATCAGTAGCGTCATGACGGGTTCTCCCTGATGAGTGGCCCGCCACTGTAAAGTGTAGAGTATGCTCTAAGGTCAATACTGGTGGGAGGAAAAGGTGCGCATCGCGGAACTGGAACAAAGAACCGGAGTGAGTCGCCACACCCTGCGTTATTACGAGAAACAAGGGCTGCTGCGGGAAGTGGACCGCCGTGGTAACAACTACCGCGATTACCCGGAACCGGCGGTGGAGCGGGTGGCCATGGTGAGGCAACTGAAAGGGTTGGGGTTCTCCCTCAAGGAAATTCGCGAGGTGCTGGACGCGCTACGTGATGATCGCATCGATTGTGCCCGGGGGGCGGCGTTGATGGCGGAAAAACGGGAAGCCGTGGAGCGGCGCCTGGCGGAGCTGTCGGAGGTGCGTGATCTGCTGGCGCGGGAGCAGCGGAAGCTGGAGGAAAGTGCCGCGCGATCACGCGGCACCTGAGCGACCCGCGGCGGTTGATGCCTTCAGGCGCCGAGCTTTTCCGCCAGGGCGGTGGCGTTGCGCGCACTGATGCCGTAGATGGTGAGCTGTGGGTTCACCCCGAGACTGGTGGGGAACACCGAGCCGTCGATGACATACAGATTGTCCAGGTACTTGTAGCCGCCATCGCTGTTGACCAGACAGTATTTCTCATCACTGCCCATGGCGCACCCGCCCATCACGTGGGCGCTGCCCAGGGCGGTGATAAAGGGCGCGTATTCCAGGGTTTCCATGCCCTGCCGGGCCTCATCCCAGTCGCGGTAGTGTGGCGCGTGGGAATGGCCGGGCCGGACCGTCTTGGCACCGGCGGCGAATTGCATTTCCACCTGGGTCAGATGAGATCGTTTCACTGCTTCCAGCAGGTACGCGTTCACCGGGTAGTCCAGCACGGGTTCGCCATTGTCGCGTAACTCCACCGAACCGCCTTCGCTGTTTTCATGGAAGCCGTCGCGCACCAGCGCGATGGAGGCCGCCAGATGGGGCAAACCGGCGATCTCTTGCCTGGCCTGATCACCGATGCCACCGATCAGGGCACCGGCCAGGCCCGGGTGCAGCGGCATCATCTCCAGCTTGTAGCCGCCGGGGCCGTCTACGCCGTATTTGAAGACAAACTCGTCGGAATACAGTGATTGTGGCGCGCCATAGTAGGGCGCCACTTCCTCTTCGTAACGACCGAAAGTAAAGCTGGTGGGGTGCAGGAAGGTGCGCTTGCCGATCCGTTTTTCCGGATCCGGAGCATCCGAGCGCAACAACAGTGCCGGGCTTTGAATACCGCCGCCGGAGACCACCACGGCCCGCGCTTTCAGCGTGAGGGTGGCGCCGGTGGGCTCCTTGTCCTTATTCAAGGGCCGCGCTTCCACCCCCACGACCTTGTCGCCCTCCATCAGCAGGCGTTCGGCGCGGGTGCTGTGGAGCAAGGTGGCGCCTTCCTTCATGGCCGCTGGCAGGGTGGTGACCAGCATGGATTGCTTGGCATCGGTGGGACAGCCCATGCCGCAGTAACCGATATTCCAGCAGCCGCTTACATTGCGCGGGATGATGCCCCAGTGCCATCCCAGTTTTTCGCATCCCTTCTTGATGACGGCGTTATTGGCGTTCGGAGGCATCGCCCATTTGCTGATGTTGAGGCGCTGTTCCATCCTTTCGAACCAGGGATTGAGCGCTTCCCGGTCCAGCTCGGTAACACCGAACCGGTCCCGCCAATAGTCCAGTGTCTGGCGTGGCGTGCGGAAACTGCTGGTCCAGTTGACCACGGTGGTGCCGCCCACGGTGCGACCTTGCAGGATGGTCATGCCGGCATCCTTGGTGGCACGCATGGCGCCTTCTTGATAGAGGTCGTGGTAGGCCTTGCCCTCATCAAGAATAAAGTCGTCGGAACTGCGTAACTGGCCGGCTTCCAACAGGATAACGGTGAGGCCGTGCTGGGTGAGCACCTCCGCGCTGACGCCGCCGCCGGCACCGGTGCCGACGATGATCACGTCGGCTTCCAGGGTGCGGTTTTCGGTGATGGTCTGGCCATCCAGGGCGTGCCAGCCTTCGGCGATACCGGTTTTCCAGAGATCCTTGATGCCGCTGATCGGCAAGGTGGATAAATCCTGCATGGCGATACCTATATGCTTTTTTGTTTTCAGCTGGGTGCGGTGGTTTGGGGCCTGTTCACATGACAATCTTCTTCGGCGGGCCGGGGTACCCGGTGGTGCGCGCGGCATCCGGTTTGACGTACCAGCCCATATGGATCGGTTTGGTGAGACCCTGGAACGCGGCCCGCGGCAGCTCGCTTTCACTGCGTGACCAATGATCCAGGGTGGCGCGGAGCTGCTCTTCGGTTTGTTCGGCGAAGTGCTTCCAGGTGCCCGTGAGGTACCAGCGTCCGGGGGCCAACTGCAACAAATCCAGCAATTCGAATACGGCACCGCGGGTGCCGGGCATGCCGCCGTCAAGAAGATCATCAAAGGCCATCAGCGCCTGATCGGCGGTGGCCTCCGCCGCCGTCAGGGCTGGTGCCAGCAAGACCCGGGCCAGCGGTCTGAGCAGGGTGATGTCCTGGGAGCGCAGGTGGCGGTAGCCGTGTGCCGGCCCGTCGTTACGGCTGCAGCCGGTCAACAGGGCCAGACTTGATCCCGCCGTCAGCATGACACTGGCACCGGCGCTGAGTTTGAGAAAGTCGCGACGATCCATTCCCGGTTTCCATCCTGGTTGTGTTGTTGTGCTTGTTATCGCGGGCGGGCGTCACTGAAAAGTCACGCCCGCCGAGCCGTTACTTGAGCAGGTATTTATAGATGAAACGGTGCATGCCCCGGCCGTAGGGCGGCAGGATATGCTTGGTGCCGTTGAACTTGCCCTTGCGATAGACCCCTTTGGCCTTGGAGAAGGTCAGGAAGCCTTCGTGGCCATGGTAGTGCCCCATGCCTGAAGGGCCGACCCCGCCGAACGGCATGTCATCCACGCCCACGTGACTGACGGTGTCATTGATGCAGACGCCGCCGGCGTGAGTGTTGCGCAGCACGTATTGCGCGTTGCCGCTGTTCCAGTCGAAGTAGTACAACGCCAGTGGACGGGGACGGTCATTGACGTAGTCCAGGGCCTGATCAAGTCCCTTGTACGGAATCACCAGCATCAAGGGGCCGAAGATTTCGTCCTGGGCGATTTTCATGTCGTCGGTGATGTTCAGCACCAGAGTGTGCGGCAGCTTGCGGCTGTCGCCGAGATCCTCATTGGCGGGGTTGATGCCGATGATACGGGCGCCTTTCTCTTCCGCGTCGCGCAGGTAACCCTGCAGGCGCTGGTACTGGCGATCGTTGATGATGCTGGTGTAGTCCGGGTTTTCCGCCATGGTCGGATACAGCTTGCCGATCTGCGCGCGCCACTGTTCAACGAATTCCTCCACCCGCTGCTCGGGGCAAAGAATATAGTCCGGCGCCACACAAGTCTGGCCGCTGTTCAGGCATTTACCAAAGGCGATACGCTCCACCGCTTCGTTCATCGGGAAATCCTCACCGATGATGCAGGGGCTCTTGCCGCCCAGCTCCAACGTCACCGGTGTCAGATTTTCCGCGGCGGCGCGCAGGATGTGCCGGCCCACGGAAGTGGAGCCGGTGAACAGCAGATGATCGAATGGCAACGCGGAAAACGCCGCCGCCACGTCCACTTCGCCGTTGACCACCGCCACTTGATCTTCCGGGAAGGTGTCGGCGATCAGTCGTTGCAGCAGAGCACCGGTGGCCGGGGTGGATTCGCTCATCTTGATCATCACCCGGTTGCCTGCCGCCAGCGCCGCCAGCAGAGGGCCGATGGCCAGATACACGGGGTAATTCCAGGGCACGATCACACCGACCACACCCACCGGCTGATATTCCACCCAGGCCTTGCCCGGCCATTGCGGCGCGCCGACCTTGCGGCGGCTGGGTTTCATCCATTTGGCGACTTTCTTGGCGTGGTACTTGATCCCCTCGACGCTGGTGAGCAACTCCGCCAGCTTGGTTTCATCGGCGGCGCGGTTGCCGAAATCCTGGCGCAGCGCTTCGATGATTTCATCCTGGTGATCCAACAGCATGGGTTTGAGGCGCAGGATGGCCTGACGGCGCTCTTCCACGGATGGATAGGGCTGACGGCGGAAAGCGGTCCGCTGGGCTTCGAACAAGGTGTTCATGCGCGTTATCTGCGCCTGATCGGTTTTGAGCTCCTTGATTTCCGCGACCATAATGCACCTCTTGGATTGTTATTGGACTGATTGGGATTTTTAGAGTAATTACTCTAGAGGTCAACCCCGTGTTTCCCCTTTGATTGGATTGGCCCCGTATGACTGGCACGAAGACGCGCATTCTGGACACCGCCCTGGACCTGTTTAATCGCCATGGCGAGCGCAATGTCACCACCAACCACATCGCTGAAGCCCTCGGGATCAGTCCCGGCAACCTGTATTATCACTTCCGTAACAAGACGGCGATCGTGGCGGCGTTGTTCGAGCGCTATCGCCAACAGATCTGGGAATGGTTGCCACCCCCCCGGGGGGAACTGACCTGGCAGGACAAGATGCATTACCTGCAGGGGATTCTTGAGTCGATGTGGCAGGGCCGGTTCCTGCACCGGGATTTACCGCATTTTCTCCACCAAGACCCGGAGTTACGCGCTGAATACACGAGGTTCGTGCAAGATGGCATGGAGCGCGGGCTGCATATTTATCAGGGACTGCGGGCCAGCGGTCTGATCGAAGCCAGTGATGAGGACCTGCGCGCCCTGATGGTGAATACCTGGGTTCTGGCGATGTCGTGGCCGGGCCTGACCCATGGCCTCAACCCCGCCGCCGCCGAGAATGAGAGCCTGGATCGGGCGCTGTTGCGCCAGGGTATTTACCAGATCGTATGCCTGGAGGCGCCCTATTTGCGGGGAGAAGCTTTGGACCATCTGGATGCCATGAAGGCGGAATTCCGGGTTGGCGACAGCACGGAGAACCTGCTGTTCACGGCATTCGATGCCTCTGTCAGGGAGGCGTCGAACGGCTGAGCTTGGCAGATCGCGGGGTAATGGCTATCGTTATGCGAGATAAAATTCACGTATAACGAGAAAATATGCCGCCGCGGAGTCCCATGAGCTCAGTCCGAACCACCACCGCCAAGAAGGCCAAGCCCGCCACCAGCACCACTCTGGCCAAGGCATCGTTGTTGTTGCGTACGGTCGCGCGCACTTTCCCCACCGGCGGCACGCTGTCACGCATTGCGCGGGAGGTGGGAATGAACACCGCGACCGCCCATCGGTTGCTGACCGCCCTCACCCACGAAGGGTTGCTGACCTTCGATCCCTATGTGAAGACTTATCATGTGGGCTTCGAATTGCTCGATATCGCCGAATCCGCCCAGGCGGTGGCGCCGGATCTGCAGCTGCGGCAACGGCTGAGACCGATGCTCAAAAATATCTCGCGACGCACCGAGGAGTCCACTTACCTGTCGATCCGTTCCAATCGGGACTCGGTGTGCATCGACCTCTCCGAAGGTACCTACCCGATCAGTGCCAACACGCTGATGGTCGGAGCCCGTCGGCCGCTGGGGATCGGAGCCGGTTCCTGTTCGCTGCTGGCCTCCCTGTCGGTGGAGGAAGGCGACCGCATGCTGCTGCTCAATCAAGATCGCTACGAGCGCTATTCGGGCATCACCTTGTCGGAGGTGCGCCAGTGGCTGCTGGAATACCGGCGCGACGGTTTTGCTTTCAACAATGGCCGCATCATCCCGGAAGTGGCGGCCTTGGGGGTGGCGTTCCGGGTGCCCGGCTCCGGTCAGGACGTGGCGGTCAGTGTGGCCTCGGTGGTGTCGCGGATGAGCGACGAGCGTCGACGCATGGTGATCGACGTGATCCGGAACGAAATATCCCGTTTGCAGGAATGATGCTGACCAGGCCGATAAACAAATAAGTGCTTATATTGTGGCGCATTTGTGACCAGTTTCCTGATCATTTCTTGAAATGCGAGAATTTTTTATTTGAATTTGGGAAAATTTATTGACTCCAACCGGAGTGACCGACTAGTTTTCGCAAAGGGCCGATGCCGGAATTCTCTCCGGTATGAGGATGGCCCTCCTGAGCCGGGCGGGATGCCCCTGAATCGTCACGCACGATTTTGACGCCGTCCACGACGGCCGCAAAAAAACAATCCTCGGAGATGCTTATGACTTCATCGACTCGCCTGCGTCGATTTTTCGCCTCTATCATGATTGGGGGTGGTTTGGCCCTGACCGCCGGCGCCAACGCCGCGGAACTGCCCAAATCCATGACCTGGTCCTCCTATGACGTGGGTTCCGCCGGCTACGCCGAAGCGTCCGCCATTGCCGATGCGTTCGGCAAGAAATTCGGCACCCGTATCCGTATCCAGCCTTCCGGCTCTTCCATTGGTCGTCTGCAACCGGTGCTGAGCAAGCGCGCCGACATTGGCTTCCTGGCCACGGAGACGTTCTTCGCCAGTGAAGGGATCCATGATTTCTCCACCCGCCGTTGGGGACCGCAAGATCTTCGGGTGGTGGCTGGTCGTCCTTCCTCGTTCGGTATCTTCACCGCCGCGGATGCCGACATTCATACGCTGCAGGATCTCAAGGGCAAGCGTTTCGCCTATGTGGCGGGCAACCCGTCCATCAACGTCAAATGCGATGCCTTCCTGGCGTTCGCCGGCCTGACCCGGGATGACGTCGACGCGAAGATGTTCCCCACCTACGCCAACGCCATGAGTTCCCTGGCGCGTAACGAGGCCGACGCGTCCTGTACCACCACCACGCCCAGCCACGTGTACGAGCTGGAGCAATCCCCCCGTGGTATCCGTTGGTTGGAAGTGCCCGCCGATGACGCGGAAGGCTGGAAACGCCTGCGCGCGGTAGCGCCGTTCTTCCAGCCCTACACGGAAACCGTGGGCGCCGGTATCAGCAAGGAAAACCCGGTGGACATCCTGGCCTACCGTTACCCGGTGCTGGTGGTCCGCTCCGATAGCGACGCGGATCTGGTGTACGCCTTCACCAAGGCGCTGGATGAAACCTATGACCTGTACAAGGACGCCACCTCGGTAATGCCGCGCTGGGACCTGAAACAGGCTGGTGTGCCGGCGGCGGACGCGCCCTTCCATGAAGGCGCCATCCGTTACTTGAAGGAAAAAGGCGTCTGGACCGACGAGGCCCAGGCCTGGAACGACGCCCGCATCAAACGCCTGAATGCATTGCGTGACGCCTGGCAGAAAGCCGTGGCCGAAGGCGATGGCAAGAGCGACGAAGAGTTCGCCGCGATCTGGGATCGTATCCGTACTCAGGCACTCAATTCCCTCTGATCCTTCTCTGAATTCCGGGGCGGAAAGGGAGCCCGCCCCGGGTTCCATCATGTTATTTCCGGAGTCCCTCCATGACGACGTCTGCGGATGCTTCCCAAGAGCACAGCCAGGAGGCCGGTGCTCCTTCCTCCCGTTTGCGCGGGCCGGCCTATTGGCTGGTCATGACCCTGGGTACCCTGGGTCTGTTGATGGCCATTAATCAAACCTTCGATCTGGAGCTGCTTGGCTTCAAGCCACTGGGTAATGCGTATCTGTACTACCTGATCGGCCTGTTCCTGGCGGCGGCCTTCATTACTTTCCCGGCCTGGTCCGGTGCTCGCGAGCGGGTGTCCTGGTACGACTGGATTCTGGCGCTGGCGGCGCTGATGTCGTGTGGTTATCTGGGGCACCACGGGTTGGTCATGATTCAGGAAGGCTGGGACTTCATGGCGCCCACCGAGGCCACCGTGTTTTCCGGCATTCTGCTGGTGCTGGTGCTGGAAGGCGTGCGCCGCTGCGGCGGCTGGCCGCTGCTGGCGGTGGCCCTGTTGTTCGGCAGTTTCCCCCTCTATGCGGATCACATGCCCGGTTTCCTTTGGGGGAATCAATACGGTTTCGCCGAAACCATCCGCTCCCATGTGATCGGCGTGGAAAGCATCATCGGTATTCCGATGCAGGTGGTGGCGCAACTGGTGATCGGTTTCGTCGTGTTCGGCGCGGCGCTCACCGCCACGGGTGGCGGTGAATTCTTCATGCGCTTCGCCACCGCCCTGATGGGACGTAGCCGGGGTGGACCGGCCAAGGTGGCGGTGCTTTCCAGTGGCATTCTCGGCAGTTTGTCCGGCAGTGTGATTTCCAACATTCTCACCACCGGTCCGATCACCATTCCGACCATGAAGAAAACCGGCTATCCGGCACACTATGCCGGTGCCGTGGAGGCGTGTGCTTCCACTGGCGGGACTCTGATGCCGCCAATCATGGGCGCGGTGGCGTTCATCATGGCGTCGTTCCTTGGTGTCCCCTACTCCGAGATCATGATCGCCGCTTTCCTGCCGGCCCTTCTGTTCTACCTGGCGCTGATTTTCCAGGTGGACAATTACGCCGCCAAGCGTGGTCTCAAAGGGTTACCGGAGTCGGAAATTCCCAGCCTCAAGGAAACACTGAAGGACGGCTGGCCCTATCTGTTCAGCCTGGTGGCGTTGATCTACATGCTGCTGGTGATGCGTCTGGAGGCCTACGCGCCTTATTACGCCGCGCTGGTACTGCTCGGTATTTCCATGTTCAAGCGCAGCCATCGTCTGAACTGGACCCGCGCGAAAACCATGATTCAGGATCTGACGCTGAGCGTTTCCAATCTGGTGGCGATCCTGGCCGGTATCGGCCTGGTGGTCGGCGGTCTTTCCTATACCGGCGTGGCGGGGGCTTTTTCCCGCGAGTTGTTGCTGTACGCCGGCGGCAGTGTGCCGTTGATGCTGGCGGCGGGTGCCGTTACCAGCTTCATTCTCGGCATGGGGATGACCGTCAGTGCCTGTTATATCTTCCTGTCCATTTTGCTGGCGCCGGCCCTGGTCAATGCCGGTCTCAATCCGCTGGCCAGCCACCTGTTCATTCTGTACTGGGGCATGATGTCCTACGTCACCCCGCCGGTGGCTCTGGCCGCCATCACCGCCGCGGGCGTGGCCGATGCCAATGCCACCAAGACCGGTGTGTACGCCATGCGGTTGGGGGCGATTCTGTTTGTCCTGCCGTTCCTGTTCGTGCTCAACCCGTCCCTCATTCTGCAGGGCGAGTGGAGCAAGATTCTGTTGTCCACGGTGACCGCGATCACCGCCATCTGGCTGTTGGCCTCCGCCATGGAAGGGTACCTCTACCGTGTCGGCGTGCTGACGATGCTGCAGCGGATCGTACTGATCGTGGCGGGCGCTTTGCTGATATATCCGGAACCGATCACCGACGTGACCGGGTTCGGTTTGCTGGCGTTGGTGTATCTGAGCCGGCGTTTGTTCAAGGCGGTGGCGGTGACTTCCACGCGTGAATCGTAAAGGTGAAAGAACGTGATCAATAAAGTCTGGGATTCCTTCGCGTCGGCGGTGGCCGACGTCAAGGATGGTGATTCGGTGATGATCGGCGGCTTCGGCAGTTCCGGTTTTCCCCTGCAACTGATCGAGGCCCTGCGCCAACATGGTGCCCGGGACCTGACCGTGATCTCCAATAACGCCGGGGTGGGCGACGAGGGTATCGCCTCCCTGCTGAAAGACCGTCTGGTGCGCAAGATCGTCTGTTCGTTCCCGCGCTCCGCCGGTTCCGTCTGGTTCGAGCGCCTTTATGAAGAGGGCGCCATCGAACTGGAACTGGTGCCCCAGGGCACCCTGGCGGAACGGATCCGCGCCGCTGGCGCCGGCATTGGCGGTTTCTATACGCCTACCGGTTACGGCACCCGCCTGGCCGAGGGCAAGGAAACCAAAGTAATCAATGGCCGTGGCTACGTACTGGAAACCGCCCTGCCCGCCGACGTCGCCCTGATCAAGGCGCAACGGGCGGATGCCTGGGGCAACCTGATTTACAACACGGCTGGCCGTAACTTCAACCCGCCCATGGCCACCGCCGCCGCACTGACGGTGGCGGAAGTGGAGCGGGTGGATGCAGTGGGCGATCTCGATCCGGAATGCATCGTGACCCCGGGTATCTTCGTGGATCGGGTCGTGGCACATGGCATGAAAGGAGTGGCGGAATGATGCGGCTTAAACCAGCGGAAATCGCCGAGCGCGTGGCCCAGGACATTCCTGATGGCGCCTACGTGAATCTGGGCATCGGCATGCCCACCATGGTAGCGAACTACGTCAGCGATGATCGGCAGGTGATCTACCAGAGCGAGAATGGCATCCTCGGTGTCGGCCCGGCGCCGGCGCCGGGCGAGGAAGACCCGGATTTGATCAACGCCGGCAAACAGTTCGTCACTCTGCTGCCCGGCGGCGCCTACTTCGACAACGCGGAATCCTTCGCCATGATGCGCGGCGGCCATTTGGATCTGGCGGTACTGGGGGCCTTCCAGGTGTCGGAGAAAGGCGACCTGGCCAACTGGGCCACCAATAACGACACTTACCCGCCGGCGGTGGGTGGGGCCATGGATCTGGCGGTGGGCGCCAAGCAGGTGTTTGTGATCATGAGTCACACCACCAAGAGCGGCGAGCCTAAGATCCTGGAAAGCTGTAACTATCCGCTCACCGGCGCCGCCGTGGTGAAACGCATCTACACCGATCTGGCGGTGCTGGACGTGACCGACCAAGGGCTGCGGGTACGTCAACTGCACGGTGACAACACCTTCGACGAGGTGCAGGCGCTGACCGGCGCGACGCTGTTGCCGGCGCTGAGCTGACGTGTCGACGGCGGCGCGGCTTCGCTGGCGGTCGGGGCTGACCTACGCGGCCCTGGTCGCAGGTCTGCTGCCGGCCTGGCCGGCCGTGAATCTGGCGGGCACCGCCGCCGCGCTGGTGGCGGTGACCCTGGCCTGGAGTGAGCTGCGGATGGTGGCGCGGGGTCTGTTGACGCTGGTGCTGCTGTCATTGCTGGCGGCGCTGTTGGTGGCACCGCACTCCTTGGTGTTGGCCGCCACCGCCATGATTCGCCTGACCGCGCTGATTGTCACCATGATGTTATTGGCGGCGGTGCTGGGCCGCTCACCGGATCTGAAGCGGATTTCCGCCGGCCTGTTCAGCGGCCGGCCCCTGCCCCGCTATTACAGCATCACTTTTGGCACGGCCTTCCTTTCCGTGCCGCTCAACTTCGGTTCGGTGGGGCTGATCGGCTCGATGGTCGACCAGCAGGTGCGGAGCCATGGTGATTCGGCCATGGCACGCAACGCCGCCCGTGGTGTGCTGCGTGGCTATGGTGCCTCGCCGATGTTCTCCCCGCTGTCGATCTCCGTGGTCACTACCCTGACCTACCTCGTGGGCCTGCATTCCTGGGAGCTGCTGGCGATCAGCGTGCCGCTGGCGATGGTCTATCTGGCCAGCGGCGCTTTGTTCCGGGAGGCGGAAAAACCAGTCGGCGGCGACGACCGCGAAGACAGTATGCTGATGCCTTGGCTGCGCTTCGGTGCGGTGGTGAGCGCGATCTGGGCGGTGACGCTGCTGTTCAACGGCCTGCTGGATTTGCGTTACTCGAAGGCGGTCACCCTGAGCTGCCTGATCGCGGTCATCCTGCTGATGGTGCGCGAGCGCTGGCGTGGAGAGCGGGTATCGCTGCCGACCATGGCGCCGCTGGCCAACGAAGTGGTGATCATGGGGGGCTCATCGTTTCTGGGCGCGCTGATCAGTTTGCTGGTGCTGCATTCTCTGGGGGAGGCGTTCTCGCTGCCACACTGGGGCTACCCGTTGGTGGCATTCGTGGTGCCGTTTCTGTTCTTCGGTGGTGGCCAGCTCGGATTGAACCCGATCATCATGGGCACCCTGGCCGGCGGTGTGATGGGGCCGGTGTGGCCGCCGGAAGCGTACGTTGGCCTGGGGCTGGCGATCGTCTGTGGCTGGGCCCAGTGCGCCACCGGTACGCCCTATTCCGCCAACTCACTGCTGATGGAACGACTCACCGGCTACGACGCCCGGGTCGCCGCGTTCCGCTGGAATCTGGGGTTGTCCGCCTGCTGGCTGGTGTTGAGCGGCGGGCTGGCCGCTTTGCTCACCGTGGTGCTGATGCCGTGAACGGCAAGCCGTGGTCTGTGGATCATTGGTGTCCCGCAGTTATGGGCCAGCCTGCTTACACGCAACATTCCGCTACGTCTAGACGCTCATTCGCTGGCTTGCCAGCGAATACGTTGGAAATTCATGTCTACAAGGTCAACAGGCCGGGAACGAACAAGGGTTTAGCGGCCAGATGCCAGGGCTTCCCAAATTTATGGGACAGCAATGGTCCGTGGATCACGATCCCGTGTGAATAGCGTTCAGCCGGCAGCGGCCGATACGCTTTGATGATCAGATGAAAACGCGCGGACGAAAGCCTCGGCCCGTTCCTCCAGCCAATAATGCGGGCGCCGCATGGAACCCTGAACAAACCCCACATGGCCACCGTGTTCGGCCACTTCCAGCGTCACCGCGTCACTGAGATCCCGCTGTCGGGGCAGGCTGGCCTCGGTCATGAACGGGTCGTCCCGCGCCTGAAGCAGCCAGGTGGGAGTGCGAATCGCCCCAAGGCGGGTCCCGGCGGAGCATTGCGCGTAGTAGTCGGCGGCATCCCGGAAACCATACAGGGGCGCGACGATCCGGCCGTCAAAATCCCAGAAGGAGCGGATGCCGGTGCGGTCGAGGCCAGCCAGGATCGCCGCCTGTTCCGGGTTCACCGTGCTCAAATGCCGCTCCTGGGCGTCGAGCGTAACCAGCAGGGTCTTGATCAGATGGTTGCGATAAATTCGCGACAGGCCCTGATCCATATGGTCGGCGCTGTTCGCCAGTCGCAGTGGCGCACAGATCGCCAGCGCGCCGTCCAGCTTGCCGGAGTCCGCCAGGGCCAGCCAGTTGAGCAATCGTGAAGCCCCGAGGGAGACCCCCAGCGCCAGCACCGGTGCTCCCCCGGCAAGCCCGTGGACGTGCTCGATCACCGCGTTGAGATCATCGATCTCTCCGGCGTGATAAGACCTGGCGGTATCATTGGGAGCCAGGGCGCCACGGCCATTGGCCGCCACCGACGGCAGGCCCAGGTCGAGCAGGCGCCGCTGGATGCCGATGATGTAATGGGAATCGCTGGAACCGGACAGGCCATGCTGTAGCAGCAGGACGGGAAGCTGTCCGTCCGGAGACGGGCCGCACCAGTCCAGCAGCAGATGATCGCCGTCCGCCAGTGGCAGAACTTCCCGCCGCCGCGCTGGCGCCCTGGTGCGGCGCAACAGCGGCCCCCACAGTGTCTGCAGGTGGGGAGAACGGGCCCACCAGGGGGCCCGGAAAGCGGCGGAAGTCATGCTCAGGGCTGGGTTCTGTCGATGGTCTTCAGCACTTTCTGCAGACCGGCGACGGTACCGCCCACATCGCTCAGATTGGACGGCAGCAACAGCGTGGTGGACTCCTTCGCCAGCTTCTCGAAGGCGCTCACGTACTGTTCGGCGATGCGCAGGCTGACGGCTTCCTCGCCGCCGTCTTCCTTCACTGCCGTGGCCACTTCACGCAAACCGGTGGCGGTGGCCTGGGCGATCAGCTCGATCTGCCGGGCGCGACCTTCCGCCTCGTTGATTTGCTTCATCTTTTCACCTTCGGAGATGTTGATCATCTCCTGCTTCTCACCCTCGGAGCGGTTGATCGCCGCCTGGCGGTCACCTTCGGAGCGGTTGATCGCGGCCTGACGATCCCCTTCGGACTCCGCCACCACCGCGCGCCGTTCCCGCTCGGCGCGGACCTGTTTCTCCATGGCGTCCTTGATGGAAGCCGGCAGGTTGATGTCCGCCACTTCGTAACGCAGAACCTTCACGCCCCAGGGCTGGGCCGCTTCGTCCACCGCCTGAACCACTTCCATGTTGATTTCGGAGCGTTCCTCGAAGGTCTTGTCCAGATCGATCTTACCGATCACCGAACGCAGCGTGGTTTGCGCCAGCTGCTGGGCCGCCATGACATAGTCGTCCACGCCGTAGCTGGCGGATTTGGGATCGATCACTTGCAGGTACATGACACCGTCGATGGAGACTTCGATGTTGTCCTTGGTGATACAGCTCTGGCGCGGCACGTCGCGCACGATTTCCTTCAGGGAATGTTTGTAGGCCACTTTGTCGATGAACGGCATGAGAATATGCATGCCCGCTTCCAGAGATGTGCGGTATTTGCCGAGCCGTTCCACCACGTAGACGTTCCGTTGCGGAACGATACGAATGGTCATCCCCAGTAGCACGATGACGCCGATGGCGATCAGTGCGGAAATAATCAATCCTTGCATAATGTAATCCTTACGGTTGCTTGTCGGTTGAAGTGCTGGACCAGGGCTCGACCGTGAGCCAGAGTCCATCATGTTTGGTGATGCGCACCATCTCCCCGGTCTTCAAGGCCACTGGCGATTGTGCCTGCCAGCGGGCGCCGCGGTATCGTACCGCGCCGATACCGTCCACGAAATCCTGATCGACGGTGGCGCGGGAGCCGATCAGGCCGGCGCTGTCCTCGATGGATTTGGACTGGGCCTCGCGCCCGAACAGCCAGGCGCGCAAATAGCGGCGCGCCCCCACCAGCAACAGCAGGCTGATGACGGCGAAGGTGGTGATTTCCCAGGTCAGGTCATCGAGCACACCAAAAAACACCAGGATGCCGACGATTACCGCCGCCAGACCGAGAAAAATGGTCAGTAGCCCGGAGATCAAAAACTCCGCGATGATCAGAATCAACCCGAGAATGATCCAGTAACTGTATTCCGGCATAGGTTTCAATCCCTTGTAATTGGTGTGCTTTTGGCGGCGAAATGACGCCCCTGACAAGTGCCCTATGGTAGCCTAGGCGCACCGCAAAAACCGCCCTCGTGTTAACGGATCCGCCGATGCCTTCAATGCGCCGATTCTTCGATGATCAGGAGTTTCACCTCGACCGGCCCTGCCAGTTGGGCGCCAACGCCAGCCAGCATATCGCCCGGGTACTGCGCATGACCGAGGGTGAGGAAGTGGTGCTGTTCAACGGCCACGGTGGCGAATGGCGTGCCCGGCTGTGCTCGGTTGGCAAGAAAACGGTGGAAGTACTGCCTCTGGCCCATGACCCGATGGAACGCACGCCGCCGCTGGCGGTGACCCTGGGATTGCCGATGATCAAGGGCGAGCGTATGGACTACGCCATCCAGAAAGCCACCGAGCTGGGCGTTGCCCGTATCCGGATTCTGGATACCGCCCGCTGTGAAGTTCGCCTGAAGGGCGAGCGTCAAGACAAGAAGCGCGACCACTGGCGGCAGGTAGCGATCAGCGCCTGTGAGCAATGCGGACTGAACCGGCCGCCGGAGATTCTCGCCGCGATGCCCTTGAAACACTGGCTGGCCGGACCGTTGCCCGGGCTCAAACTGATTGCTCATCCGGGGAGTGAGCCGTTTGCCCCGGAAAGTCTGAGGAGGCAGAGCGAGCTGACCCTGCTTACCGGCCCGGAAGGTGGATTCGACGACGACGAACTCGACAGCGCTTTCCAGGCTGGGTTCTCCGCCTTTGCCCTCGGCAGTCGGGTGTTGCGAGCGGAAACCGCGCCGGTGGCATTGCTGGCGGCCTTATGGGCCTGGCTGTCCTGACGGTCCCGTCATTTGAACTCTCCTCGCCCGAAATGAGGGCATCGATACCGCCATTGTGCACGCTTTCTCTTTGCGTGGTGTGCCTCTTATCTGGCACTTCCATTCTTCGCGGTAGGTAAACACGCCCTATTTCCGCATTCCCCTCGGTATTTTCTGTAAATCCAAGTATTTGGCACGGCTTTTGATTCCCAGAAGGCAACGCGACAGGAGTTTGCCCCGGTGGCGGTTTTCATCCCCGGGGATTTTTTCAGGGATATGCGTTGCATCGTTAAAGAGGAAAGATGGGGACGTTTCCATGATCAAGACCAGGTTATTCGCGGTTTCCGCCTTATCGCTTGCCGTACTCGCCGGGTGCGGCGGTTCTTCCAGCAGTGATTCCATTCCGCCGGTGGTGGAGCCGGTGCCGTTCTCCTTTGTTGAAGCCACGGTAAGCAGCCTGCATACCTCTCTGGAAACGGGTGGCGTGACTTGCGAGGAAGTGGTTCAGGGCTACATCGATCGTATCCATGCTTATGACGACGATGGTACCGCGACCGAACTGCGCAGCGTCGTTAACATTAACCCGGACGCCTTGTTCGAAGCCCGGGAAAAGGATTTGAACTTCGAGGTCACTGGCATTGATGGACCGCTCTATTGCGTGCCGGTGCTGCCAAAGGACAACTTCAACACCAAGCAGATGCCGACCACGGGTGGTGCGATCGCCTTCCAGTACAACCGGCCCCTGGAAGACGCCTACACCGTCCGTCGCCTGCGCGAAGCTGGTGCCATCATCATCGGCAAGGCCAACATGGATGAGTTCGCGTTCGGCTACACGGGCGCCAGCTCGGTTCGCGGGTTGGTCAAGAACGCCTATGACCAGAGCAAGGGCGCGGGTGGTTCATCCAGCGGCACCGGCTCCGCCATTGCCGCCAGTCTGGCGATGATGGGTACCGGCAGTGACACCGGCGGCTCCATCCGGGTGCCCTCCAGTCTGGGGGGCTTGGTGGGCATTCGCCCATCGCTGAAGCTGGTGAGCCAGGATGGCATCATGCCGCTGGCGTCCTGGCAAGATACCGGTGGCCCCATGTGCCGCACGGTGGAAGATTGCGCCTTGATGATGGACGCCATGGTTGGCTTCGATGAATCACCCCACGCCAATCAGCGCATCAGCTTTGAGATCGACGCGCCCCTGATGACCAGTGAGGAGGAGTACAAAAGCATTACCGGTGTTCCGGACACCTATACGGATTATCTGGACGCCAATGGCCTGAATGGCGCTCGTATCGGTGTGGTGCGGGACTTGTTCGGCGAGAACGAAACCGTCAACGCGGTGATGGAAGAGGCGTTGGCCGCCATGGAAGCCGCCGGTGCCACGCTGGAGGATGTTACCGTCGATGATCTTGGCGCCATACTGGGCGACTACTCCTCCATGTCCAGTTATGAGTTCCAGCATGATCTGGTCGCGTACCTGAACAGCTGGGTCAACGTCATGGATGGCCACATCCAGACCTACCAGGGGTTGCTCGACAGCGGTGGTTATCTGCCGAACTATCAGGGTAGCCTGGAGTATCGCGGCACCATTGACCTGAACAATCTCACCCCGGAACAACAGGCGGTGTACACCAAGAACACGGTGGAACGCCCGGTATTCGTGCGCGAGCGGCTGATGCGGGCGCTGGATAACGTGGACGCCGCCGGCAATAGCCTGGGCCAGCCTTACGATGTGCTGCTGTACCCGACCATGACCGGTCTGGCCGGTGATCTCGGGGGCAGCCCCAGTGCTGGCAGCAACAACCGGCTAAGCCCGTTTTCCCAGTTCCCGGCGCTGACGTTGCCCGCCGGCATGGCCACCAATCTGGATCCGGCACAACCCATCGGCATGGAGATGCTGGGGCGGGAGTACGCCGAGCCGACCCTGATCAAAATCGCCTATGGCTACCAGGAATTGGTGCACCCGCGGCAACCGCCGACATCCACGCCAGAGCTTTAACCATGGCTTTTCCCGGGAGATTTCCGGGACAGGGGCACCTTGGGGTGCCCTTTTTTATGATTCATCGCGGTTTAGAGGAAAACGGCCCGCCCCTCCATCAGGGACAGCGGAGCCGTGTCAGGCCTTTGCGGGAACGTCGTGAAGCAGGTTCCCGCAAAGGCCTGACACGGCTCCGCTTCGAGGTGACCGGTGAATACGGATGCCCTCCGTGCAGACCCGTGCCTTCGATGGAGACCCACATTACTGGTAATCCGCGATGACCCTTTTTTATGAGCGCCCCCATGCCGGCCATGCTTAGGCCGTCGCGGAAGCCGGGCCGGGAATCGCGCCTGGATGGCGCCGTGGTCAGTGAATCATCTATTGCCAGTTAATATATAAAAATATAAATTAAAGAAAATGAAAGTGAGAGTGCCCATGAGCCATCCCATGCCCGACCTCAATATGGATCAGCTGCGTGACAACGCGGCGGCAGCGGGACGCCTGTTGAAGGCGCTGGCCAATCCGGACCGGTTGCTGCTGCTCTGTCAGCTTTGTCAGGGGGAGCGCAATGTGGGGGAGTTGGAAGGCGCGGTGGGGGTACCGCAACCCTCTCTGTCCCAGCAACTCGGCGTACTACGCCGGGAGGGGCTGGTGGCGACCCGGCGCGAAGGCAAACAGATTTACTACCGCATCGCCAGTGACGAAGCACTGGCGGTGATCGAAACCCTGTATCGGTTGTTCTGTGAGGAGACACGCCGATGAACATTGAGTGGAGCCTGTTCACACCCTGGAGCGCCCTGGCCGGAGGGGTGTTGATCGGCCTGGCCGCGGCCTTGCTGATCCTGGCCAACGGCCGTATCGCCGGCATCAGCGGATTGCTGGGTGGACTGCTGGACGGCATGTTTGCCGGATCGGCGCAAGCCGGTGACGAAGGGCGCGGTGAAGCGGCCCTGTTCTTGCTCGGGCTGCTGGCCGCGCCGCTGTTGTGGCAACTGTTCGCCACGGTACCGGAAAGCCATTTCAGCGGCTCGCCGATAACCTTGGTGGTGGCGGGGCTGTTGGTGGGCGTCGGGACCCGCTATGGCTCCGGCTGCACCAGTGGTCACGGTGTCTGCGGCCTGTCGCGGCTATCGCCGCGTTCGCTGATCGCCACGCTGTGTTTCATGGGGGCCGGCTTCGTGACCGTCCATGTGGTCCGTCATCTGCTGGGAGTCGCGGTATGAACAAGCTGACGGCGTTACTCGCGGGCCTGTTGTTCGGTCTTGGATTGATTCTGTCCGGTATGACCGACCCGGCCAAAGTGTTGGGCTTTCTTGATCTGGCCGGTGCCTGGGACCCCTCCCTGGCGCTGGTGATGGTGGGCGCCATTGCCGCGGCCGTGGTGCCGATGGCCCTGGCTCGCCGCCGTTCCCGGGCCTGGTTGGGCGGTGCCATGCGGTTGCCCTCCCGGCGTGATATTGACCGCCGCCTGATCGGCGGCAGTCTGGTATTCGGGGTTGGCTGGGGGTTGGCGGGTATTTGCCCTGGCCCGGCCCTGACACTGCTGCCGCTGGGTTATTGGCAGGGCATTGTATTCGTGGTGGCGATGGTCGTCGGCATGGTGCTGTTCCGTGTTATGGAATCACGAGGTCGTGGTTGATGCTTCCGTTGGCGCCAACCATGCCAACAGGCAGGCCGCCACCGCCAGACCCAGGCCGAGCCCGACCACGCCGTTCCACTGGTAATGCTGGTAAATCCAGGCGGAGGCCAGCGAGCCGCCGGCGCCGCCAAGAAAATACACGAACATGTAGCCGGAATTGAGGCGGTTACGGGCCGACTCGTCCAGCGCGTAGATCACGTTCATGTTGCTGATGTGCACCGCCTGGATCGCCAGATCCAATATCACGATACCGATGATCAGGGCGATCAGACTCTCTTCACTGAAGCCCATCACCACCCACGATAGCGCCAGCATCAACACGCCGCCCAATGTGGTCCAGCGGGCATGGCCGCGATCGGCCAGGCTGCCCGCCTTGCGCGCGGACAAGGCGCCCACCGCCCCGGCCAGCCCGAACAGGCCAATGGTGGCGTCGGAGAAGTGCCAGGGCTCGGAGGAAAGTAGAAACGCCGCCGAGGTCCAGAACACACTGAACATGGCGAAGGTCAGAAAGCCCAAGGCGGAACGGGTCCGGTACAGGCGATGGCGGGCGAACAACTGGCCGATGGACAGCAGTAAACGGCCATAGGAAAGCCCGGCCGATTGTCGGTGAGTGGGCAGTAGCCGCCACAGCGCCAGGGCATTTATGAACATCAGTGCCGAGGCCACCCAGTAGACGGTGCGCCAATCGCCGAGGGTGGACAAGGCGCCGGCCACGGTCCGGGCCAGCAGAATCCCCAGCAGCAGACCGCTCATTACCGTGCCCACCACCTTGCCGCGTACCCCCGGCGCCGCGAGAGTGGCGGCGAAAGGCACCAGCACCTGAGCCACCACGGTGAAGGCGCCGGTGATGGCGGTGCCCACCAGCAGCATGGTCAGTGTCGAGGCATTGGCACTGATCAACAGGCCGCCGGCGGCCAGCGTGATCATGGTGACGATCAGCCGGCGCCGCTCGAACATGTCGCCCAGGGGCACCAGCAGCAGCAAACCGGCCGCATAGCCAGCCTGGGCGGCGGTGACGATGATGCCGGCACCGGAATAGGACAACGACAGCTCATCGGCGATGGTGTGCAGCAGCGGCTGGGCATAGTAGTTGCTGGCCACCGCTAACCCGGTGGTGACGGTCATCAGCATAAGCAGCATGGGAGTGAGCCCGGGTGCCGTATCGTGCTGGCGGTCTGTGTTCATGGCCTCTCCTGGCGGATTTTCCTGGCGGGCTGGAGATCAATAGTTGACTGAGCGGCGCAGTGTCGGCCAATCGCCGCCATGTGACAAATGCATTAATATCATCCCAGCTATCTATAAAAGAGATGCCCCAGGGAGCGGACCATGAAACTGCGCCAGATCGAGTATGTGCTGGCGGTGGCGGAGGAAGGCAGTTTCACCGCCGCCGCCCGCCGCTGTCATATTGTGCAATCGGCACTGAGCCATCAGGTGGCGCAGCTCGAACAGCAGTTGGGGACCATCCTGTTTGAGCGTAACTCCCGATCCTTGCGACTTACTCCCGCCGGCGAGGCGTTCGTGGAGAGCGGCCGGCGGGCTTTGGATGCGGTGCGCCGTATCGAAGACGAGGTGGCCGCGCGCAGCGGTGAAGTCCGCGGCCGGCTTTCTCTTGGAACCATTTCCACACTGACCGAACCGGACGTGATCGGACTGACGGCCCAATTTCATCGCCGCTATCCCCATGTGGACATCGAGATGAGCATGGACGGCAGCGAACGGATGATCGACCGCATGCACGAGCACAGCCTGGACCTGGCCTTCGTCGGTCTCTGGCCCGGTGTGGTGATTGAACGGCTGGAAAGCGCTGATCTGTGCGAAGAAGAGTTGGTGGCACTGCTGCCTAAAGAGCACCCACTGACCCGGTGCCGGCGGGTCCGCCTGGAGCAGTTGACCGAATGGCCGATGGCGGATTTTGGTGAGGGAACCGGAGCCCGCCAGCAATCAGAGGAAGCGTTCGCCGCCGCCGGTCTGCGATATGCGGTCCGATTCGAGGTGAGCACCATTTCACTGCTGGTGGATATCGTCCGCCGTGGCCTGGCGATCGGCCTGATTCCGGCCAGTCTGGCCCCCCGCCTTGCCGGTGTCTGTACGCGACCGGTGCGGGAAGCCCCGCGCCGGGTGGTGCGGGCGGTGTGGCATCCCAATCCGACACCGGCGACGCGGGCCTTTCTGGCGTTGCTCGATCTTTAATTCTTGACCTGTTTCTCCATCATGTCGGCCTGGATGATCTCGATCCAATAGCCGTCGGGATCACGGATAAAGCCCAGGCCTTTCATTTTGCCGTCGTCCGGTTTCTTGACGAAATCCACGCCGAGTTTTTCCAAACGCTCGCAGGCGGCGTAGACGTCCGGCACGGTGACGCCGATGTGGCCGAAGCCACGCGGGTCTTCATTGCCGTTGTGGTAAGCGAAATCGGTGTCTTTCTCCGTGCCCCAGTTATGCGTCAGTTCCAGCATCGCTTCACGGCCGAAAGTGTAGGTCAGCCGCGCGGCATCGTCCTCGGGTACCCGACGTTCCTCATCCGGTGCCAGATAGCCCAGGAAGTAGAGGCTGAATTGCATCTCCGGGAAGTCCAGTTTGCGCACCAAGCGCATACCCAGGACGCGGGTGTAGAAGTCCAGGCTGCGCTCGGGATCCTTGACTCGCAGCATGGTCTGATTGAACAGATAATCGTTGGTTTCCGCGTCCGGCTGTTGGCACAGGCCGGGAGCGGACTCGAAATGGCGGGGCATATCGCGCTCTCCAATAAAACGGCTCTCCAGCACATGGGGTTGAGCGCCGCTTTTACAACTCCTCACGGACAAAATCCGCTGAATCGCGCAGACTGCGGTCAGGATACAACGGGGATCGGGCCATGCAGCAGCTTTTGATCGGCGGTACGGAACAGGGACGAATTGCACTCAACGGGGCCATGGCGAATCGCCATGGATTGATCGCCGGCGCCACCGGTACCGGTAAAACCGTGACCCTGCAGGTGCTGGCGGAGGGCTTTTCACGTCTCGGTGTGCCGGTGTTCACCGCCGACGTGAAAGGAGACTTGTCCGGTATCGCGGTGGCCGGCAAGAGCAATGACAAGATCCAGGAGCGGGTTCAGCGCATCGGTATCACGGACTGGGCCGCCCAGGCCTGCCCGACCCGGCTTTGGGATCTGTATGGTCGTACCGGTCAAGCGGTTCGCACCACCGTGGCCGACATGGGACCGGCGCTGTTGAGCAACCTGCTGGAGCTCAACGAGGTACAAAGCGGTGTGCTCCACATCGCCTTCGACTACGCCGACAGCGAGGACCTGCCGCTGCTGGACCTGAAGGACATGGAGAGCCTGCTGAACTGGATGGTGGAGCAGCGCAAACCATTGTCCGAGCGCTATGGCACGCTGTCCTCGCAGAGTCTCGGCGCTATTTTGCGCCGGCTGCTGGTACTGAAGAGCCAGGGCGGTGATGTGTTCTTCGGCGAGCCGGCGCTGGATATCATGGATCTGATACAGCAGCGGAACGGACACGGCGTGGTCAATCTGCTGGATGGTCGCGAGCTGATTCTGCAGCCCCGTTTGTACACCACCTTCCTGCTCTGGCTACTGGCGGAGCTGTTCGAAAGGCTGCCGGAACGTGGCGACCAGCCTCTGCCGTTGCTGGTGTTTTTCTTTGATGAAGCCCATCTGTTGTTCGACAGCGCACCGAAAGCGTTATTGGAAAAGCTTGAACAGACGGTCAGGCTGATCCGCTCCAAGGGCGTTGGTATTTACTTCGTCACCCAATCGCCGTCGGATATCCCCGACAGTGTGCTGGGACAGCTCGGCAACCGGGTGCAGCATGCCCTGCGGGCCTACACGCCCAAGGATCAGAAAGCGGTAAAAGTGGCGGCCCAGACTTTCCGCGCCAACCCGGATCTGGACACCGCCCGGGTGATCACCGAACTGGGCGTTGGCGAAGCGCTGGTCAGTGTGCTCGACGACCAGGGTATTCCGACGCCGGTGGAGCGCACCCTGGTGGCGCCGCCGCGCGGCCGTATCGGGCCGGCCGACGAGGATGCCTTGGCGCAACTGAAAGCGGCGTCGCCGTTGGCCGCCAAATACGATCAGGCGGAGGATCGGGACTCCGCCCACGAGCGTCTGCAGGCCCGCCGACAGCAGCGGAAGGAAGCGGAACAGGCGAAGCCGGAGCCGGAGAAAAAAGCCAGCATGAAGCGTGCATCACGCCGGCAAAGCGCCGGCGAGGCGTTCACCAAAAGTCTGTTGAGAACCCTGGCCACGCAATTGGGCCGGGTATTGGTGCGAGTATTGGAGCGGTTTCTGAAGGGGCGTTGAAGCGGTGCGGATCGCGGTCGGCAGATCCCTGTTGTTCCATAGGCTTGGAATGATCCGCCGATTCGCTGCCAAAGCAGCTCCCACAGCGGCTTCGTAATCGCTTTTGTGGGAAGCTGCTTTAGCAGCGAATGGTGTGTTAGCGTGATGCGTATCGGTGCGCTGTCCTGGAACTTTGGACACCAACGATCCATGGCCCGCGATATTTCAGTGCTGGTGGCCGCCCGGACCATGAACATGGCGGTGGGCGATTTCCTCGGCGCTGGCGTCGCGGATATCCTTGATCGAGAGCTGAAAGCGCAAGGCGCGGCCCGCCAGTGGATGGTTGGCATCCACGTCCACGGTTTTCAGGCCCACTTTCACCACGGTAACCAGGCGCGGGCCCTGTTCGGTTTGCAGCCGCACCACTTTGCCGGGTTTCAGCTTGCCGGCGTGCTTGAAGTGCTTGGCCGGCAGGCGTTGCCGCAGGCTGTCGTCACGTTCGCCGTA
The DNA here is from genome assembly GCF_009846745.1 of Alcanivorax xiamenensis. Taxonomy (NCBI): domain Bacteria; kingdom Pseudomonadati; phylum Pseudomonadota; class Gammaproteobacteria; order Oceanospirillales; family Alcanivoracaceae; genus Alcanivorax; species Alcanivorax xiamenensis. The sequence goes on along the minus strand of NZ_AQPF01000001.1, from coordinate 106,736 downwards.
GGCATCCCCGGCTTCCAGGGTCACTTCCACATCCTCGCCGACGTCCTTGCCCTCCAGCGCGGCCTCAAGGCCGGGCAGAATGTTGCCGGCACCGTGCAGATACAACAGGGGCGCATCTTCGGCGCTGCGTTCCAGTTCGCTGCCATCCGCACCATCGAGCAGGGTGTAGTGCAGGGTAACGACCTTGTCTTTATTGATCGGCATGGACCAGTCCTCGAAAACGAAGGCGCTATTATGCTTGTCCTTCCGAGGGGACGGAAGCGCTCCGCGGCGGCGTGGTGTCCGGTGCCAAGCCCAGCGCCGAGCGGTCCTCCCCGTGGGCGGCGCGGTGCAACAGCACCAGGGATTGCCGGTACCACAGACGGCGGCCGCCGGGACGCCATTTGAAGCGTTTGTACGTCCATTGATACTGGGTCGGCTTGCGGCTGATGCAGCGGGCCAGATGCCGATTCAAGGCGGACAGAATGGCGTCGTCGTCCTCGGCGTTTTCAATGTCCGGCGCCGGTTCGAAATGCACCTGGATATCCCGCACCCCGCCGTCGCCACGGTAGCAGGACACCACGAAAATATGAGGCCGGAAGCGGCGCACCAGTTTTCCCACCAGCGCCGGAGTGGGTACCGGGTGGCCGAAGAACGGCGCATAGGGATTGGCGCGGCTGCCGGGGTTATGGTCGGCCAGCAACGCCAGAGTACCGCCGGCGCGCATGGTGGCCAGCCCTTCCTTGACCCCCTGGCTGTTGGTGGGCACCAGCCGGCAGCCGGTACGTTCGCGTGCCAGCTTCACCACTTCGTCCAGCAGTGTGGCCGGATGCGGCTGGTACATCACCGTGGTGTCGCCTTTCTGCCCCAGATACAGATTGATGTTTTCCCAACTGCCCTGGTGCAGCGACAACAGCAGCACCGGCCGTTCGCTGGCGGTGGCCTCGAGAAAAGCGGCTTCGCCATGGATATGGGAGAAGCGCGCCAGTGTTTCCTCCACCGGCCGGCTCCAGACATGGGCGAACTCAGTCAGGGTGCGGCCCAGCTCGCACACGCTTTGCCGGGCGATCCGGCGCGCCTCGGACAGGGGCATGTCCGGATACGCCGCCAACACATTGATCAGAGCAACCCGGTAAGCACTGGCATAACGTAATGGCACCCGGGTCATCAATCCCGCCAGAAACGCCCCCAAGCCTGTCGCCACGGGTAACGGCAGCCACGCAAACAGACGCATCAGCCACCAGAGACGCCGCCCCCGTTGCCGTGGTGTCATGTTCCGCTTTCTCCTTGGATCTCGCTGCCTCCGCGTGCGAAGGCTGAATTCTTGTGGTCCCGGGTCCGGAGTCAAGGTGTGCCGGCGGGGGCCGTCCATGAGCACATTCTACATGAGCCGCGGATCAGACCCATGGTCGACCCGCGCTTAGTCCCGCAAAACAGGGTCAATGGCGGCAACGGTGTCGCGCAAGGGCAGGGTCACGGTTTCGCCATGGGCTGGAACGCGGAATTGTCCGGCGGGAATGCCCCGGGTTGCAAGGGCATGGGTGAGCAGTCGCGGCGGTTCGTCCATCGGCTCGTCGGTGAGTACGAAGGTGCCCCAGTGCATGGCCAGGGAATGGCGCGCGTGCAGATCCTGGTGAATGCGCACGGCTTCCTCCGGATTGATATGCACCGGCGCCATGAACCAGCGAGGCAGATAGGCGCCGATCGGTAACAACGCCGTGTCCACCGGTCCCATCGCTTTGTGGATGTCCTGAAAGACCGGAGCGTAACCGGTATCGCCAGCGAAAAACAGACTGAACTCCGGCCACTGCAGGCGCCAGCCGCACCACAGGGTGGTGTTGCGATCACGGGGGCCACGGCCGCTGAAATGCTGGGTCGGCAGGCAGAACGCCTGAGCGTCATGCCAGTCCGCGTGCTGCCACCAGCCCCGCTCGACCACCTCGGTGATGCCCCGGCGGCGCAGCCAGGCGCCCACTCCGGTGGGGGCGAACCAGGTGATCTGATCGCCAAAGCGCCGTTGCAGTGCGTCCACCGCCGCCCGGTCCAGATGGTCGTAATGATTGTGAGAAACCAGCACCGCGTGGATGGGGGGGAGTGCGTCGATGGTCAGTGCCGGCGGAACGGCACGCTTGGGGCCGGCGAAGGAGACGGGTGAGCAGCGCTCGGAGAACACCGGGTCGGTGAGCAGATTCCAGTTCTGGTATTGGATCAGATAGGTGCTGTGGCCAATCCAGGTGAAACGCGGCCGAGGTGCCGGCCGGGCCAGCAACGCCGGGTCCGGTTGCTGTAATGGGAATGGCAGATGGGACGGGAAGCGGCCACGGGTTTCCCTTTGCCAACGCAGAAACGCCGCCAGTCCGTGATCGGGGGTCGGATAAAGATTGCGGAAGCGTCCGCGAGGACGGGCATCGCGCCGTGCCCAGTGCTCCAGCAGAGACCAGTCAATCATTACCGGCATTGTCCGGATTGCAGGCCCGCCACCGCTTTTTCCACCGCGTCGAGATCAGGAATCACCGCCAGATCGCCTCCCATTTGCACGTTCATCGCCGCCGCCGGACCGATCTCCCCCGGTTCCTCCCGGGGGGCGCCGGGTGTCACCCGCAGCAATCTTGGTATCCCTTGTACCACCATGGCGTAGAAACGGCACGCCCCGGATACCGAATGAAGGATGGCGATACGCGCTTGTGGCCCGATATGAACGGGGCCGGACTCATTCAGCTTCTCGAAGGACAGCAGCGGCAACTCCTGTTCGCGCCAGTGCATCCAGCCAAGCAGCCACTCCGGGCCATGGCCGGGGCGGTCCGGGTGGCGCAGCGGGATCACTTCCGCCACCACCATATTGGGGATCAGCCAGGGACGTTCCGCCATGGGAATCAGCAGACCGGCGATATCGTCGGGGAGTGCGTCGGCATGGCGATCATCGGACATAGTATTATCCGACACGGTTTTATCGAACATGGTCTTCTCCTTGCAAGGGCCGGGGTCACCGGCCTGGTGCCGGGGCCGATAATTCCCGGCGTACCTGTTCCACCAACTGGCCGGCCAGTTGTTCCGGACTGCCGCTATAGCTGACACAGCCGGTATCCCGCACCGAGTCCGGCTGGCTGCTGGCGGCGCAGGTGTCCGTTGACTGGGCCCAGACCAGGGTGCCGGCAGCCGCCAGGCGCGGCGCGGCGATGGCACCGTCGTTGCCCATGCCGGAAAACAGAATGGCGCCGGCGCAGTGACCGATGCCCTCCAGTACATGGGTCATCAACTGGTCGATGCTGGGGGCATAAGGGCCTTCCCAACGGTGGCCGGTGGTGATGACCCGGCCATCGGAATGAAAACGGATGGCGTGTTCCACCGGCGCCAATAACACCTCGCCGTGACACAGACGGCTGCCGCCCGCACCGATCCGGCAGCGGATCGACGGGTTCCGGTCCAGGACCTGACGGAGCGTGCCAAGAAAGCCGGGATCGATGTGTTGAGCCAGAACAAAGGCCACCGGCAGATGTTCCGGTAACGAGTCAAGAAAACGTTTCACCGCCGCCGGCCCTCCCAGGCTGGCGCCCAGCACCCAGACCCTTCGCGGACGGCCCTGATCGTCCCGCGGCAGGTCACGGAATTCCCGGGGCTCCGGGATTGGCGCGCGGGTGTCCGGGGGCAGACTTTGCAGGCGTTCCCGCAGCGCCGGTGGGCCCACATAGTCCAGCAGTTTGCTCAGCAGACGCCGCTCCCAGCGCGGATAATGGGCGGCGTTACGCGGCGGAGCCTGGCCATCGCAGAACAGCAACGGCGCGCGGGCGCCTTCCAGCAAGTGGTCAAGGAAGTGCTGCCAGCGATCTTCCCGGGACAGGTCCACCACCCACAGATCCAGGCCGCTGTCATCAAGCCAGTGGGCCGCCAGGTTCTCCGGGTCGGTGCTGATCACCACCTGATAACCCTGGCCGCGAATCGCCGTGGACAGCAAGTGACCTTGCAGGGTGTCATCGGCGATCACGCCGATGCGGGCCGCCGGTGGCGTCATCCCACGCTCTCCCGGCTTTCCTCCAGCAATTCGCCGAGGGTGGTGAGCAGCTCACCTTCCTGGAAGGGTTTCCCCATGTAGCCGTTGACGCCGATATCGAAAGCCCGGTCACGGTGTTTCTCGCCGGTTCTGGAAGTGATCATGATGATGGGCACCCGCGCCAGCCGCGCATCATGACGGACATGGGACGCCACCTCGAAGCCATCCATGCGTGGCATTTCAATGTCCAGCAGCATGGCGTCCGGCGTGTGATCCTCCAATTTGGCGATGGCGTCCAGACCATCCTTGGCGGTGATGACCCGATAACCCTGGCGTTCCAGCAAGCGTCCGGTGACCTTGCGCACCGTCACCGAATCGTCCACCACCATTACCAGCGGCGCCTGCTCGCGAGCGGTATCGCGCTGGTCCGCCGGGGCGGTCAGCGGTGCCGGTTGGCGCAGTTGGGCGGCGCGGATCAGGGAGTGGATGTCGAGGATCACCACCACGGAACCGTCACCGAGAATGGTGGCGCCGCTGATACCGGCCACGCTGGTGAGCTGGGGCCCGAGGGATTTCACCACCACCTCGCGGGAACCCACCAGGTTGTCCACCACCAGGGCCACGGCGTGGTCGGAACCGCGGATCAACAGCAACGGCAACGGCTGGCTCTGCACATCCGGATGCGGCATCGGCAGATCATGGACGAAACGGCCCAGGTAATGCAGGTCGTAGTCCTGGCCGGCGTAGCGGTACACCAGATTCTGATTTTCCACATAATCGAGTAATTCGAACGGGCTGACCCGCACAATGCCTTCGATCTGGTTGAGCGGAATGGCGTAAGTGTCGTCGTTGGCCCGCACCATCAAGGCCCGGTTCACCGCCAGGGTGAAAGGCAGACGCACCACGAAACGGGTGCCCTGCCCCCGGCGCGACTCAATGTGCACGGTGCCGCCGAGTTGTTTGATTTCGCTGGCCACCACATCCATGCCGACGCCCCGGCCCGAGAGTTGGGTGACCTGGCTGGCGGTGGAGAAGCCGGCGTGGAAAATGAACTGATGCACGTCCTGGTCGCCGGGATTGGCGTCGGCGGCCACCAGACCCCGCTCCACGGCCTTGGCGCGTACCGCCTCGGTATTGATGCCGCCGCCGTCGTCGGCCAGGGTCAGCACCACCTCGCCGCCTTCGCGGGTCAGCTCCAGGCGTACCTGACCGGTCTCGTTCTTGCTGGCCGCACGCCGCTCCCGTGGTGACTCGATGCCGTGATCGATGGCGTTGCGCAGCATGTGTTCCAGAGGGGCCACCATGCGTTCCATCAAAGTGCGGTCCAGCTCGCCTTCCGGGTTGATCACCTCGAAGTCGACTTTCTTGCCGACCTCGCCGGAAACCTGGCGGATGATGCGGCGCAGGCGCGGCACCAGCCGGGAGAACGGCACCATGCGCGTGCGCATCAGCTTCTCCTGCAGCTCGGTATTGATACGCTGTTGCTGCAGCAGCAGGGTCTCGCTGTCGCGGGTCCGTTCCAGCAGCGTGTTTTTCAGATCCAGTAAGTCCGAGGCGGATTCGGAAAGCTGTTTGGTGATCTGGTGCAGTTCGGAATACTGATCCATCTCCAGAGGGTCGAAGCGGGCGTCGAACTCACCCCGGTCCACGCCCTGTTGATAATTGGAGAGAATCTGGGCTTCGGTCTCCGCGTCCAGCCGCCGCAATTGTTCGTACAGCCGGGTAACGGTGGCGCCAATCTCCGACACATGGGAGACGAAGTCGTTGAGGCTCTGTTCCACCCGGCCCCGGTTGATGGAGGTTTCCCCGGCCAGATTCACCAGCGCCTCAAGTACTTCGGCGCTCACCCGTACCATTTCCTGGGGCGCCGCCGGCGCGGTGGCGGGCGGTTCGGCGGCGGTGCCGGGTTCCGGGAGGGTGTCCGGTGCGCGGGTGTCCGCCGGTTGCCCGCGCAGTTGTCCGCGTTGCTGATTGATCGCGTCCAGCCAGCCAAGCATGGTGAGGAAGTCGTCTTCTTCCGGCGCCCGGCGTTGACTGTCCAGTCGTTCCAGGAACTGCTCGAAATCGTGGCTCAAGTCGCCAAGGGGCACCACCCCGGCCAGCCGCGCGCCGCCCTTGAGGGTGTGCAGAGCGCGCTTGAGCTGGTCGTTGAGCTGGCGGTCTTCCGGCTGATCCCGCCAGGCGGTCAGGGTGACTTCGATGGTCTCGCCCAGCTCCTCCGATTCCTCCAGAAAAATATCGAGAATATCGGGATCGATACCGCCGGTATCGCGGTTGTCGCCCGGCGGCGTGGTGGGTTGGTCCGCGGGGACTTGGGGGCTGATCTCCGGGGCGGGACTCGCGAGGCGGAAAGCGGATGGATCGGTCAGGTAGTCGTGGATGGCCTGAAGCAAATCCCGGGCCGGGGCAAGGGCCCGCCGGGCGGTGACCTGGTCAATCATCTCCGCCACGCGGTCGTGGCAGCGATGCAGCAGATCGAAAACCGCCGGCCGCCGCTCCACGCGGCCAAGAGCGAGGCGCTCGTAGAGCGTTTCCATCTCATGGCCCAGATCACCCAGCTCGCGGAGTTCGGCCATGCGCGCCCCGCCTTTGAGGGTGTGCAGGTCCCGCTGCAGGGCCTGCACCAGCAGAATGTTTTCTGGCTCCGCGATCCACTGTTCCAGGCTTTCGGTGCAACTGTGGAGAATGTCCTCCGCCTCTTCCAGAAAGATGCCGACCAATTCCGCGTCTCGTTCCACCACGGCCGGTCGCGCCGCCGGTTCCGGTGGCGCTTCCCTCACCGCCGGCTGCTTCTTGGCTCCCGTCTCGACCGGCGGGGTCCAGGGCGTATCGGCCAGTGCCAACATCTCCTCGAGAATGGTGTCCGTGGACGGCAATGAGCCGGAGCGCAGCTGGTCGATCATATCGGCCAGGCGGTGATGGGCTCTTTGCAGAATATCGAACACCGAGGGCGTGGGGGCCGCCGTTTCCGGTGATGCCAGACGGCGATACAGGCGGGCCAGGGAGCCGGCCAGGTTCGCCAGCGCGGGGACCTCGGCCTTGCCGGCGCTGGTGGCCAGTTCGGTGAATTCCTGGTCCAGTTGATCTAGGCTGGCCGGTTGCCCCAATTGCCAGGTGGCAAGATGTTCGTTGGCGCGCAGCAGGATCTCCTCGGCCTGCCGCAAAAGCCCGGCATTCTGTTCCGAGGCCGGTATCGTCGCTGCCTGCGGGGCCGGGCTCCCTGCCCGCCGGGTTTCGGTCAAATCACGCAGGCCGTCCACTAACCCCAGCTCGGCGCGGACGGTCTGGCCGGCGGCCAGACAATCGAGCATGTTGATCAGCGCGTCATGCCCCTCGTTAAGCTGTGCAAGCAGCTCCGGATGGAAGATCAGACGGCCCTGAGTGATGGTAGCGTAGGTGTTGGCCAGGGCCAGGGCGAGCCCTTCGATTTCCTCCAGGCCGGCCTTGCGGGCACCTTGCGCCAGATTCTGCAGGTCATCACGTAACCGGGCCAACGGTCGGATCTGTTCGGGATCGGTGGACCAGGCCTGTAACAGTGTGTCCGCATCCATCACCAGGTCCATGCTGTCGGACAACAGCATGGACAGTACCTGGGCGTTATTGTCGTGATGGTCGCCGCGAATCTGGTGGCGGGCGTCGTCCAGGGCGTTCAACAAAGATCCGGCATCGGGTAAAGAGGCATCGCCCTGTGTGGCCAACCGCCGCAGGGTGTCACCCAGTTGCTGGTGGCTGTCGCGGATCAGCGCCACCTGATCGCGGCTGGCGCGCAGACCGGCGGCGATCAGCTCCTTCACCAGCTTTTCACCCGCCTCCGCCAGTTCCGCCATGGCAGTCAATTCGGCCATGCGCGCGCTGCCTTTCAGAGTGTGCAAGGCGCGATGGACGCGGTCATCCAGGTCCTGCTCGCTGAGTTCCGGGTCCAGCGCATCCAGCCATTGCGCCAGCAGCGCGAGGTTGCGCTCGGCCTCGCGGAGGAAAATATCCAGCAGCACGGGATCGGGCTGGTCCACGGAAGCATCGGGCAATATCAGACTGTCCAGGTCATCCAGCGTGTCGTCCGATGTCTCCGCCGGATCCATCTTCGCGTTGCCGGTGAGGGCCTGGTAGTCCTCATCACTGAGTGTGACGGAGGGCCTGGTGCCGGCTTTCCGCGCCTCTTCTTTCCCCTGGGCGCCACCCGCTGAAGGCACCTGATCCAGGCTGCCGCCGTCAGCAAGAATGCCGGCGGCCTCGATCAGTGGGGTCACGTCCACCGGATCCGGTTGGCGTTGGGCGAAAGCGCCGACCAGATCGGGGATCAGAGCGTGAACCTCGCGCACCAGACCAATCAGTGTGGCGTCGGCGCTGATGCTGTGATCAATGACCCGGTTCATCATATTCTCGATGGCCCAGGCCAGTTCACCCACGGTGGTGGCGCCGACCATGCGGCCGGAGCCTTTCAGGGTGTGGAAGGCGCGGCGGAACTCCACCAGAGCGGTTTCATCGCCGGTATTGGCGGCCCAGCGGGGAAAGTACTGGTCCAGCGCCTCGATGACTTCGTCCGCTTCCTCGACAAAAATCTCGACGATTTCGTCATCCACCAGATCATCGTCGTCGGCGTAGGGTGGTTCCGGCGCCGCTTCCGTTGTGCTCGACGGCGGCTCCGCGTGGTTTTCCTCGGGCTGGAGCGGATAACCCAGGGCGGCGATGCTGCGATGCGCCACTTCGAGAACATCGTCGCCGGTATGCGGGTCGTCGCTGAGACGTTCCAGGTAGTATTCCACCGAGCTCATGGCGTCGGCGAGAGTATCCATGCTTTGCCAGTCCGGGGCCTGCTCATCGTCCAACAGCCGTTCCCGAATGAAACGGGCGCATTGGCGAAGTACCAGGGCCGGGCGCTGCAGTTGCACCATCTCCAGGCCGCCACGGACGGTCTGCAGGCGGTCTGGTACGGATTGCAAATGCGCGCGATCCCAATGCGAGGCGATGAATTCCACCACTCCGTCCTTGGCTTCTTCCAGGCCCGCCCGGCATTCTCGCAGCGCCGCTTCCATGGCCTGGCCGATATGATCAGGCAGCGGTGAAGCGTTGGTGCTTTCAAGAGTATTCCCGGCGGGGCGGCGCGGGTTGTTGCCGCCAAAGCCGGCGAGCGTCGCTTCCACGTACAACAGAGCACCGGCCACATCCATCAGCCGCTCCCGTTGCGGCGGCTGACGACGTTCGGCGATGTCGTCCAGGACCCGCCGTTGTTCATCCACCAGTACCCGGGGCTGGCCCAGACCGAGCATGGCGATGGTGTCGGACACTTGTTTCAGCGTGCCGACCAGGGGGGCCAGGTCGGCGGGATCCGAGCGGGGGGCATGAACGAACCGCTCCAGGTGATCCTTGACCTTGGTGATCTCCTCGGACAAAGCGGTCACCACCGAATGCAGGGTCGCGGCATCGGGGCCATTGAGGCGGGCCCGTTCCTCGTTGACCAGTGCTTCCGGGGGGAGAGCCTCCCGCAGACGAAAGCGCCGCCGGATGGCATCGATGGCCGGTGTCGCGCGCTCCGCCCGGGCCACGTAATAAAGCAGGTTCTTGATCAACTCCGTTGGCGCCGGGCGTTCCAGACTGTCGGCGCCGTCGGCGGCCAGCTCACGCAGGGTGCGATCCAGCTGGCCGAGCATCTGTTTGGCCGAGGAGCCCAGTGGAATAACGTCTTCCTCCAGTCCTTCCACCATGGCATCGGCGATCCCCCATAATGGGGCCCGGGCGGCGTCACCGCTGATTTGCCGGAGCTTCTCCAACACCCGGCGCAGATAGCCGAGATTACGCTTCACCTGGTCGCCGCGCATGATGCCCACCAGGGCTACCTGAAACGTCTGCCGCATCTTGCGGATCAACTGCGGGAAACGGGCGTCGTTGCGGATGCTCTCGTCAATGCGACCGTCGCCCCGGGCATGGCTCAGATCGGGTTTGAACAGCGCGGTTTCGGACAACAGTGGTTCGCCGCGCGCGGCGCGCAGGTCGTTCAAGAGTGGCAGCAACACGACCGGTAGATCCCGGCGGTTACTGGCCACCCGATCCAGATAGGGGGGCAACTGCAGGATCGCGCGCATCAACAGCTCCAGGCTTTCCGCTTCCTGGTCAATACGCCGATCAAGCAGGGCCCGGGCCAGCTTTTCCATTTCCTCGGCGAGCAGCGCGGCGCCGTAGAACTCCACCATTTGCAAGGTCCCATGGACCTGATGCAGATGGGTCTGGCAGAACCGCATGCGTGTCGAGTCGCCCGGGTTCTCCACATAGGCTTCCAACGCTTCGCGGGCCTGATCCAGTGTTTCCTGGATTTCGCCACGCACCCAGTCGAGAGCCAGATAGTCGTGATGGTCGCTCATTTGATGATCCCCCCGGAGCTGCCCCCAGCCCCTGGCCGTCAAACGCGGCGCCGGAACGCCAACGTGTCGGGATAGACTTCCCGCTCCAGATTATCGTTTTGCCAGTCGGTGATTTCGCCGGGTCCGAGGACCAGGACGCCCCCCGGCGCCAGACGGGCGGCCAGACGATTGACGATCTGGCGTTTTCGCCAGCGGCGAAAATAAATCAGCATGTTCTGGCAGAAGATCAGGTCCAGGTTTTCCATCGGAGCCTGATCCAGATCCAGCACATTCAGATGGGCGAAGCACACCCGCTCGCGCAAGGTGGCGGTAACCTGAAGGTGCTGGGTGTCGTGGGGTTGAAAATACCGCTCGCGTAACGCTGGTGCCACGCGGTTTACCCGGCGCAAGGGGAACACGCCACGGCGTGCCCTGGCCAGGGTGGGCAGACTGATATCCGTGCCGGTGATGCCGTAAAAAAGTTTGTCGCGGGCACCGGCGAAACACTCGTTGATCACCATCGCCAGCGAATAGGCTTCCTCGCCGGTGGAGCACCCCACGCTCCACGCATTGAGGGTGCCGCCGTTGACATGCCGGCGGGCGAATTCACGACTGAACGCTTTGACCAGCGCGAAGGATCCCGGGTGACGGAAAAAGCCGGTTTCCTGCACCGTGAGCCGGTCCACCAGAATCGACCATTCCATGGCACGGGACTCGCTGGCGCCGGTGACCAATTGAGCGTAATAGGTTTGGTAATCCTCCAGGCCCAGCTCACGCATGCGTGCACTCAGGCTGGTTTCCAGAAAGGATTTCCGTTCCGTCGGCAATGTCATGCCGGTGCGCTCTTCCAGCAATGTTCGCCAGAGCTGAAATTGCTCCGCGTCCATGGCCGGCGCGTTGCGAAGGGCCCAGGGCGGCGTCACGGCGATGTCCATCAGCCGGGCAATCTGAAGCCGGCCACCGAGTTACGCATGTCCTGCGCCATCTCCGCCAGATCGCCAATGGAACGGGCGGTGGCGGTGGTCCCGGCGGAGGTCTGCGAGGTGATTTCCTGGATCACGTTCATGGTGTTGGAAATGTGTCCCGCGGACGCGGCCTGCTGGCGGGCGGCGTTGGAAATGTTCTGAATCAGGTCGGCCAGGTTCTTCGATACCGTTTCGATTTCTTCCAGTGCCACGCCGGCGTCCTGGGCGAGACGGGCTCCCTTCACAACTTCGGCGGTGGTAGCCTCCATGGAGATCACCGCTTCGTTGGTGTCGGTCTGAATCGTCTTCACCAGGGTTTCGATCTGCTTGGTGGCGGCGGCGGAACGCTCCGCCAGGCGCTGCACCTCGTCGGCGACCACGGCGAAACCACGGCCGGCTTCCCCGGCCATGGAGGCCTGGATGGCGGCATTCAGGGCCAGAATATTGGTTTGGTCGGCGATGTCGTTGATCAGCGAAACAATGTCGCCAATTTCCTGGGAGGACTCGCCCAGGCGTTTGATCCGTTTGGAGGTTTCCTGGATCTGCTCTCGAATGGTGTCCATGCCATGAATGGTGGCCTGCACCACCTCGGCGCCTTTGTTGGCGATGGCCACCGCCCGTTCCGCCACCGCCGCGGACTCGGCGGCATTGGCGGACACCTGATCGATGGACACCGCCATCTCATTCACCGCCGCGGAGGCGCCGGCGATTTCCTGGGCCTGATGTTCGGAAGCTTCCGCCAGGTGCATGGCGGTGGACTGGGTTTCCTGGGCGGCGCTGGCCACCTGCACGGCGGATTGGTTGATGGTTTGTACCAGACTGCGTAGCTGGTCAATGGAATAATTGATGGAGTCGGCGATGGCGCCGGTAAAATCCTCGGTTACCGTCGCTTCCACGGTCAGGTCACCGTCCGCCAGATCCCCCAGCTCGTCGAGCAGGCGCAGAATCGCCGCCTGGTTACGCTGATTCTCGCTTTCCAGCTCACCGCGTTGTTTGCTGGCGCTGCGGTTGCCCTGCAGCATGATCAGGAAAAACAGCAGCACCGAGATCGCCGCGCACAGGATTCCCAGCCATATGGAGGGGAACAGGCCGCTGTTGGCGTTCTCGAACAGGTTGTCCAGATTGGAAGCTTCCTGTAGCAGGTCCTGGGAGCGCAGGAACAGGCTGTCGGCGGCGGCCCGGATCTGCATCAGATCCGGCGCGGTTTCCAGCACCTTGTCCACGGAGGGATTGATGAATTGATTGAAAACATCGGCGATATCCGCCAACCGCGCGCGAGCATCGCGGTCGCTGACTCTCTGAATGCCGAGACGGCTGTTGCCGCGCAGCATGCCGTTGACCACATTGCCGAATCGCACCGCGTCGGTGCCAAACGTTTCCGCCGCCGCCACCGCGCTGTCACGGCCTTCCAGGATTTTCGACAAGGATCGCATCAAACGTTCGGTGAGCAATGACTGACGTTGTGCCAGTGCCACCTGATCGGCGGAGGCGCCGTTGGCGATCAGGATGCGCACCACCTCGTCATACTTGTTCTGAAGTTCCGGAATGGTCTGTGCCAGGGTGGCGGACACCTGGTGCAGATCCAGCACCGTGGCACGTCCCTGAAGGACCGTGTTCACCTGCCGTAGCGCTTCGTCCCACAAGTTTTGCAGGCGTTGCAGCACCCGCGGATCCGACACCGGTTCGTCCTTGACCTGAGTCCAAGCGCGCAGAAAGCCCTGGCGGCCCTGCTCAAGCAAGGCGAAGGCCTCGGCGTTGCCGGACACCGCCTCCAGAGCGTTTTTCGGCAACTGTTGGGAATAGACACGCATGTCCGACGCCTGGGTAATATTATCCCGGGCGTGGTTGGCGCCGATGGCGGACAGAACGAAATTCATCAAGGCGAGAACGATAAAGGCGAGTAACCCGACATACAGAGCAACACCCAGCGGATTGTTACCCGCTCCCCCCCGCATCTTGTCTAACACAAGCCCCGGTTTGAACTTCATAGCTTGGCTCCTGGCCTGACTCAGCTCTTATTGTGTGACCGTATTGCGTGGCCGCCGTCGATGGCGGTCTCCCCCTTTTCCCGGGCAGTCACTGGCACGTCAAAAACCGTTCCCGACGATTCTGGAACCGCGATGGTTGATTGGAGGCATGCCGATGTTCCCCCCGGCACGACGTCCTCCCCCCACGGTCACTCCCTTCTGCTCATTCCCCGCTGGCCGCTCGCATAAAGCGCGGATCCCGTGCCAGCCGGGCAAGGCTGAACACGGACCAGTATTCCCCGTCCCGGCGGTAACCCCCGTCCAGATAGGCGGCCATCGGACTTTCCTCCGGACGTGGCGGCGCTGTGACACGGTTTTCCACCGGAAAATGTTGCATCCCCAGAACATCATCGACCATCACGCCGGTGTAGAGTTCGTCTCGGTCCAGCACCAGCAACCGGCGCCGGCCTTCGGCGATTTCCGAGGCGCGTTCAAGAAATCGGCTCAAATCGGTCACGGTCATCAAACGCCCGCGAACATTGGCCACGCCGCGTACCCAATCCTGAGCGCCGGGCACCCGGGCACAGGCCTGCGGCGACAGAATCTCGGCCACTTCCGTCAACGGCGCCACCAGACGGTGGCCGTTGAGGGAGAATCCGACACCACTCCAATAAGGTGTGGCATCCTGCTCTTCCGGCAGGTTGGCGGCATTGTCGCGGCAACGGATGAAATAGTCCGCCAGTTTCAAATAGGCTGTGGACGTGGCGCTCATCGGCGATCCCCCTCGTCACGCTCCGGTGAGCTGACGCTCGACCGTTTCCAATAAAACCGCTTCATCCACCGGCTTGGTCAGATAATCCCGAGCTCCCTGGCGTTTACCCCAAACCCGATCGGTTTCCTGATCCTTGGTGGTGACGATAACAATTGGGATGTGTCGGGTGTCCGCGCCTTTGGTCAACTGCCGGGTGGCTTGAAAACCATTGAGGCCGGGCATCACCACATCCATTAATACCAGATCCGGTTGTTCGGAACGGGTAGCCGCCACACCGTCGGCCCCGTTGCTGGCTTCCAGCACCTGGTGGCCGTGCTTCTCCAGAATCTCCCGCAGCTTGTACGTCTCCGTGGGAGAATCATCGACAATAAGAATCCGTGCCATCTTTTCCTCTATGGTTGAGCAGGGTCACATCGGTCAGGCGCCCGTTTCAGGCGCTGATATGCTGACGGATGGCGCCCAGTAGCTCGTCCTTGGAAAAAGGCTTGGTCAGGTATTCATCGGATCCCACGATGCGGCCCTTGGCCTTGTCGAACAAGCCGTCCTTCGAGGAGAGCATGATCACCGGTGTCTGCTTGAACGCGCTGTTGTTCTTGATCAAAGCGCACGTTTGATAGCCATCCAGCCGGGGCATCATGATGTCCACGAAAATGATCCGGGGCTTGCTGTCGGCAATCTTGGCAAGCGCATCGAACCCGTCGGTGGCGGTAATCACCTCACAACCCGCTTTCTTCAATAAGGTCTCGGCGGTACGACGAATGGTTTTCGAATCGTCGATCACCATGACCTTGAGGTCTTGAAAATTATCAGTCATTGAGAACTGCCTTTCACCGTGATTCGAATACAGGCCGCGACACCTTGTAATGAGGAATCTTTTTATAGTGTCGCGATAGGCAGGGCTTCGGGGTCTTTCAGCCCACGCCGAGGTTTTAACACAGTTTCTACAATCAATCTATAAGACCCTGTGGGACTTGAGAAAAGCATCCCGTAGCGAGCATGCCCACGCGCTGCTAACATGCGGTGTCGTCCTTTTGCCTGGAGCCACCATGAGCCTTGATATCGGTGTGGTGATGGATCCCATCGCTCACATAAAACCCTGGAAAGACACCACTTTATCCCTGCTCCTGGAAGCTCAGCGGCGCGGCTGGCGGCTGCACTACATGGAACCGGGGGATCTGTATGTTCGTGACGGCCGGCCCCTGGCCATCACCCGACCGCTGCGGGTGGAAGACAATAACGATCACTGGTTCGAACTCGGCGACGCCGTGCGGACGTCCTTGCCGGATCTGGACATGATCCTGATGCGCCAGGATCCGCCGTTTAACGCCGAGTACGTCTACGCGACCTATATTCTTGAAAAAGCGGAGCGCGAGGGCGCCCTGGTGGTGAATCGTCCCGGCAGTGTCCGTGACAGCAACGAAAAACTGTTCGCCACCGATTTCCCGCAATGCTGTGTGCCGACCCTGGTTTCCGGCCGCGCCGATCAGTTGCGGGCTTTTGTAGCGGAGTTCAATGACATCGTCATGAAGCCGCTGGATGCCATGGGCGGCGCTAATATCTTCCGGGTGTCCAAGGACAGCCCCAACACCAGCGTGATCATCGAGGTGCTGACCGATCACGGCCGCACGCCGATCATGGCGCAACAGTTCATTCCCGAGATCACCAGCGGTGACAAACGCATCCTGATGATCAATGGGGAACCGGTGCCCTATGCGCTGGCGCGCATTCCCAAGGAAGGTGAATTCCGCGGCAACCTGGCGGCTGGTGGCACCGGCCAGGGGCGGGAGTTGAGCGACCGTGATCGCTGGATCTGCGAGCAAGTGGGGCCGGTGTTGCGCGAGCGCGGATTGTATTTCGTCGGGCTGGATGTGATCGGTGACTATCTCACCGAGATCAACGTCACCAGTCCCACCTGCGCGCGGGAGCTGGACGCCATTTACGGCATCAATATCGCCGGCCAGCTTTTCGACGCTTTGCTGGAAATGCGTAACCGGTCCTAGCGAAAACGTAAAACCGACGGGACAATACCCGCCATAACAAGGGCCGGTCCACCGGCCCGACCGAATTGTGGATAACACACTCTTTCCAATAATACATTTCGATAACTGCCCATGGCCTCTGCTCAGGTTACCGCCGCCGATCGCCTCGGCTTCACACTCTTCATGGCGTTGGCCGTGCATGGCCTGGTGCTGTTCGGTGTCGGCTTCGCTCCGGAGCAACCCCGCGCCGCGCCGCGAACGCTGGATGTGACGCTGGCGACCCACAGAAGCGATCAGGCGCCGGACGAGGCGGACTTCATTGCCCAGACCAATCAGGAAGGGGCGGGTGACGAGCAGCAAAAACAGGAATTGACCACCACCGAGCAGGCGCCGTACACCGATGCGCGGCCGCGACCGGTGCGGCTGGAGCCGGCCAGCGCGCCGCCACCCCGTCCGGTGTCGCGTCAGAAAGTGATCGTGACCCACTCCTCCGCCCCCCGCGCGCAATCGCCGCAACAAGAGCAGGAACAGGAGCCCCGCGAGCAGCGCCAGGATGACAGTCTGGATCAGCTCAGCCGCGAGATCGCCAGCCTGCAGGCACGTCTGGATCAGCAGCAGCAAGCCTACGCCAAGCGGCCGCGGGTGCGTCGGCTCACTTCGGTTTCCACCAAGGCCCATTATGAAGCGCTTTACATCGATGCTTTTCGTCGCAAAGTGGAGAGCACCGGTACTCGCCATTTCCCGGCCCGGGCGCTGACCAGTAACACCTTCGGCGGTGTGCGCCTGATGGTGGCGCTGGGCAAGAGCGGTGACATCCGCGACATTCGCGTATTGCAGTCCTCCGGGCATGCGTTCCTGGACGAGGCGGCGGTGCAGAGCGTGCGCTTGTCGGCGCCGTTTGAGCCTTTTTCCCCGGAGATGCGTCAAAATATGGACGTGCTGGAGATCATCCGCACCTGGCAGTTCGACGCCAACCGGCAGGTTTCCTCACGCTGATCCGGCGCTCCGTCGACTCCGGCGCCTCTCTACTCTTGCCCTGGTCCCGCGCTCCCCGGATACTGGGCCCATGACGCACAACAGCCTGAAACACCAGTTTCTGATCGCCATGCCGCAGCTGGACGATCCGAATTTCGACCGCACCGTGACCTATGTGGTGGAACACAATCCGGAAGGGGCCATGGGGCTGACTCTGAACCGCCCGGCGGGTTTGAGCCTGCACGATATTCTCGCGGACATGGAGATCGAGGTGGAGGTGCCACCCTCCAGCCGCCATCAGGTGGTCGCCGGTGGCCCGATCCAGCAGGAAGCGGGGTTCGTGCTGCACCGGGACGTGGAACGCCACTGGCAGTCCACCCTGATGCTGGCGGATGGGCTGTGCATGACCACCTCGCGGGATATTCTCGAGGCCATCGCCGTGGGCGAGGGGCCGGAATCCACCCTGGTGTGTCTGGGCTATGCGGGTTGGAGCGAGGGCCAGCTGGAGCAGGAATTGGCGGATAATGTCTGGCTGAGCACGCCCAGCGCTCCGGAACTGGTGTTCGAGATCCCGTTTGAACAGCGCTGGCATGCCGCCGCCGCCCGCATGGGCGTGGATATGAGCCTGATCGCCACTCAGGTGGGACACGGTTGATTCTGCTCGCCTTTGATTACGGAACCCGCAAAATCGGTGTCGCCAGTGGCAATGCCCTGATCGGCACCGCCTCGCCGTTACCGGCCCTGCCCTGCAAAAACGAACAACCCGACTGGCAACAGATGGCCGCTTTGCTGGATGAGTGGCGCCCGGAACGGGTGGTGGTGGGCCTGCCTCTGAACATGGACGGCAGTGAAAGCCATTCCAGCGAGCGCGCGCGCAAGTTCGCCCGGCGTATCCAGGGGCGGTTCGGACTGAAGGTTTATATGGTGGATGAACGTCTTTCCACCCGGGAAGCGCGGGAGCGCACCGCCACAAGAGGGCCGGATCCGAAGGTGGATTCCATGGCCGCGGTGGTGATCGCGGAGGGGTACCTGAATGGCGCCGAGCCGGTGATGCCTTGATCCCCGGCCCGGCGGTGCCACGGCCGGCTGGCCGCGACGCCGGAAGGGTTTAGCCGGCCGGAGTCCACAACTGCTGCAGGGATCCGAGCACGCCATCGGCAACGCCCTGACCACCCAGGAACTTCAGCATGACCGGCGCGAACTGGCCGATCATATCCGGGCTCAGGCCCATGGCGCTGAAGGCGGTCTGCGCGCCTTGCAGGCTT
The DNA here is from genome assembly GCF_009846745.1 of Alcanivorax xiamenensis. Taxonomy (NCBI): domain Bacteria; kingdom Pseudomonadati; phylum Pseudomonadota; class Gammaproteobacteria; order Oceanospirillales; family Alcanivoracaceae; genus Alcanivorax; species Alcanivorax xiamenensis. The sequence goes on along the minus strand of NZ_AQPF01000001.1, from coordinate 88,511 downwards.
TTCACATTACCCAGCACATTGCCAAGCAGGCCGCTGCTTTGTTCGCTGGAACCGAGCATGTTGCTCAGACCGGAGACTTTGTCGGTGATGCCGCTGAACTGACTGGCATCCAGCTTGGTCTGGGCCAGGGCGAGCAGCGCGGCGGAACCGCCGGCGGCCTGCGCCCGGCTGACGCCGAGGTCGCTGGACAGGGTGTCGACCATGTTCTTGGCGTCACCGGCCACTTGCCACTGGCCGGTGGCCTGATCCAGGTTGGCCTGGCCCTTCTCGGAAGCAGAGTTAATGGCGCTGTTGGCTTTGTCGGTCTGCTCGTTGACCTTGTTGCTGGCTTCGTCCACCGCCTTGGTGGCTTTGTCGGTGAGGCCTTTCAGGTCGAAGGCATGAGCGTTGGCACCCAAAGCCGCCGCCAGTATCGTGCCCGCTGCAATCCGGATTGACTTGTTCATAACCGTTCCTTAGTAATCAAAATGACATGAAACAGGGCGCGCAGTGTACTCTTAAAGTCTTAGCGGGTCCCGTGGTGTAAACCTGTTTTTCAATTCGCCCGGCAACGGCTAGACTGCTGCGAAGTGATAACGCGGGCGAAGCGCGCGGCGGTGACTGCCAGAACAGCAGGCCGAGGAGATAGACTTGCATTGGAATCCGGAACAGATTGACGCCCTGCTGCGGGACATGGCGTCCGCGCTGGAGCGTTTGGAAGAGACGGACGGTGCCACCGGTCTGGTTGGTATCGAATCCGGTGGCGCCTGGGTGGCGAAGGCCTTGAACGAGCGCCTGAGCAAACCGCTGCCCCTGGGGTTTCTGGACGCCAATTTCTACCGCGATGATTTCGAGAAACGTGGTCTTAAGAAAAGCGTCAAGCCGTCCAAATTGCCGTTCGACGTGGAAGGGGCGCATCTGATCCTGGTGGACGATGTGTTGATGACGGGTCGAACCATCCGTGCCGCCATGAACGAGCTGTTTGATTTTGGCCGTCCGGCCTCGATTCGTCTGGCGGTGTTATTCGATATCGGTCGGCGCGAGTTGCCCATTCGCGCCGATGTTTGCGGTGAGGTGTTGTCCCTGCCCGCCGAGCAACGGGTGGAACTGAGCGGGCCGGATCGATTGGAAGCATCGGTGCAGGCCGTCGGCAACGGCCGTTGATGTCGTAATCCTTGGCATTGTGCCCCGGTCCATAGCATTCTGCCCCGGTCAATAGTTAGAATGTGGCGGATCCGCGCCCTCCGGCCGCGGAGCATGCCATAGGTTCTGTCCGTGCCCACAGACCCTGGAAATAAGGTTTCAGGAATGACGCTTGCGCCGCCCTCCTCCCGCGTGCAGCTCACCGATGATGGAAAGCTGCGCCATTTTCTCTCCGTGGAACACCTGTCTCGCCCGCTTTTGGAAGACATCCTCGATACCGCCGCCGGTTTCGTCGACGTCGGTGGACGGGCGATCAAGAAAGTGCCGCTGCTGCGCGGCAAGACCGTGGTCAACCTGTTTTTCGAGTCCAGCACCCGGACCCGCAGCACATTTGAGCTGGCCGCCAAACGCCTGAGTGCGGACGTGCTCACGCTGGACATCGCCAAGTCCGCCACCAGCAAGGGCGAGACGCTGCTGGATACGCTTCGCAATCTGGAGGCGATGGCGGCGGACATGTTCGTGGTGCGCCACCAGGACTCCGGTGCCCCGTTTTTCATCGCCGAGCAGGTAACGCCGAGAGTGGCGGTCATCAATGCCGGTGACGGGCGCCACGCGCACCCCACCCAGGCGATGCTGGATATGTACACCATCCGCCATTACAAAGGCGGATTCGAGGGGCTCAAGGTGGCCATTGTCGGTGACATCCTGCACTCACGCGTGGCCCGCTCACAGATCCATGCGCTCAATATCCTTGGGGCCGAGGAAGTGCGGGTAATCGCGCCGCGCACCTTGCTGCCGGCCGACGCCGATGCGCTTGGCGCCACCGTATTCACCGATATGGTCCAGGGCATCGAGGATGTGGATGTGGTGATCATGCTGCGCTTGCAGAGGGAGCGCATGGATTCCGCCCTGCTGCCCAGTGAAGGCGAGTTCTTTCGTCTCTACGGACTGACCAATGAAAAGCTCGGCCACGCCAAGCCGGATGCCATCGTCATGCATCCGGGGCCGATCAACCGTGGCGTGGAAATCGCTTCGGAAGTGGCCGACGGGCCCCGCTCGGTGATCCTTAACCAGGTGACCTTCGGCATCGCCGTGCGCATGGCGGTGATGTCCATGGCCATCAGCGGCCAGGAAAGTCTGGACGCGGCTCAGGAGGATGACCATGGACACTAAAGCCAACCTGCTGATCCGCAAGGGACGGGTCATCGACCCGGCCTCTGGTCGTGATGATGTCGCCGACCTGTTGGTGGAAGGGGGGCGTCTGGTGCGGGTCGGCGCCAGCCTGGACGCGCCCGGGGCGGAAATCATGGAAGCGGAAGGGCTGTGGGTGATTCCCGGCCTGGTGGACAGCTGCGTGCACCTGTCTCTGCCCGGCGAGGGTCCCTGGGCCGGTGACGTGGCCTCGGAATGCCGCGCCGCCGCCGGCGGCGGCATCACGCATATGGCGGTGCAGCCGGACTGTGGCCCGGTGGACAGTACCGCGGTGGTGCGTCTGATCCGGGAGCAAGCCGGGCAGGCCAACTTTGCCCGGGCCCTGCCGGTGGCGGCGTTGACCCAGGGGCTGGCGGGCGAGCATCTGGCGGAAATGCAGACGTTGGCCCAGGCCGGATGTATCGCGGTGGGCCAGGCCGGCGCGCCGCTGGCGGATTCGCTCACGCTCAAGCGCTGTCTGGAATACGCCGCCACCTTTGATCTGCTGGTGCTGTTCCGGCCGGAGGATGCCTCCCTCACCGCCGGAGGGTGTGCCCATGATGGCGCCGTGGCGGCCCGCCTCGGCCTGCCGGGCATTCCCGCGGTGGCGGAATCGGTGGCGCTGTCCCGGGATCTGCTGTTGGTGGAAGCCACCGGGGTGCGGGCGCACTTCCAGCAGATCTCCAGCCGCCACTCCTTGGCCCTGATCCGGGAAGCAAAACGACGGGGGCTGCCGGTTACAGCGGATGTGAGTATTCACCACCTTTTGTTGGATGAGTCCGCTCTGGAAGGCTTCAACAGCCATTGCCATGTCATGCCTCCGCTGCGTACGGCGCGGGACCGGCAGGCGTTGCTGGACGCCGTGGCCGACGGCACTCTGGATGCCATTTGCTCCAAACATCAACCGCTGGGTTCGTTCAGCAAGGCGGCGCCGTTCCCGTCCACCCGACCGGGTATTTCCGGGCTCGATACGCTGTTGCCGCTGGTGCTGAAGCTGATCCGGGAAGAGGCTCTGCCGCTACATCGGGCGCTGGATGCGGTGACCGCGGCGCCGGCCCGTTGCCTGGGCATTCCGGCGGGTCAGCTGGAAACCGGACGGATGGCCAATCTGACGGTGGTGGCGCCGGATGAACAGCGTGTCATGAGTGAACGCTGGCTCTCCGGCGGCCGTAACTCACCCTGGTTCAATACCCTGTTGCCGGGCTCGGTGCGCCGTACGGTATGTAATGGCGAGGTGAGCTGGCTGGCCGGATAGCCCCGGCCCCCGGTGCCACCGGCTATGGCGCCTTCGGCGCCGGCCGGGTCTGGAATACGTAAGTGGCCAAGGCGTCTTCGTTCATCAGTCCCGGCGCTGCCTGCAGGCGGCCGTTCGGGTCCAGGAACAGAGTCGCCGGCGTGCCGCGCAAGCCCAGCTGCATCATCAGGATGGTATTGGCCTGGAGGGCGTTTTCCACTTCGGCGGGGATGTCCTGCAACGGCTCGATGCCACCTTGGTCGAAATCACCCTGGGCTGTATTCAGAGCCGCTTGCGGATCCTTGGCATTGAGCACCGCCGCGCCCTTGCCCAGACTGGTGGGCTTGATCAGGGCAACGATGATGTGACGCACCTGGACATCATTGTCCGCGCTTTGCAGAAACGGCCGGATCATTTGCCACTGGCTGGCGCAATACGGGCACTCCATGTCGGTGAACATGTACACCACGCGTTCCGGGTCGTCCGCGCCTTCCGCCACCCAGTGGCTTTTTTCCAGCATCCCGAACACCCGTTCTTGCATGGCGGCCTGGTCCGCCTGGTCTTCGGCGTGGGTTGTGGTACTGGTGAAAAGGGCGGCCACCAGCAACAGCGGCAGGGATAATGAACGAAGCATGGTGTTACTCCTTGATATACGGGGCCAGCAGATGGCGCAGGCTGGCGTCGGAAAGCGGACCCACATGGCTGCCAACCAGGCGGCCGTCGGCATCGATCAGCACCGTGGTGGGCAGCGCGCTGCTGCCCAGGGCGCGCAGCAGATCACTGTGCGGATCGACCAGGACCCGTTGCAGGCGCAGCGATTGTTCCGTCAGGTAAGCGCGGATCCGGCTGTCGCTCTCGCCTTGATTGACGTAAACAAAATCCACCTCGGGGTAGTGTTGTTGCCCCCGTTGCAGTACCGGCATTTCACGGCGGCATGGCGGACACCAACTGGCCCACAGGTTGACCACGGTCAGCGTGGCCGGACCGTCATCGAGAAGGCTGACGGTGCGCCCTTGCAGGTCCCGCAGGGCCACGTCCGGGGCCGGGGGGCGCACGCCGCTGAACGCCATCACCACGGCCAGTACCGGCACGGCGACCACGGCGCCCGCCGTCAGGGTCCGCAGCAGTTCGCCGCCGGCCTGACGATGACGCAACCATCCCAGAGCAGCGCCGACGACGGCGCCCGCAACGCCCCCGGGCCACCACCAGCCACCGTCACGGATGTCCAGGAGCGACCCGCTCAGGCCGTATTGATCCCAGTAGCGGGCGACAAAGGCGAGGCGGGCCCCCACCAGGGCGCCGATCAGCAGCCACCACAACAGGGGTTCGGCGTCCGCCCGGCCGCGTCGTCGTCGCCACACGGTGGTCAGCCAGGCACCCAGCAGTAGAGCCAGCCAGGGTATCGCCATCCATGGCAGGGCCAACGGGCCCAACGTAAAGGTGGTCATTCGCCGCTCCTCCAGCAATGCGGATCAGTATGCAGGGTGCGGATTAACGCACCATTAGCCCGCCGCGGCTTTCGAACCGCAGTTGGGGATGTGCTCATTCGCTGCCAAGGCAGCTTCCCACAGCGGCTTCCTGGCCCCTCTGTGGGAAGCTGCCTTGGCAGCGAATAGCCGTGTTGGCCAGCCCCTGTTAATGGTTGGCTAATGCGGCGGTGTTATTCTGGAGCACCCGGGACTGGAGGTCCTGGTGATTCGTTCGTTGGAGTCTGCTAGACAATGCACGTACTACTGGTGGAGGACGACGCCCTGTTGGGTGACGGTGTGAGCGCCGGCCTTGAAGCCCACGGCTTTACCGTGGCGTGGGTGACCCGCGCGGCGGAAGCGGATCAGGCGCTGACCAGCTGTCATTTCGATGTGGTGGTGTTGGACCTGGGGCTGCCGGATGAGGACGGTCTGGTATTGCTGCGCCGCTGGCGGCGCCGTCAGCGGGACGAGCCGGTGCTGGTGCTCACCGCCCGGGACCGGGTTGCCCACAGAGTCGATGGTCTCGATGCCGGCGCTGATGATTATCTGGTCAAACCTTTTGATCTCGATGAACTGGTGGCGCGCCTGCGGGCCTTGCTGCGCCGCGCCCAGGGCCGTGCCGTGCCGTGGATCGAATATGGCCGCCTGCGGTTCGATCCGGGGCAGCAGCGAGTCTGGCTGGATCAGCAACCGGTTTCACTGGCCCGCCGTGAACGGGCGCTGCTTCAAGCGTTGCTGCAAAGCCGGGGGCGGTTGCTGACCGTGGACGAGCTTACCGACCGTGTGTACGGCTGGACCGGTGGTGTCGAGAGCAACGCCCTGGCGGTGCACATTCACAACCTGCGTCGCAAGTTGGGGGACGGTCTGATCGAGACGGTGCGTGGCGAAGGCTACCGATTGGGGAGCCCGCCATGATTCGTGCACGAAGCCTGCGTGCGCGCCTGCTTTGGGCTCTGGGGTTGGGGCTGTCGCTGTTATGGCTGCCCCTGGCGATTTGGCTGCATGGTGAAACCCGGGACCGGCTGTCGGATATGCTCGACCATCGCCTGGCGTCCTCGGCGCGGATGGTGGTGTCGCTGATCACCGCCAGCGGCGCGACGCCGAATCAGGCCGTGGACCGCCCGGATGACATGCCCTTCCAGGGCATCGCCTGCGAAGTCAGCATGCTGCGCGGCGAGATTCTGGCGCGCAGTGCCGGGGCGCCGCCGGGGGAGTTGGTGTTGCCGGAGGACGGTTTCGGCGAGCGCTGGCTGGATGGTGAGGCCTGGCGGATTTATACCGTCACCGAGGGTGATCTGCGGGTGGCTTCCGCCGAGCGCGTTAGCGGCCGGACCCGTTTCCTGCATCGTATGGCGGTGATGCTGATAGTGACGCTGGTGGCCGGGCTGTTGGCCAGCCTGGCGCTGGTTTGGTGGGCGGTGGGGCGGGCGCTCAAGCCGGTGTCCTCGCTGCGTAAGCAATTGATGACGCGAGACCTGGAGGATGCCCGGCCGCTGACACTGGCCCCGGGAGCCGGTGAACTGGCGCCGATGGTGGCGTCAATGAATCATTGGCTGGCGCAAAGTGGCCGCGCGCTGACCCGGGAGCGGGAACTGACCGATAACCTGGCTCATGAGCTGCGCACGCCGTTGGCGGCGATTCGCACTCAGCTCCAGGTGGCGCGGATTACTTCCGGAGAACAGGCGGAGCGGGCGCTGGCGGCGGCGGAGCAGGCCACCGTGAGGCTGGGAGGAAGCCTGGAGCAATTATTGGCGCTGGCGCGTGAAGACCGCGTCCCCGGCGAGGCGCCGCCCTGCCCGTCCCTGGCCGAAGTGGCGGCCGGTGTATTGGAGGAGTTTCCTGGCCAGGGTGCCCGGCGGGAGCTGGCGCAGGGCGGTCAATCGGCGCCGCTGGCACCGGAAGGACTGGTTCGGATCGCCGTACGCAATGTGCTGGATAACGCGCTGCGCCACAGCCCCCGGCAGGGCGTGATCAGCATCGGGTTCGAGGAGCAGGAGGGCCTGTGCTGGCTGACGGTTGCTGACCAGGGGCCCGGTATTCCCGAGGCGCGGCAACGGCGTGCTCTGGATCGGGGTTGGCATGGCCATGACGGCGGCCATGGCTTGGGATTGGCCATTGTCGCCAGCATCATGACCCGTACCGGAGGGCGGCTGCGGCTGGAGAACCGTCCGTCGGGCGGGCTGCGAGTCAGTTTGGGGTGGCCGCCGGCGGATAGCGATTGAACATTTCCCGCACCATGGTCTCGATGCGCTCCGCCCGCCGTTCCGTGGCCATCTCGAAATAGAGAGTATCGCGGCTGGTACCTTGCCAGACCACCTGCTTGTCGCCGCGGTCCACCAGGGCGATCCGCAGGCGGTATTCCTGGTTGGTTTGTCCTTCCACCGGTGTCGTGGTGGACAGACCGTAGCGATCACGCCAGAAACCGAAGCCAAACTGCACGGAACTGCCCTGGAAGCGGTCCACCGGAACGAAGCGGTAGCGCACCAGCAGATCGGCGCTGCTCTCGTCAGCGGGTTGCAGCGGGCCGTTGGCCAGTGCCGCGCGCACCGCCTTTTGTACGCGCTGGCCGTCCAGGCTCAGCGCTTCCTGATCTTCCTTCGGAGGGTCGAAGGCATAACTGCGGTATTGGCTGAAATCGGTCTGCGCGCGCTGGTCGATGACCACGGGCGCGACACACCCGGTGAGCAGGAGGGCAAGGATCAGAGCAACGGTACTACGCATGGGAACGCCTCCAGAGTGAATCCAGCTTCAGTATAGACTGGGTATGATTAGTGGTCAGCGTCGAAGTTCAGACAACTGGCTTTCAGGCTTTCACCGAGGAATCGCGCGGCGCGGCCGGCGTATTGCCCGTCCGCGTAGACCAGGTACAGGTCTCCGTAACGTTCCCCTCCCTCCTTGAGCGGCAGAGGTTTGAGGCTGCCGGTTTTGAGATCGTCTTCCACCTCGGTTTCCGGCGCCCAGGCGAACCCCAGCCCGCGCAGCAGAGCCTCCCTCCGGCTACCGCCGTAGGAGAAGGTCCAGCGTTGCTCAGCGCCGAGCCAGCCGGAATCCAGGCGGCGCTTGCCGGAATCCCGGATCACCAGCTGGCGGTGCGCGCGCAGATCTTCCAGGCTCAGTTCGCCCTTTTGGTGCAACGGATGATCCGGAGCGGCCACGGCAATGAAGCGCACCCGCATCAGATGATCGCCCATGAATCCCGGCGGTACCCGGCCGGTAACCACCACGTCCGCTTCATGCCGAAGCAGGGCTTCATCGGAACCGGACAGCACGGTTTCCTGGAACTCCACCCGGGTCAGCGGGCTCTCCTCGGCCAGCGAGACCAGAGCGCAAAGCGCTTGCTGACGGGGAAACAGAGCGTCCGCAGCCAGACGCACCAGCGGTTCCCAGCCGTGGCTGGACTGGATCGCCGAGTGTTCGATGCGACCGGCTTCTTCCAGCAGCAGTTTGGCCTGGCGGTACAGCATGTCGCCGGTTTCGGTGAGTTTGGCCCGCCGCCCCTCCAGGGTGAAGGCGCGAACACCCAGTTCGGTCTCGATTTTCTGTACGGCATAGCTGATCGCCGACTGGCTCTTGCCCAGTGCCTCGGCGGCGGCGGCATAACCGCCTTCGTCCACGACCGCGATCAGTGCTTGCCATTGGTCCAGGGAGATTTTGGTCGACATATCAGATATTTCGAAGATATTGCTCGAATAGTTGCTGTTTTATATCGGATCAGACGAAAAGACAATGGTGTCATTCGATCATTACGGAGCAGCAGCCATGACCCGGATTCTTTACCTGCAAAGCAGCATCTTTGGCGACCAGGGCCAGTCCAGCCAGATGGCCGCGGCCTTCATCGAGTCCTACCAGGCTCGGCACCCTGGCACCGAAGTGGTGGTGCGTGACCTGACCAATGACGGCGTGCCACACCTGGACCTGGAACGGGCCGGCGCACTGCGCGGGTTCAGCGACAGCCTGAATGACGATCAGAAAGCGGTCCTGGCGTTTTCCGACGTCCTGGTGGAAGAGCTGCGCGCCGCGGATCTGGTGGTCCTGGGCCTGCCTATGTACAACTTCGGCGTGCCTACCCAGTTCAAAGCCTGGTTTGACCACATCGCCCGAGCCGGAGTGACCTTCCGCTATACCGCCAACGGTGCGGAAGGGCTGGTGGCCGACCGGCCGGTGCGGGTGTTCGCCTCCCACGGTGGTTTTCATGTGGGCCAGCCCCATGAAACCAGCACCACCTTCGTCAAAGCGATTTTCAATTTCATCGGCATTCAGGACGTGCGGTTCATCCACGCCGAGGGCTTGAACATCAGTGAGGATGTGAAGCAGGAAGCCCTGGAAAAGGCGCGAGTGGAAACCGAAGCGGCGCTGGCGGCCCTGTAAGCCACCGCGATCGGCTGACGCAATAACCGGCAAAGTCAGGAGAGCACCATGGGATTATTGGTGGACGGTAAATGGCAGGATAAGTGGTACGACACCGACAGTACCGGTGGCCGCTTCAAGCGGTCGGAAAGCCAATTCCGCAACTGGGTAACCGCCGATGGCGAGGCCGGGCCCAGTGGCGAGGGTGGCTTCAAGGCGGAAAGCGGGCGCTATCACCTGTACGTTTCCCATGCCTGCCCCTGGGCTCACCGGACCTTGGTAATGCGGGCCTGGAAAGGACTGGAAGAACACATCAGTGTTTCCGTGGTACACCCGCTGATGCGGGAAAACGGCTGGGAGCTGGGTACGGATTTCGACGGCGCCACGGGCGATCCGCTGTACCGTCTGAGCAAGCTGTACGAGCTGTATTTGAAAGCCGATCCGCACTACACCGGCCGAGTCACGGTGCCGGTGCTGTGGGACAAACAGCGTGAGACCATCGTCAGTAATGAGTCGGCGGAAATCATCCGCATGCTCACCCAGGCCTTTGACGGTTTGGGTGCGCGGGCCGGTGACTATTACCCGGAGTCGTTGCGCGCGGAGATCGATGCCATCAATGACACCGTCTACAACCGCGTCAATAACGGCGTCTACAAGGCCGGTTTCGCCACCAGTCAGGCGGCCTATGACGAGGCCGTGGTGTCACTGTTCGACACCCTGGATGAATTGGAGCAACGGCTGAACCAACAGCGGTATCTGGTGGGTAATACACTCACCGAAGCGGATTTGCGGCTGTGGACCACGCTGGTGCGTTTCGATGCGGTGTACGTCACCCACTTCAAATGCGACCGGCGCCGTATCAGCGACTACCCGAATCTAAGCGGGCTGCTGCGTGAACTGTATCAGCTACCTGGTGTGGCGGAGACCGTGCACATGGATCACATCCGTCACCATTATTTCCGCAGTCACCCGACGGTGAACCCCAACGGGATCATTTCGATCGGGCCGGAACTGGACTTCACCACGCCGCATCAGCGTGAACGGCTGGGCGAGCGGGAAGTGCGGGGCGCCTGATCCTGGGCGTCATGAGAGCCTGTTCATGATCTTTACACCACCGCGTTGCTGCTGAAAAAGCCGCCAGAGGACGTTGCGGACTGCAGGCTCTGGTGGGTCCAAAGTCAAAGGCCGCAGCGTCCTCTGGCGGCCCTGTGCCCTCCGGGTATTTTTCAGCGCAACCCGAAGGGCCGGGTCCACTTTCTTTGGGTGGAGAGTGCCATCAGGCCGCAATTACGCTTGTTTATGTAGATTGACTACACCGCACAATCGGAATCACGGCCTGATGACACTTTCTACCAGGTGAGAAGGGAACTCCGGCGCGGCGGCGTAAAGATCATGAACAGGCTCTACAGCCCCGAGGGGCGAGGAGGAAACATGAAAGACAGGCAAGTGCTGCATACCATCCGGGCTTTGGAAACCTCCGATGGCGCCGGCGTGCGGCTCAAGCGCGCCCTGGGTCAAAACCCGGCGGTGCGTCTGGATCCGTTCCTGATGCTGGATGCGTTTTCCTCTGAGAATCCGGACGACTATATTGCCGGTTTTCCGCCCCACCCTCATCGGGGATTCGAGACCGTCACCTACCTGGTGGAAGGCCACATGCGCCACCGCGATCACCTGGGCAACGAGGGTGATCTGCAACAGGGCGGTGTGCAGTGGATGACCGCCGGCCGTGGCATCATCCATGAGGAAATGCCTCAGCAGGAAGACGGCCTGCTGCGAGGGTTCCAGCTGTGGATCAACCTGCCGGCGGCGGAAAAAATGAAACCCGCCGGCTATCGCGATATCCATGATCGCGAAATACCCCGGCTGGATCTGCCGACGGGCGGACAGATCAAGGCGATTGCCGGGAAACTGGGCCTTGCCGGTGAGTCGCTCACCGCGCCGGTGCACGGCGGCAGTACCGATCCGCTCTACCTGGATGTGATCTTGCGTCCCGGCGAGAGCGTCACGGTACCGCTGACGCCGGGCTACAACGCCTTCCTGTATCTGTTCGAAGGCGCGGTGACGGTGGCGGAAGACGCGGTGCCGGTGGATCACGTCGCGGTGCTTACCAACGGTGACCAGGTCTCTCTGGTGGCCGGGCGGGACGGCGCCCGCTTGTTGCTGCTGGCGGGCCGGCCGCTGGGCGAACCGGTGGCCCAATACGGCCCTTTTGTGATGAACACGCAGGAGGAGCTGGAGCAGGCCCTGCAGGATTATCGCAACGGGACTCTCACCGAACCGGTCTGAGGCCGATACCCCAAGCCCCGCTTCGGCGGGGCTTCTCTGCTTGATTCTTCATAGCCCGCCGTTCATGGCGTCTGCCCTTGTGGCGCATCAGGCCGCACTCAAGGGTTTGATCCGCGCCACGTCCTTGCCAATGGCTTTGGCGGCGTCCCATAAATCCACCGCGCGCTGGGCGTTGAGCCAGAACTCCGGTGAGTTGCCGAACAAGCGCGCCAGCCGCAGCGCCATTTCCGGGCTCAGTGCGCGCCGCTCCCGCAGCAGCTCATTGATGGACTGACGGGACACGCCCACCGCCGTGGCCAGGCGGGTCACGGTGAGCTGGTAATCGGGCATGAAATCCTCGCGCAGCATCTCGCCAGGATGGGTGGGACGGCGTTTCAGACCCGACAGACTTTCCGGCGTCATGAGATTTCCCCTGACTCGTTGATCAATCGTGATAATCACAAACCTCCACCTCGAACGCATCACCATCACGGAAGCGGAAACAAATACGCCATTGATCGTTGATGCGTATGGCGTGTTGCCCCTGGCGATTGCCTTTGAGGGCATGCAACCGGTTGCCCGCTGGTACCGCCAGATCCAAAAGCGTGCTGGCGAAGTGGATATAATCCAGCTTCCGCACGGCCCGCCGGGCGATATCCGGAGGCAGACCCGGGCCCCGGCCTTGTTTGAACAATGTCCGGGTTCGTTTATCGGCGAAGGTCAGAATCATTTGTAGCGTGTCACGTGATGGATGTCAATAATGGAAAGGGCAGCACCACGAGGATGTCATGAAGAGCCCGGGCTGGCTGTCAGCCCAGGCTGAAATAAAAGTAGGAAGAACGCGGCTGTCGCACAATTCGCTGGCACGCAACACGCAGGCACGCCCAGCGCTCCCACAGAACTACGGAGTCCATCACTGTGGAAGCGGCTCACGAGCCGCGATAGGCGTGGTAGCGTGTCGCGTGTAAGCGTGCCAGCGAAGATGGCGCCGCCGAGGCAGGAAAAATCAGTCCGAGTCCTCAATGCTCAGGCCACGGGTGGCGTGGTCCAGGCTGGAGGCATCGGTTTCATTGGCGAGCTTGATCATCAGACGCAGGTCGTTGGGAGAGTCGGCGTGGGCAATCGCGTCCTCGTAAGTGATTTCGCCGGCGTCATAAAGATCATAGAGGGCCTGATCGAAAGTCTGCATGCCCTGCTCCCGGGACTTACCCATCAGCGCCTTGAGCAAATGCACTTCACCTTTACGGATGTGGTCCGCCACCAGTGGCGTGTTCAGCAGCACCTCAATGGCGGCGCGGCGGCCCTTGCCGTCCGGAGTCGGGATCAGTTGCTGGGCGACGATGCCGCGCAGGTTCAGGGAGAGGTCCATCCATAGCTGTCGGTGACGGTCGGCCGGGAAGAAGTGAATGATCCGGTCCAGAGCCTGGTTGGCGTTGTTGGCGTGCAGGGTGGCCAGACACAGGTGGCCGGTTTCGGCGAAGGCGATGGCGTAATCCATCACTTCGCGGCTGCGGATCTCACCGATCAGAATCACGTCCGGCGCCTGTCGCAGCGTGTTCTTGAGGGCGATCTCGAAACTGTCCGTATCCAGGCCCACCTCCCGTTGCGTGACAATGCAGCCCTGGTGCTGGTGGATGAACTCGATCGGATCCTCGATGGAGATGATGTGGCCTTTGGAATTGCGGTTGCGGTGCCCGATCATCGACGCCAGCGAGGTGGATTTCCCGGTGCCGGTGGCGCCAACGAAGATCACCAGGCCGCGCTTGGTCATCGCCAGGTCCTTGATGATCGGCGGCAGCCGCAGTTCGTCCGCATCGGGGATCTTGGTCTCGATGCGCCGCAATACCATGCCCACCAGATTGCGTTGGTAGAAGGCGGAAACGCGGAAGCGGCCGATGCCCCGGGAGGACAGGGCGAAATTGCATTCGTGTTGGTCGACGAATTCCTTGCGCTGTTTTTCCGACATCACACCGAACACCAGATCCCGGGTCATGTCCGGGGTCAGGGCGTTGCGGGTGACCGGCACGACTTTGCCGTGGACTTTCATGCTGGGCGGGACGCCGGCGGTGATGAACAGGTCCGAACCGTCTTTTTGCACCATCAGTTTAAGCAGGTCTTCAAATTCCATGAGCGCTCACCGCTGTGTTCAGATTGAGTCCGGGCTCTTGGCTTTTTCCCGGGCCACCTCGCGGGCTACCAGGCCCCGCTGCACCAGCCCTTGCAGACATTGATCCAGGGTCTGCATGCCCACCGAGGCGCCGGTCTGGATCGCCGAATACATTTGCGCCACCTTGTCCTCGCGAATCAGGTTGCGAATCGCCGGGGTGCCGATCATGATTTCGTGGGCCGCTACCCGGCCGCCGCCGTTTTTCTTCATCAACGTTTGCGATACCACCGCCTGCAGGGACTCGGAGAGCATGGAACGGACCATGGCTTTCTCCTCGGCGGGAAACACATCCACCACCCGGTCGATGGTCTTGGCGGCACTGGTGGTGTGCAGGGTGCCGAACACCAGGTGGCCGGTTTCGGCGGCGGTCAGCGCCAGCCGGATGGTCTCCAGGTCCCGCATCTCCCCCACCAGAATGATGTCCGGGTCCTCCCGCAGTGCCGAGCGCAGAGCTTCGGCGAAGCCGTGGGTGTCCCGGTGCACTTCCCGCTGGTTGACCAGGCATTTCTTGGATTCATGGACGAATTCAATCGGGTCCTCGATGGTGAGGATGTGCTCGTGGCGAGTGTTATTGATGTAGTCCATCATCGCCGCCAGCGTGGTGGATTTACCGGAGCCGGTGGGGCCGGTAACCAACACGATGCCCCGTGGCAGCGAGGCGATGTTCTGGAATACCTTGCCCATGCCCAGTTCCTCCATGCTCAGCACCTTGGAGGGAATGGTCCGGAATACGGCGCCGGCACCCCGGTTCTGATTGAAGGCGTTGACCCGGAAACGAGCCACGCTGGGCACATCGAAGGAGAAGTCGGTTTCCAGGAACTCCTCGTAGTCCTTGCGCTGCTTGTCGTTCATGATCTCGTAGATCAGCGAGTGCACCTCCTTGTGCTCCATGGGTGGCAGATTGATACGGCGCACATCGCCGTCCACCCGAATCATCGGCGGCAGGCCGGCGGACAGGTGCAGATCCGAAGCGCCGTTCTTGGCGCTGAAGGCGAGCAATTCGGTGATATCCATGGGTTGCTTATATAGTGTTGTGTAATTCGTCCCGGCCGCCCCCCGAAAACCCGATGACCGAGACACTCAGTAAAAAGTATCAGCCATAAACTAACCTCTGGATGCCCACCGTTCAATCATGAAGCACAGTGAAACACCATATACCTCGATTCGCGCACGAATTGACGACGCTTGCCGCCGATCCGGAAGGGATCCCGCGCGGGTGACCCTGCTGGCGGTCAGCAAGACACGATCGGCCGGGGATGTGGCCGCGCTGGCGGATCAGGGCCAGCGCGACTTTGGCGAGAACTATCTGCGGGAAGCGCTGGACAAGATCCGGGCACTGGCGGATCGGCGGCTGACCTGGCATTTCATCGGACCGATCCAGTCCAACAAGACCCGTGACATCGCTGCCCATTTTCAGTGGGTGCACTCCGTGGACCGGGCCCGGATCGCCGAACGCCTGAATGCTCAGCGTCCCGAAGGGCTGGCGCCATTGAATGTTTGCATTCAGGTGAATGTGGATGAGGAAGACAGCAAAAGCGGCGTGGCATTGGTGGACGTCCCCGCCCTCGCCGCCCGTTTCCAGCAATGGCCGCGCCTGCGCTTGCGCGGCCTGATGGCGATTCCCCAGGCGGACGCCGCCGATGGTGGCCGGGATGCCTTTCGTCGACTCGCCATGACACTGTCACAATTGCGCAATACAATGCCGGCCCTTGATACGCTTTCCATGGGCATGAGCGCGGACTATCCGGTGGCGATCGATGAAGGCGCCACCATCGTGCGCCTGGGCACCGCCCTGTTCGGTCCGCGCCCGCCCAAGGCGAGTAATCCCGCGGTATGACCACGGCGGGATCTGAACATGGGAAGGAACGCATGGCACAACAGCTAATCGGATTCATCGGCGCCGGCAACATGGCCACCAGCCTGGCCGGAGGCATGATCGCCAAGGGCATTCGCCCCGCCCGTATTTGGATGAGCGACCCCTCCCGGGATCGGCTCGACGAAGTGTCCCAGCAGCACCGTGTCCACGTGGCCACGGAGAACCTGGAAGTGGCCCAGCGAGTGGATGCCCTGGTGCTGTCGGTGAAGCCGCAGATGATGGCATCGGTATGCGCTGATTTGCGTTCGGTGGTGGCGGAACGGCGACCACTGGTGATTTCCATCGCCGCGGGTGTCACGGTGGCGAACCTGCGTGCCTGGCTCGGTGAGGAAGTGCCCATCGTGCGCTGCATGCCGAATACGCCGGCACTGGTGCAGGCCGGGGCCACCGGTCTGTATGCCGCCGAGGGCGTGGATGACGGCCAGAAAGCCCTGGCTGCCCAGGTATTGGGGGCGGTGGGCCTTACCTTCTGGTTTGATAACGAACAGGCGCTGGACGCGGTGACCGCCGTTTCCGGTTCCGGTCCGGCCTATTTCTTCCTGTTGATGGAAGCGCTGATCGACGCCGCCAAGGCCCAGGGCCTGGATGCCGCCACCGCTCGCCAATTGGTGCTGCAGACCGCCTGGGGCGCGTCGCAACTGGCGATCACCAGCGAGGTGGGCCCGGATGTGCTGCGCCAGCGCGTCACCAGCCCTGGCGGCACCACCGCCGCCGCCCTGGAAGTCTTCGAGGAAGCCGGCTTCCGTGAGCACGTCCAGGCCGCCGTCGCCGCCGCCCGCGAACGCTCCGAAGAGCTGGCTGGGTAAACCGAGACCGAAGCATGCTTCGCAGCTCGGTTTACGACTGGCCATGGATGGCCAGGCCGGGCTTTCCAACCGGCACGGCGTCGCGCCACGGATGGCGGGCACGGCCTGTGTAGGATCCTCCGCCGAAGCATGCTTCGCAGCGTGATTTACGACTGGCCAGGGATGGCTGTGGGAAGCTTGCTTGCAAGCGAAGGGTCCGCTCAGGCGTTTGCAATATTCGCTTGCAAGCAAGCTTCCCACAGCGGCTAAAGATCAGCTGTTTTTATTTTTCCGCTGTCAACTGCCCTCGTGGGCGTTTCCTGCAACGGCGACCCGCCCTCGATCTCGGGTGCCGGCTCCTTCCAATCACCCTCCCCCACCGATCCGGTTTGAATTCACGCCGATTTGCCCCAATACTCTTTCGCCAAATGACACCGCCGGAGAGCCTATGAACCCCCAGGGTGCCGCGATCTTCCTGATCAATGTGGCGTTCAGTATTTACATTTTCATTGTTCTGACCCGCTTTGTACTGCAACTGGCCCGGGCCGACTTCTACAACCCGATTTCCCAGTTCGTGCTGCGCGCCACCAACCCCCTGCTGGCGCCGCTGCGTCGGATCATCCCCGGTTGGCGGGGGCTGGACATTGCCTCGCTGGTGTTGGTGGTGATCCTGATCATCGCCAAGGTGTTGGTGCTCAGTGCCATCCATTACGGCTCCCTGCCCTCCGGTCTGGGGCCGCAACTCTTGATCTACACCCTGCGCGAGCTGGCGTCGCTGATCCTCAACTATGTGTTCTGGATGGTGTTGATCCGGGTAATCCTGAGCTGGATCGCGCCGGATCCGTACAATCCGATGGTGCGGGTCATCGTGCAGATCACCGAGCCGATCATGGCCCCGGCGCGGCGCCTGCTGCCGGATATGGGGGGGCTGGATTTAAGTCCGCTGATCGTGTTGCTCGGGGTGCAACTGCTGAAGATCCTGTTCCAGCTTCACTAGACGTTTTTGGTGTTTTCGGGGCCAATCTCCTCATTTTCGGTGAAAATGGCGGACATTGGCCCCTCAATCCAGAAGATTACCAAAGACAGGGCGTTTTGCCGCGCTTCTCCTGTGAGGCCATCCACTCCAGAATTCGCCCGCCCAGCGGCCGCTGGGTCGCTTCCGCCGCCAGCGCCACCACTTCGCGCAGGCCCTGGATGTCGATGCCGGTTTTCAGGCCACAGCTTTCGAGTAAATAAACCAGATCCTCGGTGGCCATATTGCCGGTGGCGCCTGGCGCGAACGGACAGCCGCCGAGGCCGCCCACCGAGGCGTCGAAGCGGCGCACACCCAGGTCCGCCGCCTCCCAGGCCATGGCCGCCGCCAGCCCGCGAGTGTCGTGTAAATGGACAAAGAACTTGTTGGCACCGTATTCACGGATCAGCGGCGTCATGATGTCCTTCATCTGCTTCGGGTTGCCGGCGCCGATGGTGTCGGCGATGGCGACCTCATCGCTGCCGGCGGCGAACATGCGCCCGGTCAGCTGTTGTGGCAGGCTGACCGGCACCGGGCCGTCGTAAGGGCAAGCGAAAGCGCCGGAAATGTAGGTCCGGGTGACCACGCCGTCCTCGCGGGCGGCGGCGATGATGCTCTCGCAGCTGGCGGCGGCCTGTTCCAGGGTCATGTTCAGATTGCGCTGGTTGAAGGTGTCGGTGGTGGACAGCACCAGGGCAACGGTGCGGTAACCGGCATCCCGGGCCAGTTGATAGCCTTTCAAATTGGGCACAAGGGCAGTGTAGTGCAGCCCTTCGCCGGCCGGTAACCGGGGGGTCAGCGCGGCGGCGTCGGCCATCTGCGGGATCGCTTTCGGGCTGACGAAGCTGACCGGCTCAAGATAGCGGACACCGGCATCCACCAGCAGGCGGGCCAATCGCGCCTTGGTGTCGGTATCCACGGTGACGGGCTGATTCTGCAGGCCATCACGCAGGCCCACTTCGTTGACTATAACGGTGTCGCTCATATTGTTCTCGTTCGTGCTCTTCCCGAAAAGGTCAGCCAGTTTGCCATGACACCCCCGGTGCGGTCATGTCAATGACCGTCGGCGGTACGCGGGTGCCAGTACCGCGTTGAGCCGGGCGCCGGGGGCGCGTAGTTTTCCGGAACGGCCCGGTGCCAAGAGTGCCGGTTATAAAGGAGAACCCCCTATGTCCTGGATTTTCTGCTTGCTGCTGGCTCTGTTGCTTGTCCCTGGGGCCCTGACGCTGGTGTTCTATCTGCTTTGGTACTATGACCGGCGTGCTTTCCCCTCTCCCACGCCAGCGGACCGGGAAGCCGCATTGCATCCCCTGCCCGCTTTACTGGCGGTGGCGCGGGAGGCCCTCAGTCTGACCATACTGGTACTGAGTTATCCACTGCGGCTGGTCCAGGACGCGTCGCCGCGTCGCTCCCGTCAGCAGGGGCGGAAACCGATTATTCTGGTGCACGGGTATGGCGGCAACAGTACCAATTTTCTCTGGCTGCAATGGTGGTTGCGCCGTCGTGGTTGGGCCAATGTGTATTCGGTGAGTTATACCCCACCCCACATTAATGCGCGCAAACTGGCCCAACAAGTGGCGGATCACGTGAACCGCATCCTGGCCCTGACCGGAGCGGAGAAAGCCGACCTGGTATGCCATTCCATGGGCGGCCCCCTGGCCCGCTATGCGCTCAAGAATCTGGGGCTGGCCGGTAAGGTCGATCGGGTCATCACCCTGGGTAGCCCCCATCACGGATCGCGCATCTCGGCACTGTTCGCGCCCCGTGGCGCCGCCGCCCAGATGCGCTATGACAGTCCTTTCATCAAGGAGCTGGAAGAAGGCGGAGCCTGCCCCGGAGGGGCGCTCTACCAGGTGATCTACTCCACCATGGACAACTTTATTCTGCCCGCCTCCAGTGCCTTGCTGGACGGTGCCGAGCGCACCGTGCATGTGCCCTATCTCGGCCATTGCGCCCTGCTCCACAGTCGCCGGGTAGCGCGGGCGGTGGCCGAAGGGTTACAGGGTGAGAACGAGGGGTAACGTTTTCGCGGCGGGTATTGACCTTGATCACTTGCCACGAAGCATGCCCGGGGGCATGGTTGAAGAGGAGCTTGTTCAGAGGGCCGAAGGGAGAATTGCCATGACCGAGTACACCGCCAGCGTCGCCTGGCATCTGCCGCCGGGCGCGGATTTCCAGTATGAGACTTTTCCACGCGACCATGAATGGACGTTCGCCGGGGGCGAGGTGATCCAGGCGTCGGCGTCGCCGGATTACCATGGTTGTCATAGCCGGGTGAATCCGGACGAGGCGGTGATCGCCGCCACCTCCAGTTGCCACATGCTGACCTTTCTCTCCATCGCCGCCAAGAAAAAGCTGCGAGTGCTCAGCTATGTGGACCGGCCTCAGGGCGTGGTGGACAAGAACGCGGAAGGACGTATGTCCATTACCGAGGTAGTGCTGCATCCGAAAGTGGTTTTCGACGGCGATGAGGTGGATGAAGAGACGTTGAGGAGGCTTCATGAGAGTGCGCACCGTAACTGCTTCGTGGCCAATTCGTTAAAAGCATCAGTGAGCGTAAAACCAGAAAAGTAGTCGTTTTCTTTAAGTAAAAAGGCCGGCTTTGATGCCGGCCTTTTTACTGTTTTCGATGTGCTGACAACACGTCTAGTTCATACCGTAAGTACCTACATCCACCTTGGAAAAGATCTCGTCCCAGTACAGTTTTTCCAGCTCTTCGACACTATCGACATCCTGTACCAGGTCGACCCAGCGAACCAGAATTTCATGGAATGAATCGAGCATCTCCTTGCCGCGTTCAACGCCGTGATTCTTGGCGTAATAGTTGACGATGGTATCCATGTCGGCTTTGACGAAATCGCGGGTGGCCTCCATCAGGGCTGGGTCCGGATCGTGCTGTTTGATTCCTTCCTTGTCCGCCAGCGCCATGGCCTCCGCTTTTTGTTCCAGGGAAGCCCAGGGTGACAGGGCGGTGGTGGCGGCGCCGGCGCGGAGTACGGCGCGGCGTTGCTCCTCGGTGAGCCCCTGCCAGACGTCCTGATTGAAACCGGCGGCGCTGGCGCCCGCGTACAGACCGCCAGGGATAGCCAGGGTCATGTCGGTGACCACTTCGCCGAGGCCGAGATTGATGAGTTCCACCGGGGAGGTGATGCTGCAGTCGATCACGCCCTGGCTGAGTCCTTCCAGGGTTTCGTTGATGGTGAGGGAAACCGAGGAGGCGCCGAAATGCTGGGCCCAGCGGGACCAGTGAGAGCCGGCGACGCGGATGCGTTTGCCTTTCAGTTGGTCTTGATTGGTCACCGGGGTGGTGCATAAAAGGCCGTAACTGATGCTGGTGGCATTGGCGGTATAAACCTGATTCTGCTTTTCGTATTCCTCCAGACACTCGGGGCAGTGGAACAGAGTGAACTCCGACATGGCCGCTTCGAAAGCCAGCGCTTCCTTGCCATTCAGGGTTTCCGGATCCAGCAACAGAAGTTGCATGGCGGATTCGTTGACCAGATTGGTATGCGGATACATGGCGGGGAAGTACACGGTGTACATGACCCCGATATCGGCGATGCCGTCACGCACACCGTCGGAAATTTCCGCGGCGCTCAGCAATGACATCGGATACACCTTCACCGACAGACTGCCGTCGGTATATTGCTTTACCGTCTCCGCGTACTTCTGCATGACCTCGTCGGCTTTTGAACCCGGCGGGTAGCCCAGTGCCAATCTCAATGTGTCCGCGGCGCTAGCCTGGCCGAAACCGACCAGGAACATGGCCACGAGAAAAGCACGGGTGACACTTTTTGTTATCGCCATAATCAGTCACCTTTTCTCTGTGTTATCGGTTTACTTCATTCCGTAGCTGGATACATCCACTTTGGAGAAAACCTCGTCCCAGTACAGCGCTTCCAGATCGTCGAGACTGTCCACATCCTGAACCAGGCCGACCCATTTTTTGAGAAGATCATGGAAGGTATCGAGCATTTCCTCACCGCGTTCGACGCCATGATTTTTAGCGTAGTAGTCGATGATGGTGTTGAGATCCTGCTTAATGAACTCACGGCTGGCCTCAAACAGTTCCGGTGATGCCTGGTGCAGTTCGGCGCCTTTTTCCTCGGTCTTCTTCAGAGCTTCCTTTTCAAGTTGCAGGTAGCTCCAGGGTGTTTCGGCGGTGTAACGGGCACCGGCGCGGAGAATAGCCTGTCGTTGTTTCTCATTGAGTTTGCGCCAGACATCAACATTGAAACTGCCGGCATTGGCACCAGCATAGACGCCACCAGGAACGCTCATGGTGATATCGCTGACGGCCTCGATCAGTCCCAGGTTGATCAACTCCGGCGCTGATGCGATGGTGCAGTCAATCACGCCTTGGTGCAGCGCTTCGAGCGTATCGTTGATGGTCAGTGACATGGAGGTGGCGCCGAAATGTTCGGACCAGCGGGACCAGTGGGAGCCGGCTACGCGAAGACGTTTGCCTTTGAGTTGTTCCTGATTGGTGACCGGTTTGTTGCACAGCAAACCATAACTGGAGCTGGCGGCGTTGGCGGTATAAACCTGTTTTTGCTGTTCGTACTCTTCAAGGCATTCGGGGCAGTTGAAGAAAGTGAATTCCGTCATGGCGCCTTCATAGGCCAGGGCGCCTTTACCATTCAGCGCTTTCTCGTCGAACAGCAACAGCTGCATGGAGGATTCGTTGACCAGATTGGTATGCGGATACATGGCGGGAAAGTACACCGTCAGCAAATAGCCGCCGTCGGCGATACCATCACGGACACCATCGGAAGTTTCTGAAGCATTGAGAAGAGACAGCGCGAAGACGCGTAACTTCAGATCACCATCGGAATATTTTTCCACCGCTTTGGCGTAATTTTCCGCTGCCTTGGCGGGCAGGGACCCCGGAGGATAGCCGGTGGCATAACGCAAGGTGGTGGCGTGGGCGCCGGCCATGCCGGCGAGCAGAATCCCTATTAAGACCGGACGTAGAACGACAAGCAAAAGGTGCATGGACGACCTCCCAAAAAAGGTGAGTAACCCACCATAAAAGGCGAGTCTGGCCGTCCTTACCCTATCGACAAAGCCATAACCGGTTATCGTCTGTTACGACGATTTGCCGGGAGGGGCTCGAGCCGTCAAACGAAGGTAATGGCGTCGCGCCGATCAGGGCGATCCAGGTGGGGCAGGGCATTGAACGTGGAAAGGCGCCATTCGGAACGACCAACGATAATTTCGCAGAATGCGCTGTTGCGGAACTGGAAATTCAACTCGATGGCGGAACGCGGCGCGGTCTGTAACAGGCCGGCTATGGTGGTGCCGATGACACCGCCGGAACTGACCGCCAGAACATTGTCTTCCCGGGACAAACCCGTGCACAGACCACCCAATGCCTGGTGGATGCGGCCGCCGAAATCCGCCCAGCTCTCGTGCTCTCCGATAAGGGTGCCGTCCACCCAGCCTTGATAAGCACCACGGAACGTCCGCCAGTAATCCACCGCGTCCCGTTTTTGGTGGCCGGCCACATCAGCGCTGCCAGTATGGCTGACATAAAGCGCGTGACCATCGTACTCGTCCAGGCCGGGATGGGTGTCCAGAGGAGGAGGGTTTTCGGTGGCGGCGAGCAGGCTCTTGGCGGTGTCCTGTTGCCGCATCAACCCGCCGGCCAGGGCTCGCTTGAAAGTGACCCCCCGTTCACGGAAATACTCACCAAGCCAGCGTGCCTGCTGGTGACCGAGCTTGGAAAGCTGATCGTAATTGTCTTCGCCGAAGGCCGCTTGGCCGTGGCGTACCAGAAACAGTTTGGCCATGAACGCTCCGTCCTGCCGATTCGGGAAACGGCAGATGATCCATGGCGGTGACGGCGCTGTCCACCCGTGCCCAGTGACAATCGGCGGAATGGACGAGGCGGGGGCACGCCGGGAAGGCAGAGGATAGGTAAAAAATGTCGCTTGGGCGGCAACCGCCAGGGCTTCGGGTTGACGTTACGTCAAGTGTTATCCTGAAGAATCACACCTTAGAATAGGGCGCTTTCCGGCAAACCGGTATGTCCTTTGCGGTATCCGGATGGTTCGGGTACCCGTTACGGGGCCGGGAAGGTCCCGTTTTCAAATGGCCAGGTTACAAAACAGGTGAGTCATGCTTGACCAAAACGAAATTGAGCTGTTCCGCGATAATGTCCGCAAGTTCCTCGAGAAGGAAGTCGCGCCACACTATGACCAGTGGGAGAAAGAAGAGAAATTCCCCCGCGAATTGTGGAATCAATTGGGTGAAAACGGGTTTCTGTGTGTCGACGTGCCGGAGGCCTACGGCGGCTTTGGCGCCGATTTCCGGCTTTCCGCGGTGATCGTGGAAGAGGCCTCCCGTTTGGGGTTCGGCGCTCTGGCGTCCAACCTGTCCGTGCACTCCGACATCGTTGCGCCCTATATCCTGCACCTGGGCACGGAGGAGCAGAAACAGAGCTGGTTACCGAAGATGGTGACCGGGGAGGCGGTGGGCTCCATTGGCATGACCGAGCCCGGTGCCGGTTCCGATCTGCAAGGCATGAAAACCCGCGCGGAAAAAGACGGCGATCACTATGTGATCAATGGCCAGAAGACCTTCATTACCAATGGCCAGCACAGCGACGTTATCGTCCTGGCCACCAAAACCGATCCCGATGCCGGCGCCAAGGGCGTGACCCTGTTTACCGTGGACGCCACGACGGCGGGTTTCTCCCGTGGCCGCAATCTGGAAAAGATGGGTCATCACGCGGCGGACACCTCGGAGTTGTTCTTCCAGGATGTCCGCGTCGGTGCCGACCAGATCCTGGGCGGAGAAGGCAAGGGTTTCTTCAACCTGATGAACGAGCTGCCCCGTGAGCGCTTGATTCTGGCGCTGAGCGCGGTGGCCGCGTGCGAAGGCATGCTGGAGCGGACCATCGAGTACGTCCAGGAGCGTCAGGCGTTCGGGCAGTCCGTGGCCAAATTCCAGAACACCCGCTTCGTGCTCGCCAACCTGCACGCCATGGTTGAGGTCAACAAGGCCTTCACCAGCCAGTGCATCGATCAGTATGGCCGGGGTGAGCTGAGCACCACCAACGCCTCCATCGCCAAACTGATGACCACCGAGCTGCAGGGCAAAGTGGCGGACCAGTGCCTGCAGTTGTTCGGCGGTTACGGTTACATGAAGGAGTATCCGATTTCCCGGGACTATGTGGATGCCCGTATTCAGCGCATCTACGGCGGTACCAGCGAGATCATGAAGGAAATCATTGCCCGGGATATCCTCGGCCGCTAAGTGTTTCCGCGTTGGCCACGGATTCCGTGCTGGCCACCGTTCTCATGCTGACCACATAGCGCAGCGGCCCTCCCGCTGCGCTGGCGTCGAAGGGATAGCAGGTGACCAGGACCAGCGCCCGCGGGTCCGCCGGCGGTTGCAGGGTGTCCCGTCGGATGTCGGCCACTTCGGTGGCGGTCACCCGGTAACGGGACCAGTGCCCATCCGCCTTCTGCAAGCTCAGCCGGTGGTCTTTTGCCAGCCCTTCCAGAAAGCGGAAGTGGGTGTCCCGGTGTCCGGCCACCACCCAGCCGCCATCGCCGGTCGCCATGCGGCCGGGACCGAACGCCAGGGCCTGGCCGCTGGCGCTTTCCAGGACATACAAATCCCTGCCGTTGTGATCGGTCAGCCGCGCCACCGGCCAGGTGTCCGCCCAGGGCCAGGGGGGATGGTGACCACCGTCGGCCAGGGTTTGTTCCCAGGCCCGGGCGATCAGAACCTGGGCGACCCAGGCCTTGGCCTCGATCCAGGTCGCCTTGCCGACCACCAGCACCAGAAAGACCAGCACTGCTCCGAGCAACCCACGTTCGCCCCTAGTCACGGCGGTGTCTCCGGCGGAACACCAGGATCAGAAGCAGGCCGGTGAGGGCGAGTACCGCGGCGTGTCGCCAGAGCCGGTCGACACCGGTGGCGGTAGCGGGCCAGGCCAGACCATCGGGAAGGGTGTTGGCAAGGTCCTCCCGGATCAACGGCTCGTCCAGCGGGCGGGAAGGGATGCGCTCGATGGCAACGAAGCTGGTGTAGCGGCTCATCAGCGAGTGCTCCAGTGCCACGTCGGTGAGCAGTGGACGGATCACTTCTTCCGATTCGCCCAGCGCCAGCCGGTCATTCAGTGCCTCGATCTTGTTGCGGGCCCAGAGGCGGGCGATGCCGGGGTGTTGCCGTCCTTCGGGCAGTTGCAGGGTCTGTTCCCACGGCGTGGGCGTGAGGCCGGTCAGTGTCAGGTACTCGGGAACGCGATTCAGCTTCAGCGTCAGCAGCAGCGGCTCACTGGCGTACAAGTCAGGAATGCGGCGCGGCCAGATTTCCGCCTCCACGCCAGGTGGCAGGGTCAGCTGTACATCGCGGATCACCGGATTCTCCAACTTCTCGAACAGGTCGGTCATGGTTTTCGACACTTCCTGCAGGTTGCCGATGTAGGTGAAGGTGCCACGGCCGAACTGCGCTGCCTTGCGCATGAAATGACTGTTGGGGCTGGAGCCGATGCCGACGGTGAACAGACGGGCCGAGCCCAGGCGCCGATGAATCAGGCTGAAGATGCCGTCCTCGTTGGTCACCGCGCCGTCGGTGATGAACATTACCTGGCGCAGGTATTCGGCATCAGTGGGCATGGTCAGCGCGGTATTCAGAGCGGGCAGCATTTCGGTGCCGCCGCTGGCTTCCAGTCCGGCGACAAAGCGGCGTGCTTGCTGCAAGTGCGCCTCGTCGGCGGGCATTGGGGCTTCGAACAGGGCGTGATGGACGCTGTTGAATTCGATCACATTGAAGCGGTCACCAGGCCGCAGGTGCGCCAGCGCTTCCAGCAGACTGGCGCGGGCCTGGCGGATGGAGGCGCCGCTCATGGAGCCGGAGGTATCGATAATGAACAGCGTCTCCCGGGGCAGGGCGCGGGTGGCGGCGGGTCGCGAGGGCGGGGTCAGCATCACCAGCGCGTAGTGTTCGCCATTCACCGTCTCCACGAACAGGCTGCCGCGGCTTTGTTCGGCGTTGGCGATGCGCCAGTGCAGCAGGAAATCCCGGTCCATGGGCACCAGGCCTTCGCTGGGATGGAGCTGATAGACGCCACGGGCGCCGCTCACGTCCAAATCATGACTGCCGCTGTCCGGCGGCAGGATCGATTGGCCGGCATCAAGCTCCACCTGCACACGCGCCATATTGGGGCTGGCACCGCTATCCGGGGACTGGAAGGGGCCGGAAAGGCTCTCGCCGCCTTCCGGCTGGTAACGCGGCGTCAGCGTCATCGGCACCCGTAGCCGGAAGTCATTGCCCCGCACATCCACGGTCTGGCTGTAGTGCAAGGTGACCTCGACGCGTTCGCCGGGAGCGATATTGGCCACGGAAGTGGTGAACAGGTTGCTGTGACGTTGCTCCACCAGCCCGGCGCGATGGCCGTCCCTCCTGGCCTGCTGGTAGCGGCGTTTGGCCTCCTGTTTGGGCTGGATCTCACCGACGATGCGGCGCTCTCCCACCGTCAGGGTCATGCCGGTGACCGCCGCCTGCTCCGGCAGCGGGAACACGTAACGCCCCTCGCTGAAGAGCGCACCCTCATTCTGGAACGACTGCACCAGGGTGATCTGGGCGACCGGGCCGCTGATATCAATATCCACATCGGAGGATAGCAGGGTGGCCGGCACCTCCCGGCCCTGGTCATCGAACATCAGGAAGACGCCGCTACCGGGCTCCGCCGGGGTGTCCCGGGGCAGGGCGTGGGCGGTGGCGGACAACAGCAGCGCGGCCAGGCAAAACAAGGCCCAGGGCAGGGTGTTTCGGAGTGCGGCACCGGGCCGCGTGGCAAGCAGGCGAATGGTCATGTCGGTTCCCCTCGCAGGTTAGGTCGGGGGGAGCATGGACGGCCTGAATGGGACTCTTATGTGGGTTTTGTGTGGAAGCGGTGGGGAGAGCTCGTTCCGTGTCAAAACTTCCGCTTTGCCACGGCCCGCAGCACGATCCGGCATTGGTTCTCGCCATACTCGCGAATGTCCGCGGCGGCTTTCTCGGGATCCCGCGCCAGCACGTTTTCCAACAGGCGCTGGAAAATGCGAAGGGACACATCGAACTCGGTGGTTTCCTCCTGCAGCGCAATGAAGGAAAACCGCTTCAACAAGGGCATCAGGTCGGTGATGTCCGCCGCCAGGTAGCGGTTGGCGGCGAAACGATCGGTGGCGATCTCGACGAACCGGAAGGCCAGTTGGTGGCCGCCCTGGACATCGCCCTGGTCATAACAGCGCTGGAAGTCCGGCAGCATGGCGGCGAGGTCCTCGATCTGGCCGGGCTGCCAGTTGCTGGCAGCTTGCGCCGCAAGCCGTGAAAGCAGCAGAAACAGGAAATCATAAAGGTCGCGAACCTCGCTTTCGCTGACCTCGCAAACCCGCGCGCCACGGCGCGGCTGCAGTTCGATCAAATGTTGCTTTTCCAAGAGTCTGAAAGCCTCCCGGAGTGAGTTGGTGCTCACTTCCAGCTGTTTGGCCAACTCCGATTCCGGCAGCTTCTCTCCGGGTTTACGCTCGCCGCGGACAATCTGCTCGGCCAGATGATCGGCAATCTGCTCGCTGAGGCTCACGGCTCTCAAGGTCATAAAGGGCTCCTTTTGATGAGAGCAATTATCGCCATTATCGGTGCATGTGTCACTAATTGAATTGTTTGACAATTGAGTTAATCATGATAACGTTGCCATCGAAGACTGTTACCGTCACTAGCGAGGCCGATCATGTTCGCCAAAATGTCGTCCGACACCATGTTGAAAATAAAAAAGTGGGGCTATCTCCTGTTCTGGGCCGCGGTGCTGCCGCTGTTGCCGTTCAGCGTCTATGTGGGACGTGATTCCGGCACCCAGGACTATTGGGCCTGGTTCATCTATTTCGTTGTCTTCGGCATCGTGCCGTTGCTCGACTATCTCATCGGCAAGGATCCGTCCAACCCGGACGAGCAGGTCCAGGTGCCGTCCCTGAGCGAGGAGCGCATCTATACGTTCTTCCTGTTTCTGATGGGCTTTATCTGGCTGGGCGTGCTGTTCTATGCCGGCCATGTGTTCATCAGTAACGACTACAGCTGGTTCGGCAAGCTGGGCTGGATTGTGTCCATTGGCACAGTGGGCGGCATCATCGCCATTAACCTGGGCCATGAATTCGTCCATAAGGATCCCAAACTGGAGAACTGGATGGGCGGGCTGCTGCTGTCCTCCGTGACCTACGCCGGCTTCAAGGTGGAGCACGTGCGCGGCCACCATGTCCATGTTTCCACCCCGCAGGATGCCTCCTCATCCCAGTACAATCAGGGGCTGTACAGTTTTCTCCCGCGTGCCATCAAGCACAACTTCCTCAATGCCTGGAAGCTGGAAAAGCAATATCTGGAGCGCAAGGGTAAAAAGAACTTCAGCATCCATAATGAACTGATTTGGTGGTACGGCATCTCCGCGTTGTTCGCGGTGGCGTTCGGAATCGCATTTGGCTGGCAGGGCGTGTTGTTCTTCGCCGCGCAGAGCTTCGTGGCCGCGGTGACCCTGGAAATTATCAACTACGTCGAACACTACGGTCTGCACCGTCGATTGCAGGACAGCGGCCGCTATGAGCGGGTAACCCCGGCGCATAGCTGGAACTCCAACTACCTGCTGACCAATCTGGCGCTGTTTCAGTTGCAACGCCACAGCGACCACCATGCCTACGCCAAGCGGCGCTATCAGGTCCTGCGCCACTATGAGGAAAGCCCGCAACTGCCCGGTGGATACGCCGCCATGTATGTGCTGGCGTTGTTCCCGCCGCTGTGGAAAAAGGTCATGAATCCCCGCGTCGAGGCTTACTATGAAGGGGAAATGGATCAATTGTTCCGCAATGCGCGCCGCGTGAACAACATCGCCTGAATCCCCGCTGATGACACGAAGCCCGGCCTTGCCGGGCCCATTTCCTGGTTCCCTTCAGGACCCCGGGCCGTATCGACTGCGGTACCCGGGGTTTTTTTATGGTTCACCGCCCATGGTAAACCGCCCCACGGATTGCCACCGGCGCCGCCCCGAGTATGACTCCCGATGCCAGTCTGACGCGGTAGCGTTCACTGATCTTCACGGCGCCTTCATCGCCGCTCGCTGAAACTTGTACAAAACGGCATTCTTGTACAGATCAAAGAACGCGAATGGAGCCTGGCCATGACCGCGCATCCGGTAATCACCAAAGATTCACGCATCCCCGTGGGGATCAGCGCCTGCCTGCTGGGCAGTCCGGTACGGCACGATGGCGGGCATAAGCACTCCCGTTACTGCACGGAGGTGTTGGACCGCTACTTCCAGTTTCATCCCCTGTGCCCGGAGATGGGCGCCGGCTTGCCCGCGCCTCGTCAGGCTATGCGGCTGGTGGAAATCGATGGCGGGATCCGGTTGTGCGCCACGCATGGGGAAAAGGATTTCACCGCGCTGATGCACGGTTTTATCGATCAGGGGCTGGAACGTCTCGCGCACCTCCGAGGGTTCGTATTGATGGCCAAGTCGCCAAGTTGCGGCATGGAACGGGTCCGCGTCTATCGCGCCGATGGTGAGGTGGCGAGGCGGGACGCCAGCGGGCTGTTCGCGTCGGCGCTGGCGCGCCGGTTTCCCCTGATGCCACTGGAGGAGGAAGGGCGCCTAAACGACGATGGCCTGCGGGAAAACTTCGTTGAGCGGGTATTCGTGTATGACGACTGGTGTCGTTTGCGGGAGAACGGGGTGACCGCGGAAGGGTTGTTGGCCTTCCACCGCCGCCACAAGTTCCAGTTGCTGGCGCACTGCCAGGCCACCTACCGGCGGATGGGCCCGTTGTTGTCCGACCTCAAGCGCCGGCCTCTGCCGGTGATTGCCGACGAATACATCGCCCGGGTGATGCCGGCATTGGCGCGGCGGGTGTCACGGGGCAGCCACGTCAACACCATGCTGCACTTGACCGGCTTTCTGCGCGAGGGACTGAGTACCGAGGACCGCCGCCTGATTCATCAGCAGATCGAGGCTTACCAGCGTGAAGAAGTGCCTCTGGTCGTACCGATGACGATGCTGCGGAGCGCTCAGAGCAAAGTGGAGCAGCCTTATCTGGCGACCCAGGAATATTTGTGTCCGTATCCGGATGCCCTGGGATTGAGGAACCGTTTATGAGCACGGAAGAGACCCTGACCATCCAGGAGGTTGGCCAACGTTGCGGTGTGAACCCGGTGACGCTGCGGGCCTGGGAACGGCGTTATGGACTGATCCGTCCCGCCCGGACCGAGCGGGGCCATCGCCGGTATGTTGAAGCGGATGTCGCTCGTATCCACTCTATCCTCGCCTGGCTGGATCGCGGGCTGCCGATCAGTCAGGTGCGTGCTGTTCTGGAACAGGGAACGCCCCCGGAGGCGGCGAGCGGCCCTTGGCGCCAGGCCATGGAGGAGGCCTGGTCCGCTCTGGATGACCTCAATGTTCGCCGATTGGAACAGTTATTCCGGCGGCTGACCGGCGACTACCCGCTGGAGAAGGTGGTGAGCGGCTGGTGCGAGCCGTTGCGGTCGCACCTGCGAACGCCGGGTCGTCTCGCCGCGCGTACGCTGTTTGACAGCTTTTTGCGACTGAAGCTGTCCGGCCCTCTGTTGGCGGCCACGCCCAGTCGCCGTCAACACGGATGGTTGGTGATGGCGGTGGGCGACCCCCTGCCGGGGATGCTTCAGGCCGCGCTTTCGGAAGTGCCGGTATGGAGTGTGATGTTGCCGGTGGCGGGGACGGAACTGGGGACCTGGCTGAACCATCCCCGTCTGGATGGCCTGCTATGGGTGCTCGGGGAACACCCGGTAAGACGTCAGAGTGCCAGGTGGTGGCCGAAGCGCACACCGGGTTTCGGGCCGGCTCTGTGGTGCTGTGGCCCGGCTCTGACTTCGGAATTATCGACACCGGAATGGTTGGCCCGCTGTCCGGGAGATTTCGCCGAAGTGGCCCAGGCAATGAGGGATTGGTCGACGACCATGGCGGCGAGGAGGGGAGACGATGCGTCTGATTTGGTTCCGTAACGATTTGCGCTGTCACAGCCACACGCCCCTGCTGCGGGCGTTGGCGGCGGGTGAACCGGCGCTGGCGTTGTATGTATTGTGCCCGTTGCAGTGGGACCGGCATGAGGTGGCGCCGCTGCGCCGCTGGTATGTGCTGGAGAGTCTGCTGGAATTGGGGAAGACGCTGGCATCGCGCGGCGTGGATCTGCATGTGGTCGACGGGGGGGACTTCGATGGTGCGGTGGTGGCGGTAACGAATTTCGTCCGCGAACACGGCATTACCGATGTGTTTTGCAATCGCGAATACCCGTTGAATGAGCTGAACCGGGATCGAGCGGTGGCGTATGAATTGGAGAAGGATGGCGTCCGTATTCATGGTTTCGACGACGGGGTTCTGGTACCGCCCAGAGCCTTGAATACCGGTAAAGGCACTCCTTACACGGTTTTCACCGCGTACAAACGACGCTGGGACCGTTGGATGGAGGAAAACGGCCCACGGGTGCCGGAGGTGCCGTGCTGGCCGGCACGGCGGGGTCGTTTTGCCGGGCGCGGCAGGGTGGAGGCGGCATTATCGGAACTGTCGCTTGGGCAGGCATTGAGGGCGCAGTGGCAGCCGGGAGAAGACGCCGCCGCCCGGCAATTGTCGGCATTCGTTAAGTGGCACATCGAAGATTACAAAAGACTGCGCGACCGGCCGGCGGAGACGGCCACCAGTGAACTGTCAACGGCATTGTCCGCTGGCACCCTGGCGCCGGCGGAGGCCTGGCGGGCGGCGCGAATGGCGATGCAGGACCCGGTGGCCAGGGAAGGCGCGGCGACCTGGATCGGTGAGCTGGCCTGGCGGGATTTTTACCGGCAAATCCTGCACCGGTTTCCGGCATTGGCGAAGGGGGCCCCGTTCCGCCCGGAAACGCGATTTCTGCGTTGGAACGATAACGAAGCCCATTTTGACGCCTGGTGTGAGGGCCGCACCGGCTATCCGCTGGTGGACGCGGCGATGCGGCAACTGGTCAGCACCGGATGGATGCATAACCGTTTGCGCATGCTGGCCGCCATGTTTCTGACCAAGCATCTGTTTATCGATTGGCGAAAGGGGGAGCGGTTCTTCATGCGACATTTGATCGACGGGGATTTCGCCGCCAACAACGGTGGCTGGCAATGGAGCGCGTCCACCGGTACCGACGCGGCGCCGTATTTCAGGGTTTTCAGCCCGGTCCGACAAAGCCGTCGGTTCGACCCGGAAGGGCGCTTTATCGCACGCTATGTCACCGAGTTGGCGGAGCTCGATAACGAGACCATCCATGAGCCCTGGAAGCAGCCGTTGTTGACCGGAGACTATCCGCCGCCGCTGGTGCCGCACGAAGGGGTCAAGCAGCGTGTGGAAACAGCGTTTCGCGCCGCGCGTGACGCCTGGCATCGGCAGGCCGGAGAGCAGGGGGCATGAGTCAGCGTATCGCCATTGTCGGCGGTGGCATCGCCGGGTTGACCGCGGCCTGGTATCTCGGCGCCCGTCATCAGGTCACGGTGTTCGAGGCCGAAGCGCAACTGGGCGGGCACACCTATACCGTGGATGTGCGCCGCGAACATGGCGATTACGCCGTGGATATGGGGTTCATTGTCTTCAATGACCGTACCTACCCGAACTTTGAAAGCTTGCTGACGCTGTTGGGAGTAGGGCGCCAACCGACCCGCATGGGGTTCGCGGTGTCCGATGCACGTACCGGGCTGGAATACTGTGGCGATGGTCTGTCGGGCTTCTTCGCTCAGCGCGCCAACCTGGCCCGTCCGCGGCATTGGCGATTGTTGCGTGACATCCTGCGTTTCAATCGCGATGCCCCGGCTCTGTTGACCGAACCCGGTGGCGAGCAACCGCTTGGGATGTTTTTGCGGGAAGGCGGTTACAGCGATGCCTTTCGGCGGCATTACATTCTGCCCATGGGCGGTGCTATCTGGTCCTGCTCACTGGCGCAGATGGAGGCGTTTCCCGCTCGTTTTTTCGTGGGCTTTTTTCAACATCACGGCCTGTTGACGTTACGTGACCGGCCTCAGTGGTACGTTATCCCCGGGGGCTCCCGCGGCTATGTGCGGGCGTTGCGTTCAACCTGTCCGGCGCACTGGGTTACCGGGCGCGCGGTGATCTCGGTGCGCCGCGATGCCGCTGGTGTGAATCTGACGCTGGCGGGGGAAGAAAAGCCGCGCCGTTTCGATCAGGTGATCCTGGCATGTCACAGCGACCAGGTTTCGGAAATACTGGAGGACGCGGACCCGCTGGAAAGAGAGTGTCTGGGGGTGTTGCCTTATCAGTCCAATGATGTGGTTCTGCATACCGACACCCGCCTGCTGCCACGCCGCCGGCGTGCCTGGTCCAGCTGGAACGCCATGCTGGGCATGGCCGATGAGACTCAGCCGGTACAAGTGACTTACAACATGAACCTGCTGCAGGGGCTGACATCCCCGGAGACATTCTGTGTAACGCTGAATGCGGGGGACCGGATTCGCGAGGAGAAAGTGCTACACCGCCGCACCTTTCGCCATCCTTTGTTCACCCCGGCGGGGCTCGCCGCGCGTCAGCGTCTTTTGCAGCGCAACGGCGAACGGCGAACCTGGTTCTGCGGCGCCTGGTGCCGCAACGGATTCCATGAGGACGGGGTGGTGTCCGCCCTGAACGTGGTTGACGGGTTTGAGCGTTCCGGGGGAAGTTCGTGATTCCGGATTTCGCTCTGGCCCGCGGACACGTCTGGCATTGCCGCCGGACGCCGGTGGTGCATTCGTTCCGCTACCCGCTGTGGTTGGTGTGGTGCAATGTGGACGAGCCTGACCGGTTGCTGCGGAGGCAGAAACTGTGGGGGCGGCGTTGGCGCCTGGTGACGTTCCGGGACCGGGATTTCATCGATGGCCGGGACCGGCCGCTGGGGGAAAAAGTCCGCCAGCAGGCCCGGGAGCATGGACTCGACTGGTCGTCGGGCCGGATTTGTATGTTGGGGCAATGGCGTACCTTCGGTGCTTTGTTCAATCCGTTGGTGCTGTATATGCACTTTCCTCCCGGCGCCGATTATCCCTCGGCGATGCTGGCGGAAGTGAGGAATACGCCCTGGCATGAGCGGCATTTCTATGCGTTGCCGCTGGCGTGGACAGAACAGGGGCTGACGGCCTCCCACGCCAAGACGTTTCATGTTTCCCCGTTTCTTCCCATGGCGCTGCGCTACCACTGGTACCTTCACGCGCTGTTTCCCGACCTTCGCTTAACGTTGGAGGACCATGACGGCGATCAGCTGGTGTTCTCCGCCGGCCTGAACATGCGAATGACCAACGCGGATCCCGGCGCCATGGCGAGAATCGTCTGTCGCTTTGGCGCTCAGAGTTTGAAAACCATGGCGGGGATTTACTGGCAAGCCTGGAGATTGTGGCGAAAAGGCGTGCCGTTTCATGCCCATCCCGGGCGAGGTGAGTCGAGAGGAGGGGACAACGGCCATGATGGACGGGGATAAAGCTCTGGTAATGCGGCATCCGACCTGGCTGCAAGGGGTGGCGCGTAAGCTGGTGCATAAGCGGCTGGCGGCCCTGCCTGTCGGCGGCCTGTCTCTTTATGAGCCGGACGGTACTCAGGTACGCTTCGGCGACGGCGCCGCCAGTCTGCGGATCGCTGATTGGGACTGCTACAGACGAATGGTGACCGGAGGTGCTCTGGGGGCAGCCGAAGCCTATATGGACGGAGGCTGGGACAGTCCCGATCTGGTGGCGGTGATGCGTTATTTCGCTGCGAATATAGAAGCAATGCGGTCCTTGGAGGGCGGCGCTGCACTATTGGTCAAACCGCTACTGAAGGTCCTGCATTCCGCCCATCGTAATTCCGTGAACGGCTCGCGCCGTAACATCGCCGCTCATTACGACCTGGGCAATGAGTTTTTCGCTCTTTTTCTAGATGCGCGGATGATGTATTCCAGCGCCATCTATCCCGGCCCGGAGGTGGACCTGGAAACCGCCTCGGTGCATAAACTGGATCTGATCTGCCGCCGCCTGCGTTTGTCCGAAGGTATGCACCTGCTGGAGATCGGTACCGGCTGGGGTGGGCTGGCGATCCACGCAGCCCGTCATCATGGTGTTCGGGTAACAACCACGACCCTCTCCCGCGAGCAGGCACGATACGCCCGCGAGAAAATCAAAACGGCCGGTCTGGACCACCGTATCGAGGTGCTGGAGCGCGATTATCGGGAACTGAGCGGTGTTTACGATCGAGTGGTTTCGGTGGAGATGGTCGAGGCGGTGGGGCATCAATACCTGGACGGATACTTCGACATTCTGAATAGCCGGCTCAAACCGGATGGCATGTTGCTGCTACAAGCGATCACGGTGCCCGACCAACGTTATGAGTATGCGCGGGATAACGTCGATTTTATAAAGCGGTATATTTTTCCCGGCGGTTTTCTGCCATCGGTAACGGTAATGAGTGACGCTCTGCGTCGTCGTACTCGTCTGGTTCCCGTGGCGCTGCATGATATCGGTCATGATTATGCGCGTACTCTGGGGCACTGGCGGCAGAGATTTGTTTCCGCTTTGCCCAGGATCAGGGAGATGGGATTTGATGAGCGCTTCTGCCGAATGTGGGACTACTATCTTTGCTATTGCCAGGGGGCTTTTCTGGAAAGAGCTATCAGTACCGTCCATCTTCTGGCAGTCGGGCCGTGCTATCGGGGTGACATGATCCGCCTGGGCTTGGAACACCGATAAAGTCGGTATCGGGCTCTTCAACGTAGACCCGAGGCGGCGGCGTGGCGCCAGTGTTCCGCCGACACCGGAAGAGACGCCCTATCAGGGATGCTGCCGCAGCATTCGGGTCACGGGGCCGATGATGGGAAGATGCTGATCCAGACCCTGGCTGCTGTCCCAGAAATCCTGATGGAAGATCACCTGGCCTTGCCGGTTAAAACGCAGTTGCGAGATGCCAATGGTACGTGAGCCGCGTTCCCGGCCGAGAACCGTAAAGCGGGTTTCCATGATCCATTGCAGGAAAACATCATCGTCGTCCCGCCAGATCTTACGGATGCGCAGCCGCATATCATTAAGTCGTTCGGCGGTTTTCAACATATGCGCCTTCAACTCGTCACGCTGGTAGAACGTGGCCAGAGTATCGTTGAAGTAAATCCGTTCCGCGTAGACCTCATCCAGATGGGCGCGCAGATAGTGGGCGTCGATCGGGGAATAGAGCGCGATAAAACGTTCCAGTGCCCCTGCCGGCACTGGCGTTACACCGCGTTGCTGTTCAAGGGCGTGCTCATAGAGGTGTGAATAACCCGGTGAATCCGGGCTATGGGCACAACCGGCGGCGGCCAGCAACGATACCGTGGCCATGGACCACAAAAGGCGTTTCATGGGGTTCTCCTCAATACCAGTGGCTACAATTTCACGACGGTTGTGAATCCGTTGTGAGCCTGGTTCACAGGCCGTTGACGAGACACGGAGGATGCTGCGGTGTATGAATCGTGTTGTCGCCGCCACTGTGGCTAATTTCGTAGGATTTCAGGTGCTATGGCCGGTGGCGGTGATCGGATCCGCGCGCCAATGGGTGGTGCCGGCATGGAGCGTGGTGGTGATAATGCTGGCGGTGCTGTGGACGCTGGAGCGGAACTGGCGTGCGGATCTGAGATTGTTGGTGGCCGGTGCATTGTGCTGTGTTCTGGTGGAGCCGTTTTTGATGTTCACGGGAGTGCTGCACTACGTGACAGGCGGCGGAACCTGGTGGCCGCCGTCATGGATATGGAGTCTGTGGTTGGGTTTCGCGGTGAGCTTTAATTATTCGCTGGCCTGGTTACGGCGCCGGCCGCGGTGGGCTGCCGTTGTCGGGGCGATGGGTGGTGTGTTTTCGGTAACCGCGGGGATTCGTTTCGGTGCGGCGAGCGCACCGCTGGGCTGGATGCCGATGGCGCTATGCTATGCGCCGATCTGGGCGGTAATTGTGCCGTTTCTGGCCTCCTTGTCGCGGCGTGAAAGGAAGGAAACACGATGATCTCCGGTGTTCTGATTGTCAGTCTGGTTCTGTTGTTATTGGCTTTTACCATGGCGTGGTGGGTTCAGCGGCTGACCGGGAACGCGGGTTGGGTGGACGTGGCCTGGAGTATGGGAACGGGTCTGACCGGATTGTCCTATCTCATTGCCGGAAGTGGTGAAGGGTTGCCGAGGTTGGTGGCGGGGGCTTTGTTGTTGGTCTGGGCGACCCGCCTTGGTGGCCACATTTTCAAGCGGGTGACCAACGAGAAGCAGGAAGACGGCCGTTACCGGGCGATGCGTGAACGACTGGGGCGTGGCGCGCAGCCTGTGTTCCTCCTGGTGTTCTGGGCTCAGGCCGGATTGGCCTGGGTGTTCGCCTTGCCGTTCCATGTTATTGCCAGCCAGTCGCTATTCCACCCGATAACGATGACCGCGGGCATCGCCATCGGGCTGGTGGCGATCTGTGGAGAGGCGTTGTCTGATCATCAACTGGCGCGCTTCAAGGCACGAGACGACAGTCACGGGCGAACCTGCCGTGACGGCCTGTGGCGATACTCACGGCACCCCAACTATTTTTTTGAGTGGTTGCATTGGTTCAGCTATCCACTGATCGCCGTTGGTGCGAAAGGTGGCGTCTGGCTGTGGGGCCTGCCGGTACTGATGCTGCTGTTTCTCTGGTTCGTCACTGGCATTCCCTATACCGAGAAGCAGGCGCTGAAATCCCGTGGCGCGGATTACCGTGATTACCAACGTACCACCAGTCCGTTTATCCCCTGGAGATCCGCCTCATGATGATTCGTCTGGCTGAATCCGGCTTGTTGCCTGACAGACTGGTCCGCCAAGGTATTCGTTACTTGCTTGGCAAACGTCTGCGGCGGGAACAGCCCCGCCGAACCGAACAGCGTCAACTGCTCGACACACTCTCCGGCGGCCCGGTGGCGGTGGCACAGGGAGAAGCCAATGAACAGCACTACGAGGTGGATGCTCGCTTCTATTCGCGGATTCTTGGACGGCATCTTAAATACTCCAGCGGATACTGGGCGGATGGCGTGGACGATCTGACCGAGGCGGAGGAAGCAATGCTGTCACTCTCCTGCGAAAGGGCGAAGCTCAGTGATGGTCAGGAGGTACTTGAGTTGGGTTGCGGCTGGGGATCGCTTTCCCTGTGGATGGCCGACCGCTACCCGCGCAGCCATATTACCGCGGTCAGCAATTCAAACTCGCAACGGCAATGGATTCTGGCCCGGGCCAAGGCGCGGGGACTGGATAATCTTCGTGTCATCACTGCGGATGTGACCGTGTTCCAACCGGATCGGAACTTTGATCGCGTGGTCTCGGTGGAGATGTTTGAACACATGCGTAATCATCGTGAGCTGACCCGCCGTATTCACCATTGGTTGAAGCCCGGTGGCAAGCTGTTCGTGCACATATTCTGCCATCGGCAGCTGACATATCTTTTCGAAACGGAGGGTGATGCCAACTGGATGGGGCGTTACTTCTTTACCGGCGGGGTCATGCCGTCCTTCGATTGGCTGCCCCGTTGTGCCGATCGGCTCAACCTGGAACAGTCCTGGGCCATAAATGGCCGCCACTATGGTCGTACCCTCGAAGCCTGGTTGGAAGCAACGGATCGCCAACGGGAAGAGTTGATTCCACTACTGGATGAACTATACGGCGGCAATGAAGGGGTGATCTGGCTACAGCGTTGGCGGATGTTTTTCATGGCCTGCGCCGAACTGTTCAACTATGGTGAAGGCAAGGAATGGTTCGTTGGCCATTATTTGTTCTGTCGGGACCAAGATGACACGTAAAGGGGTTCAGCACCGGCTCACTCGGGTTTTTCTGATACAGGTTCTGTTTATCAGCACGGCCACGGTGCTGGGAGTCTGGGCCACGGCGAAAATCATTGAAAACGTGTTGGTCAAGGAAGCCCTGATGCAGGAGGCCGAGCACTATTGGCGGCTCTATCAGCAAGATCCGGGTTCCGCCCGTCCCAACACTCGCCACCTGCTCGGGCTGCTGGTGGATGAGCGGATCCGGGATCCGGTGCCCGAGGTGCTGAGATCATTGCCCGATGGTTATCAGAGAGTGACGCTGGATGGCGAACAGCCGCTGATCTATATCGAGCATAATGGTGAGGCCCGCCTCTATCTGATTTTCGATGAACAGAGGGTTTCCGCCCTGGCGTTCATGTTTGGCATCCTGCCTTTGACCGGCGTATTGCTGGTGATTTACCTGACCTCCTTTCTGGGTTGGAGGAAGTCCAGAGCGTTAGTGTCGCCGCTGGTTCGATTGTCGGAAACACTGCGTCATACCAATGTGCTTGATCCGCAGCAGGCACGGCCGGATTTTTCCCAGGTGGAAGCGGAGCCGGGCAGCGAAGCCTCGGTGTTGATCGCCGCGCTGGATGCTTATGCGGACCGTCTGCTGCGTTTTGTTGAACGGGAACGGCAGTTCACCCGGGATGCCAGTCATGAGCTGCGTACGCCTCTGGCGGTGTTCCGTGCCAATCTTGAGCTGTTGGAGCGTCAGATTGGCGATCGGCCGTTGATCGGCAGGATGTCGGATACCGTCGATGACATGGAAGCGCTGGTGGAGACGTTGTTGCTGCTGGCGCGCACGGAACAGCGGCCAGTGTCGCCGGAGCCGCTGGTTGTGAACGACGTCGTGGCGAATCTGATCGATCGGCTGCAACCGCTGGCGGAGCGCAAGCGGATTCAACTCCGGGTGAAGCAAAAAGCATTACTGTCACTGGAGGCGTCGGAGACCGTACTGAACATCGTCTTCACCAATCTGATCCGCAATGCCATCAATTACAGCGGCTCGGGCCGCGTTACTCTGGTCGTGGTCGATGACGCCGTGCACGTGGTGGACACCGGATCCGGAATGGATCGTGAGGAACTGGCGCGGCTATTGAAGCCGTTTGAACGCGGTGCCGCCAGTGAGGGCGGGTATGGTTTGGGACTGGCCATAGTGCAGCGCCTTTGCGAGCGTTTCGAATGGCACCTGGACGTGGCCAGCCAGCCAGGCAAAGGCACGGAAGTGCGCGTACGATTTCGTTAACCGTTTCTCAGGCGCTCTCGCTCCGCGGAGCCCGGATGCT
This sequence comes from Alcanivorax xiamenensis, assembly GCF_009846745.1. Lineage (NCBI taxonomy): Bacteria > Pseudomonadati > Pseudomonadota > Gammaproteobacteria > Oceanospirillales > Alcanivoracaceae > Alcanivorax > Alcanivorax xiamenensis. Next base: position 47,966 of record NZ_AQPF01000001.1, on the reverse strand, counting down.
GAAACCGACACCTGGCAAAGTCTCCATGAGGTTGTGAGCGAACGGCTTGTCCACCGCTTTGCGTAGATTGTAGAGATGACTTCTGAGTGCGTCCGAGTCCGGCACCAGGTCGCCCCAGAGTTCCTGTTCGAGCTGCTCACGGCTCACCACCTTGGGCGATTCGCGCATAAGAATGCGTAATATTCGGAACGCGGTGGGAGAGAGCTTCAGAATCTGGCCGCCGCGGCGGACTTCCTGCCGGGCAGGATCCAATTGCAGATCATCGATGGTGAGTACATTAGGGGTGACTTCGCGACGCTCCCGGCGCACCAGAACACGAATCCGCGCAACCAGCTCCGGAAGCGCGAAAGGTTTGACGATATAGTCGTCCCCACCCCGTTCGAAGCCCTCCAGCTTGTCATCGAGCTGATCCCGCGCGGTGAGAAAAATCACCGGCGTATCCAGAGCCAGATCATGGCGCAGATATTGGCAGAAACTATAACCGTCCTCGCCGGGCAGCATCACGTCGAGTATCAGGATGTCGTAATGGTGTTCCTTGACCAACGAACGAGCCAGGCTGGTGTCGCCGGCGTAGTCCACCATCGCGCCTTCCTGCTCAAGATATTCGACCACGGTTTGGGCCAGCTGGCGATGGTCCTCGACCAGAAGAACAGATAGATTCTTCACGATGTTATCTCCTTTTCGGCCACCCATTTTGCCCTTGATCGCGTCAAGGCGTTGTCAATCATCATCACGCGAATGGGTAACCGGCACCAGTGAACGGAAACCACTGTCGCGAATCACCAGGCATAAGCAAATTGCGACATTGGCTGGGCCGGGTTTCTCGTATTATGGAACAACCTCTTCTCATCGAGCAGGATTCTTCTTACAGTGCAACTTCCATTGTCTGGGACCTCGGACCCGGGCGCTGTCAGGAGGAAAGCGTTTCACACGTCATGGCCGTCATGGATAGGCACCGTCCCGTCGTTCTACGTCCGGCCCGTCGGCAGGACGCGGCGGCTATTTCCCGTTGCGTGCTGCGCGCGTATCAACATTTCGTTCCCCGCATGGGGCGCCCTCCGGCGCCGATGACCGACGACTACAATCAAGTTGTGTTGCGGAACATCGTGTGGGTGGCGGACGATGGGCTCGGTATTCAGGGTGTGGTGGAGCTGGAAGAAACCGACGTCGGGCTGCTCACAAAAAACATGGCGGTGGACCCTGATTTTCAGAAACAGGGGCTGGGCCGGAGGCTGTTGAAACAGGCCGAACAGCTGGCTCGTGATGCCGGTCATGACATGCTCTATATCTACATCAGCGAAGCCATGGTCGAGAATCTGGTGTTTTATCTTGATCACGGCTATGAAGAATGCGAGCGGCGCCTGGAGCAGGGTATTTATCGCCGGATCTATTTACGTAAGACGCTGCTCTGACCGTCCTCCACCGCGACGTCCTCAAGTCGATCCACCTGGCGTAAGACCGGAAAGCCCCACATCCACAAGCCAACCACCGCGAGTGTGCCGACGCCGCCAATTACCGCCGCCGGCACGGTGCCGAACCAGGACGCGGTAATGCCCGACTCGAATTCCCCCAACTCATTGGAGGCGCCGATGAACAGCATATTCACGGCGTTGACGCGTCCCCGCATTTCATCCGGCGTGGCCAGTTGCAGCAATGTCAGCCGCACATAGACACTGATCATGTCGGCGGCGCCAGCAATGAACAGGGCAGCCAGGGATAGCCAGAATGAGGTGGACAGGGCGAACACCAGATTGGCGACGCCGAAGATCGCCACCGCCGCGAACATCACCAGGCCGGTGTGCTGGCGAATGGCGCGTACTCCCAGATACAAACCCATGACGAAAGCACCGAGGGCGATGGCGCTGCGCAGGGCACCAAGTCCCTCCGAACCCACGTGCAGGATTTCATCGGCGTAGATCGGCAGCAGTGCCACCACGCCACCGAACAAGACGGCGAACAGGTCCAGGGAGATGATGCCGAGAATCACCGGCTTATCGCGGATATAAAGAATACCGGCGGTAAAGCGTTGCCAGGAGGTGGTGTCGCCAGAATGCAGAGGGCGCTGTCGGTAGCGGATCGGCACCAGAAAAAGCATGGCCAGAGCGAACAGAAAGCAACCGAGGACCACACTGTAGGCGGTGGTGGCACCGAGCGGATAAAGGAATCCGCCCAGCATCGGCCCGCCAATGACCGCGATCTTCATGATCGAGGAATTGAGCGCGATGGCTTTGCCAAGTATGGCTTGTGGCACGATTTGCGGCAGCAGGCTTTGCAAGGTTGGGCCGGTGAAGGCGCGGGCGGCGCCGAACAGCACCAACACCACATAGAAAGGACCGGCGTGAGCCGGCGGGTTCAGGGAAAGCACGATGAGCAGAGCACTGCACACGGCTTGCGCCGCCCAACTGGCGTGCAGGATCAGACGTCGATCAAAGCGATCCACCAGATCGCCGGCGGGCAGCAGCAACACCACCATCGGCAGGAACTGGGCCAGACCCACATAACCCAGGCTGAGCGGATCCCGGGTCAAGGCGTAAACCTGCCAGGCGACGATGATGGCCTGCACTTGCATGGCTAACGCCGCGCCCAGACGGGCGAGAACGAAAGGCACGAAGCCCGGGTGTTGATAGACGCGGGGCCCGGCGTCGGCGGAGGGAAGGGGCATCGGAGTCCGTCCAGTGACCGGCATGCGAGCCGTGCCGGGCAGGAAACGAAAAGGGCGCGCGGGCGCCCTGATCGGGGATTATTGGCCGCTGAATTTCGGGTCCCGCTTATCGATGAAAGCGGCCACGGCTTCGTCGTGGTCGTCGGTGGTGTGCGCCAGCGCCTGCATGGCGGCGGACATTTCCAGCACCGTATCCAGGCGTGAGGAACGGGCGCTCCACAGCAGGCGTTTGGTCATGCGCACCGCCTGCGGCGGATTGGCGGCGATACGCGCGGCCAGGGCGCGGGCCTCGTCCAGCAATGTGTCGTCCGCCACCACCCGGGACACCAGGCCACAGGCGAGAGCTTCCTCGGCACCGACGCGGTCGCCGGTGAGTGCCATTTCCGCCGCTTTGGAAAAGCCCACCACTCGCTGCAGCAGCCAGGCGCCGCCGTCGCCGGGAATGATCCCCAACTTGACGAAACTCTCGGCGAACCAGGCGCGCTCGCCAGCGATGCGGATGTCGCACATGCAGGCGAGATCGCAGCCCGCGCCCACCGCAGGGCCGTTGACGGCGGCGATGACCGGGACCTCGAGTTTTTCGAACGCCAGCGGAATGCGCTGAATGCCGGTTTTGTAGTTGCGCCGGGTTTTGACCGGGGCGGTGGCGTCGTTGAGGCCGCCGGCGGCGCCCATTTTTTTCACGTTGCCGCCGCTGGAGAAGGCACTGCCGGCACCGGTAAGAATCGCCACCCGGGCTTGTGGGTCCGCTTCCAGGCGCTCCAGGGCGTCCAGCAGCGCCTCGATCATGTCGGCGTCGGAAATCGGGTTGCGGTTTTCCGGGCTGTTCAGGGTCAGGGTGACGATGCCGTCGTTGATTTGATAGGTAACCAGTTCGCTCATAAAACGCTCTTCTTCGTGTGTGTGGTGGTTCGTGGACACGCAGACACGCTTACACGCAACACGCTTGCACGCCATGCTTGCCAGCCCAGAGCCAGACGGAAAGGTCTGATTGCTCGGGAAGTCAGGGCCGGATTGCGCTCTGCTTTGGCAGTAGCGTGCAAGCGTGTTGCGTGTAAGCGTGCATGCCCATGCATGTCAATCGCCTCTCAACGCAAACCCAGGCCACGCGCGATGATACCGCGCAGGATTTCCCGGGTGCCGCCTCGTAATGAAAATGCGGGTACTTGTTGCACAGCGTAGTGGAGCACCTGGAAAAAGTCCCGGTGCGCGGCGTCGGCATGGCCGGTGTCCACCAGTTGCCGGGCAATGTCCGGAATTTCCTGTTCCAGCAAGGCTCCCAGGTCCTTGACGATGGCCGCCTGCAAAGTTGGATTCTCGCCCCGCTGCAACATGCCGGCGACGCTGCGTGACAGTCGGCGCAGGCTCATTAAGTGCGCGGTGAGGCGGCCAACGGCGATGCGGGACTGATCGTCATCCCGGCCTTGCAGAGCGCGGATCAACTCGATCAGCACCCACAGAGTGGAGAGAAACCGGTCCGGGCCGCTGCGCTCGAACGCCAGTTCACTGAGCACCTGGTTCCAGCCATCGCCCATTTCGCCGATCAGGGCGTCGCGGGGAACGCGCACGTTTTCGAACACTACCTCGTTGAAATGATGCGCGCCGGACAGATCGTGGATCGGCCGGATGGTGATACCCGGCAGGGTCAGATCGATCAGCAACTGGCTGGTGCCGCCATGGCGGTCCTCATTGTCGCGGCTGGTGCGGCAGAACAGCACCATGTAATGGGCCTCGTGGCCGTAGGTGGTCCACAACTTGGTGCCGTTGACGATGAAGCCGTCGTCCACCGGCTCGGCGTAGGTGCGGGCGGCGGCCAGGTCGGAACCGGAATCCGGCTCGCTCATGCCGATACAGAAGAAACATTCGCCACGGGTGATGCGCGGCAGGATCGCTTGCTTCTGGGCTTCGGTGCCGTAGCGCAGCAGCAGCGGACCGCTCTGCCGGTCGGCGATCCAATGCGCGGCCACTGGCGCGCCGGCGGCCAACAGTTCCTCCAGCAGCACGTAGCGTTCCAAGGCGCTGCGTTCACTGCCGCCGTACTGTTTCGGCCAGGTCAGGCCGATCCAGCCCTGCTCGCCAAGGCGGCGGCTGAAGCCGGCATCGAATCCCATCCAGGATTCGACCCGCTGAAGCGGCGCGCGGCCAGCCAGTTCGGTGGCGAGGAAGTCGCGTACCTGTTCACGGAAGCTCTCCGCCTGTTGTGATTCCGGAGGCGTCGGGAAGGACAAATCGATCATTGGCGCGCTCCTTCGGTGCTGCTGCCCAGTTCGGTGATAAAGGGCCAAAGGCCATCGGCGCCGCGCGCCAGCACCTGCTCGCCCAACCGGACCTGCCAGTAGCGTTCGCCGCCGAATTCGTCACGCCAGCTCCAAAGCCGCCGGCTGTACAGGTTGAGCCGGTATTCCCGGGTCATGCCGATGGCGCCGTGGACCTGGTGGGCGATGGCCAGTGCCTGGCCGGCGGCTTCACCGCAGCGGGCCTTGGCGGCGGCGATCAGTGACTGGCGGCGGGGATCATGGAACGCGTCCACCGCCATGTCGGCGGCCCCGGCGGCCACCGCTGCCTGGGTGGCCAGCACCGCCAGTTGCTGCTGGATCGCCTGTTGCCGGGCGATGGGTTTGCCGAATTGCACCCGTTCGCCGGCGTATTGGACGGTCATGTCGAGCACCGTGGCCAGGGCCCCGGCGATTTCCTGGCAGCGCAGCAGGGCGCCGCTTTCGAACAGCCATTCAGGGCTGAGCGTCTCGGGCAACTCGCGCACCCGCTGGTCGTTCAGCTCAAGGTCCAGGGTCAGGTCGGTGCGCGGCTGATCGGCCAGGTTGGTTTCGGGCGTCGCCGCCAGGCTGCCGGGGTCGAGCAGCAGCAGCCGGTTTTGCCGATCGTGCCGGGCGATGGTGACGATCACTTCCGCGTGTTCCGCCCAGGGGGCCGCCGGCAGCCGGCCCGTCACCCGCCAGCGGTTCTCCTCCCGGTTCAATTCCAATGGATTGCGCGGGTCCGCCACGGCAATGGTGGGGCGCCCTTCGTCGATATCGGCGCCGGCCTCGGCGAGCAGACGGTTGGCGAGCAGGGCCTCGCCGAGCGGTGCCGCCAGTGCGTATTGACCGGCCAGGCGAACCAGCGCCAGCGCATCCGCAGCCGGCAGGTCGAAGCCGCCGCGGGCCTCGTCCGTTCGGCCACCCGCCGCCAGGCCAGGTCAGCATCGTCCGGTGTGTCCCGCAGTTCGGCGAAGAGTCGTCCAGCGGTGTCCAGTAACAAGCTACGACTGTCGTCCATGGAACCTCACAGCCGCTCGACGATGGTGGTGTTGGCCATGCCGCCGGCCTCGCACATGGTCTGCAGACCATAGCGCTGGCCGTTCTGGCCCAGAGCGTGCACCAGTGTGGTCATCAGCCGGGTCCCGGAAGCGCCCAGCGGATGGCCGAGGGCGATGGCGCCGCCGCGAGGATTAAGCCGTTGAGGGTCCGCGCCCAGCTCCTTTTGCCAGGCCAGGGGGACCGGCGCGAAGGCCTCGTTCACCTCGAAATGGTCGATCTGATCCACGCTCATGCCGGCTTTTTGCAGGGCCCGTTTGCTGGACGGAATCGGCGCCGTCAGCATGGTCAGCGGGCTGTCGCCGCGGACATCGAAGCTGACGAAACGGGCCAGCGGTTGAAGCCCCAGTTTGTTGGCCAGGCTTTCACTCATGATCAACAGGGCGGAGGCGCCGTCGGTGATCTGAGAAGCGTTGCCGGCGGTGATGCTCCAGTTGATTTCCGGGAAGCGCTGTTTCAGGGCGTCGTCCTGGAATGACGGACGCAATTCACTCAGCCGTTCGGCGGTGGTGGCGGGGCGGATGGTTTCGTCCTCGGACAGGACACGGCCGTCGGGCAGGGTCACCGGCACGATCTCGTCGCGGAAAGCACCGGCTTCGCGATGAGCCGCGGCCCGCTGGTGGGACTGGGCGGAATACTGATCCAGGGTATCGCGGTCCAGCTGGTAACGGCTGGCCACCAACTCGGCGGCTACGCCCTGGGACACCAGGCCGGGGGCATAGCGTTCGTTCACGCCCTGGCCGAACGGATCCTGGCCCATGCGCGCGCTGCCCATGGGGACCCGGCTCATGGACTCCACGCCGCCGGCGATCACCAGCTGATTGGCGCCGGCCATGATCGACTGGGCGGCGAAATGCACCGCTTGCTGGCTGGAGCCGCATTTGCGATCAATGGTGGTGCTGGGGACATGCTCGGGAAAGCCGGCGGCGAGCAAGGCCATTCGGCCGGGGGTGGCGGACTGCTCCCCGGACTGACTGACGCAACCGATCATGACGTCATCCACCAGGCCGGGATCAAGGTCGTGGCGCTGGACGGTCTCTTTCAACAGGGCGGCGAGCAGGTCCACCGGGTGCAGGCTGGCCAGCCCGCCATCAGGTTTGCCACGGCCCATGGGGGTACGCAGGGCGTCGACGATAACGGCGGCTTCAGTCATGACGGACTCCATGCCGGGGATCTCCCGGCGGCAGGGGGGGATTCATTTTGTGCTCCTTATTGTTCCGATGGCCGCCATCCGGGAATATCCGGGAGGCATCGCCCGTTGGGTCCGGGAACCTGGCGCGAAAAAGAGCGCCCGGGGCTCGACAAAACGGGATAAACAATCAACCATGATTTTTTTTGCCGGTCAAGATGATCGGCATTCGGCGAACGCAATGGATCACAACCATGACCGAAGACGTAGAGAACTCTCCGGCGACGGACGCGGAAGTCCCCGGTGCCCGGCGCGCCCCCCGGCAGGCGCGCAGTCTGGATACCCGGGAGAAACTGGTGACCGCCGCCCTGGAGTTGATTCGCACGGAAGGCTACGCCGCCCTGAGCACGCCGTTGGTAGCGCGTCGCGCGGGGGTTTCCCGGGGCGCTCTGCAATACCACTTTGCCTCCCGCGACGATCTGTTCGTGGCGGTTCGCAGCCGTCTGGCATTGCGCCTGGACTGGGGGTTTCCGGTGGCGGAGCTGGCGGCCCGGCCTTTGGCCGATCGGGTGGCCTGGGTAGTGGACCATTACTGGTCGGTGTTGGGCAGCGACGACTATGTGGCGGCCATGGAGATCCGTTTGTATGAGCGTTTCAATGGCGCGCTCCACTCGCAGCTGTGCCAGGAAATGCGCGAGCTGGCCGAGACCCGCCATCGGGAATGGGTGCGTCTGTTCGCCGACGTGTCCCTGGACACCGACACTCTGGTCGGGGTGCGCACGTTCATGATGGATGCCTTGCGCGGTATTGCCCTCAGGCGTATCGAGATGGGGCCGGAGGAGCGGGTGCGGCCGGCGCTGGCATTGCTCAAGACCAGCTTGGTGGGGCGGCTGGCTGAATAATTCAGCCAGCCGCATTCGCCAGCAAACTGGCTCCCGCGGATTACGCCACGAAGCCGTTGTGGGAAGCTTGCTTGCAAGCGAATGGCGGTTATAAAAAATCAGCTTTGATTGTCGTCGTGAAAAGTGGAAAAGTATCGGGCTGATTCCGGCCTGTCCGGGATCGGAAACCCGGAAATGAAAACAACAGACCGGGACAATCAGGAGCCTCGATGACAACAACAACGTCGCAAAAACCGGTGCTGCCGGGTCCGGATCGGGACTGGCTGGCACAACATCAGGAACCGGTGCTGGAGCCGGATCTGGCCATCGTCGACCCGCACCATCATCTGTGGGGGCCGCCACGGGCCACCTATCTGCAAGCGGATATCGAAACCGATCTGAACGCCGGCCACCGCGTCATTGGCACGGTCTTCGTGGAATGCCTGGAACAGTATCGTGACAGCGGCCCGGAACCGATGCGCCCGTTGGGCGAGACCCGTTTTGCCCGAAGCGTGGCGGACGCCACCGGTGGCCGGGTTTGTACCGGCATCGTCGGTCACGCCGATCTGCGCCTGGGCACGTCGGTGAATCGGGTTCTGGAAGGCCACCTGAAGGAAGGCGGTGGTCGTTTTCGTGGCATCCGTCAGTCCAGCGTCTGGGATCCGGATCCGACGGTACGCACCACCACCCGGATTCCACCGGAGAAGCTGCTGCTGGATCCCAATTTCCGCGAAGGGTTCGCCTGTCTGGCGCCGTTGGGACTAAGCTTTGATTGCTGGACCTACTTTCACCAACTGCCGGAGCTGGAGAATCTGGCGCGGGCTTTCCCCGACACCGTCATCGTACTCGATCATGTCGGCGGGGTGCTTGGCGTGGGGCCTTATGCCGGGCGGCGTCAGGATCTGTTTTCCGAGTGGCGCATGGCGATCGAGTCGCTGGCACGCTGCCCCAACGTACGGATCAAACTGGGTGGGCTGGGCATGCACAGTTGTGGTTTCGATCTGGATGGTCAGGCTCTGCCGCCGTCCTCGGAAACGCTGGTGGCTCTCTGGCGCCCTTATCTGGACGTTTGTCTGTCCGCCTTCGGCGTGGAAAGGGCGATGTTCGAAAGTAACTTCCCGGTGGATCAGGTGTCCTGCTCCTACCAGGTGTTATGGAACGCCTTTAAACGCTACGCCGCCGGTTTTTCCGAGACAGAGAAAGCGGCGCTGTTCCGGGGAAACGCCATTGAAACGTATCGGCTGGAAATTCCGCGGGGCCAATGATTCGCGAGCAAGCTCGCTTCCCACAGCGGCCCGTAGCCTCATGTGGGAAGCGAGCTTGCTCGCGAATACAGCGTTAGATATCACTGCTTCCAGAACAGCGGCGTGAACAGCACCAGCAGGGTGAAGATCTCCAGACGGCCGAGCAGCATCAGCAGGGTCATCATCCACTTGGCGGCGGGAGAGATGTCGGCGAAGCCGCCGGCCACGCCGCCGATACCCACGCCCAGGTTGTTGAGACTGGCGGCAACACAACTGACCGCGGTGGTCAGGTCCAGCCCGGTGACGGTGAACAGCAGCGTGAAGACCACCGCGATGGTGATGTATACGCCGACGAAACCCCATACCGCCTGCAGTACCCGATCATTCACCGTATGGCGGCCGAAGCGCAGGGCGAAAGCACCGTTGGGGTAGATCAGCCGCCGCAGTTCGCGAATGCTGTGATGGAACACCAGGGCGCCACGCACACTCTTCATACCGCCGCCCGTGGAGCCGGCGCTGGCGCCGAGGAAACTGGTGAAGATCAGCAGAAACGGCACGAAACCCGGCCAGGCGGCGGCGTTGGTGCTGGTATAGCCGGTGCCGGTGCTGAACGAGGCGACCTGGAACGCGGCGTGACGCAGTGTCTCGTCGGCGTCTTGGAACACGTTGAAGGCCAGCAGTCCCAGGGTTACCAGCAGGATGTAGAGGAACACCATGCCGATATAGAAGCGGAATTCCGGGTCGCGCACGAACGTCAGGGGCGAGAGGCCGCGAATAGCAGCGAAATGAAGCGCGAAATTGGTGCCGCCGATGATGATGAAAACGGTGGTGATCCAGTCAATGGCGGCACTGTCCCAATAGGCCATGGACTGATCGTGAGTGGAGAAACCGCCGGTGGCCACGGTGCTGAAGCTGTGGGTGATAGCATCGAACAGAGACATACCGGCCAGCCAGTAGGCGGAAGCGCAGGCCACGGTAATGAACAGATACAAATACCACAGGGCCTTGGCGGTCTCGGCGATGCGCGGCGTCAGTTTGGCGTCCTTCATCGGCCCGGGAATCTCCGCCTTGTACAGCTGCATACCCCCGATGCCCAACATGGGCAGAATCGCCACCGCCAGCACGATAACGCCCATACCGCCAAACCACTGCAGTTGCTGGCGGTAGTAAAGAATGGATTTGGGCAGTGTATCCAGACCGGAGAGCACCGAGGCGCCGGTGGTGGTCAAGCCGGACACGGATTCAAACACCGCGTCGGTGAACCCCACCGGCGTATCGGCGGAGATCAGAAACGGCAGGCCGCCAATCACCCCCAGTACCGACCAGAACAGGGTCACCACGAGGAAGCCGTCACGGGTCTGCAGTTCGGCACGGTGGCGGAAGAACGGCAGCCACAGCACCAGGCCGAGCAGCAATGAGATCACAAAAGAGGCCAGGAAAGGCCCTTCGCTGCCATCCTGGTAAAAGTAGGACACCGCCACCGGCGGCATCATGGTGAAGCTGAACACCACCAGCAGCAGGCCAAGCACTTTGGAGATCAGCGCGAAATGCATGCTTTCTTCCTTCGCTGACACGCCAGCACGCAACACGCAACACGCAGAAAAACGTGGGCTGGAAAGTGGCGCTTGCGAGCGTGCAAGCGTGTTGGCGTGTCAGCGTGCATACGTTTCCTAGAAGAACGTAAACCCGACCTGGAACAGCTTCTCCACATCGCGGATGCGGCGGCGGTCGATCAGGAACAGAATCACGTGATCGTTCGGTTCAATCACCACATCGTCATGGGCGATCAGCACCCGTTCACCGCGCACCACGGCGCCGATGGTGGTGCCCTCCGGCAAGTCGATGTCCTCGATGGCGCGGCCCACCACCTTGGAGGATTTGGCGTCACCGTGGGCAATCGCCTCGATGGCCTCGGCGGCGCCACGGCGCAGCGAATAGACGTTGACCACGTCACCACGGCGTACATGGGTCAGCAGGCTGCCGATGGTGGACTGTTGCGGCGAGATGGCGATGTCGATGTCATGGCCCTGGACCAGGTCCACGTAGGCCGGGTTGGCGATCAGCGTCATCACCTTGCGCGCCCCCAGGCGCTTGGCCAGCAGCGAGGCCATGATGTTGGCCTCGTCGTCGTTGGTCAGCGCGCAGAACACATCGGTGTTTTCGATGTTAGCCTTGAGCAGCTCGTCGCGGTCCGTGGAGAGGCCCTGCAGCACCACGGTGTGCTCCAGCTTTTCACCGAGCCAGTCGGCCCGTTGCGGTGAGCGTTCGATGACCTTGACGTTGTAGCGGTGCTGAATGCTTTTCGCCAGGCGGTAGCCGATGTTGCCGCCGCCGGCGATGAGCACGCGCTTGTAGTTGTGTTCCAGCCGGCGCAGTTCACTCATGACCGCGCGTATGTCGTTCTTGGCGGCGATGAAGAACACTTCGTCGTCCGCCTCGATGACCGTGTTGCCTTCTGGAATGATCGGCCGGTTACGGCGGAAAATCGCCGCCACCCGGGTGTCCACGTTGGGCATGTGCTTGCGCAGCTCGCGCAGCTCGTTACCCACCAGCGGTCCCCCATAGTAGGCGCGCACCGCCACCAACTGTACCCGTCCGCCGGCGAAGTTCACCACCTGCAAGGCACCGGGGTGTTCGATCAAACGCTTGATGTAGTCGGTGACCACCTGCTCGGGGCTGATGATGACATCAATGGGAATGGCGCTTTCGTTGAACAGCTTGTCGGCGCGGCTGGTGTAATGGGCGGTGCGGATGCGGGCGATCTTGGTGGGAGTGCGGAACAGACTGTACGCCACCTGGCAGGCGACCATGTTGACCTCGTCGGAGTTGGTCACCGCGATCAGCATGTCCGCGTCCTCGGCACCGGCGTCCTTGAGCACGGTAGGGTAGCAGCCCATGCCCTGCACCGTGCCGATGTCGAGGCGGTCCCCCAGTTCCCGCAGGCGCTCGCCGTCGGTATCGATGACGATGATATCGTTGCGTTCGCCGGCGAGGTTTTCCGCCAATGTGCCGCCCACCTGGCCGGCACCCAGAATAATGATCTTCATGATCGCGGTCCGATCACCCCATGGTTTTGCGCAGGCGGGCCAGATAAAAACCGTCCGGCCCCTGATCCCGCGGCAGCAATTGCCAGCCTCGCGCCGCCGGTGACGGGGCGTCAACGCCCGGCGTGTCCTCGGTGGCGTCCTCGGTGCGTTCCAGGAACGCACTGATTTGCTGATCGTTTTCGGCGCGCAGCACCGAGCAGGTGGCGTACACCAGCGTACCCCCGGGGCGCAGAAGCGGCCATAGTGCATCCAGCATGCGCGCTTGTAAATCCACCAGTGCCGGCAGGTCCTGGCGGCGGCGATGCCATTTCACGTCCGGCTGGCGGCGCAGGATGCCGGTGGCGGAGCAGGGCGCGTCCAGCAGAATGGCGTCGAAGGGCTCGCCGTCCCACCAGCTTCGCGGTTCGGCGGCGTCACCCTGGAGCACGGTGGCCTCGGCGCCGAGACGCTTGAGCGCCTCGCGCACCTGACGCAGGCGAGGTTCGGACACGTCCAGTACCACCAGCCGCGCGTCGGGAAAGGTTTCGGCCAACTGCCCGGTCTTGCCGCCCGGTGCGGCGCAGGCGTCGAGTATGCGCGCGCCGTCGGGTACCGCCATCAAGGTCACCGGCAGTTGCGCCGCCTCGTCCTGCACCGTCAGTTCGCCCTCGGCGAAACCGGGCAGGGCGGTGACTGGACGGGGTGGTGACAGATACAACGCCCAGGGAGAGAGGGCGCCGGCGCGGGCTTCGGCTCCGAACCGCGCCAGCCAGAAGTGGCGGTCGTGGTGCCGTTGATTCACCCGCAGAGTCAGCGGCGGCGGCGCCAGGCTGGCCTCGGCCATGGTGGCGGCCTGATCCGGCCAGTCATTTTGCCATTGCTGCCAGAGCCAGTCCGGCAGCGACCAGCGCACCGCGTCAGGGTAGCCGGCGAAGGCGGTGGCGGCGTCAACACGGCTGGCCTTGCGCAGGACCGCGTTGGCCAGGCCGCTGGCCCAGCCTGCCTTCAATTTGCGGCACAGGTCCGGATAGGCGTTGACCACCGCATGGTCGGCGCGATCGCTGAACCACAATTCGTAAAGGCCGCACAGGAGCGCCAGACGCACCGGTTGGGCACTGGGTTTGAGCGGCTTGCTCAGCTGCTGATTGAGCCAGTGATTGAGCGGGCGCAGGTAGCGGCAGACGCCGAAGCAGAGATCGCGCATCAGACCGCCGGCGGCGCCCTCCAGGGCCTGGGCGCGCAGCACTTCACGCAGACTGGCGCCGTCGCCGCTGCCCGGCAGCACACGATTGAGCGCGCGTACCGCCGCCAGACGGGGGTTGGGGGCCGGCTCAGCCAAGATGACCGCCCCGCGCGAACAGATCCGGATGGCCGCGCAGCACCTCGGCCACGCTCATCGGCTTCTTGCCCGGCAACTGGATCCGTTGCAGCCGCAAGGCAATGTCGCCGCAGGCCACCACCACGCCGTCGGCATCGGCGGTGACGATGTCGCCGGGTTCCAGCAGGGTGGTGTCGGCGTCGCACTCCCGCGCTTCCCATACCCGCACCGCCTTGCCATCCAGATCAAACCAGCACACCGGCCAGGGATTGAACGCGCGGATGCGGCAGCTCAGGGCCCGGGCCGGCAGGCGGAAGTCCAGGCGCGCTTCTTCCTTGCTCAGCTTGTGGGCATAAGTGACGCCGTCGTCCGGCTGCGGCCGTGCCCGTTGTAAATGGCCGGGCAGATCCGCCAGCACCGTGATCAACAGGCGCGCGCCCTGTGCGGCCAGCCGGTCGTGCAGTTCACCGCCGGTTTCACGGTCGCCGATGTCCAGCGCTTCGGCCAGCAGCATGGGGCCGGTGTCGAGGCCGGCGTCCATGCGCATGATGGTGGTGCCGCTTTGCCGGTCACCGGCCATGATGGCGCGCTGGATCGGCGCCGCGCCGCGCCAGCGCGGCAGCAGTGAAGCGTGCACGTTGACGCAGGCCAGCCGGGGGATATCCAGCACCGCCTGGGGGATGATCAGGCCGTAGGCGACCACGATCAGCGCGTCCAGTTCGAGATCGCGGAGCCGGGTCTGGATCGCCTCGTCCTTAAGAGTGGCGGGTTGCAGAACCGGGATGCCGGCGCTCTCCGCCAGTGCTTTGACCGGCCCCGGCTTGACCTTTTTGCCGCGACCGGCGCCCCGGTCCGGCTGGGTAAGGACAGCGACAACGTCGTGCGAGCTGTCCAGCAGTGCTTGCAGGCAGCTCGCGGCGAAGTCCGGCGTGCCGGCGAAGGCCAGCCGTAATCGGGAAGATGGTTCGGAATGGGCCACGATGGTGATCCGTCTCCAGGAAGCAGGGCGGCGCTGCCGCCCCTTGGTTAGGGAACCTCTGAAAAACACCCCGTCATCCCGGGATCTTCCTCTGCAGGGCGCATGGCTTGGTAGAGGGAGATGCCGGATCGAGTCCGGCATGACGTTCTTCAGCGGCTTCTTAGAAGCGTTAAACAGGCGCTCAGGCTTGCTGGCGGTGAATCTTCTGCAGTTTCTTCTTGATACGGTCGCGCTTGAGCCGCGATACGTAATCCACGAACAGCTTGCCGTCCAGATGATCAATCTCGTGCTGGATGCAGGTGGCGAGCAGGCCGTCGGCCTCCATCTCAAACGGATTGCCGTCCCGGTCCAGGGCCTTGATCATCACCCGCGCCGGCCGCTCCACCTGTTCGTAGAAGCCCGGCACCGACAGGCAGCCCTCCTCATAGGGAGCGAGATCCCCGGTGAGCGGGGTGATCTCCGGATTGATGAACACCAGCGGCTGATCCCGTTCCTCGGAGATGTCGATCACCAGCAAACGCTGATGCACGTTCACCTGGGTCGCCGCCAGACCGATGCCGGATGCCTCGTACATGGTTTCGATCATATCGTCGATCAGTTTGCGAAGCGCGTCATCCACCTGCTCCACCGGTTTTGCTACGGTGCGGAGTCGGGGGTCGGGGAATTCAAGTATTTCCAGTTTGGCCATTTGGGGTCCCGGCTAGTCTGCTGTTGCCAGACTACTTTAGATTTGGTTGCTAACTCTATGATCACGTTGCTAGTATCGAGAATCGGCTCACGCCGATTTGGGGGATGCATCCACAACGTGGGTGCTCATAATCATAAAAGGAAACCACTGATGATCAAAACGCTCCGGCGCCTGGCGGCGGCGTGCGCGATGCTGGTGGTGGCCGCCGGCGTTTCCGCCGTAACCCTGCGCGATAATCACCCGGACGTCTACTACGTCAAGAAAGACGATACTCTCTGGGACATCAGCGGGCGTTTCCTGGAACATCCCTGGCAATGGCCCGAGATCTGGCACGTTAATCCCGCCATCAAGAACCCGCACCTGATTTTTCCCGGTGACGCCATTCGCCTGTCCTGGGTGGATGGTGAACCACGGCTGGAGCTGGATCGCGCCAGCGGTGAGCAAAGCCAGTTGCCCGACGGCACCGTGAAGCTGTCACCCAGGATACGGGAAATGAGCCGCGAGGACGCCATCCCGGCGATTCCGATGAACGCCATCCAAAGCTATCTCAAGCAGGCCCTGGTACTGGAGCGCGCGGATATCAGCGCCGCGCCCTATATTCTCGGTGGGCAGGACCGCCGTGTCATCTTCGGCGGTGGCGATACCGTCCACGCCCGTGACCCGGAGCAGCGTTGGGAAAACGCCGAGCAGCGCTATGGGCTGTATCGAGTGGGGGAAGAATACGTGGACCCGGTCACCGATGAGGTGCTGGGCTACGAGGCCCGTCAGGTCGGTTTGGCCTCGGTGGCGCGTATCGAGGAAGACATGGCCACCATGCAGGTGTTGCGCTCTTCCGAGGACCTGCGGGTGGATGATCGGCTGTTCCCGCAACCGGATCAGCGCGTGCGCGCTTTGCTGTATCCACACGCGCCGGAGGAAAAAGTGGAGGGCCGTATCATCCGCTTCTTCGACCGGATCAGCAGCGTCGCCCGCAATGACGTGGTAGTGATCAACCGCGGCGCCCGGGAAGGCATGGAGGAAGGCCACGTGCTGGATATCTTCCAGCAGGGCGAGCAGGTTCGGGACCGGCAGCAGGATGAGATGGTGCGTCTGCCCCGTACCCGGGCCGGTTCCCTGGTGCTGTTCCGGGTGTTCGAGAAAGTCAGCTATGGGCTGATCATGGAGTCCGAGCGTCCGGTTTATATGAATGACATGGTGGAAAGCCCGGAAGGCAGCTACTGAGCCTGCTGTGGGAGGTTCCATGGTGCCTATCACGCCCTTCGCCAGCAGGCTGGCTCCCGCGGATCATGCTACGAAGCCGCTGTGGGAAGCTTGCTCGCAAGCGAATGGCCAACGGCCCAGAGACTTCGCGGCCAAGGCCGCTTCCCACAGCGGCTTCGTAGCTATCTCTTACTGGAGTCGTTCTACAATCCTTTGGCACTCGGCCTGAGGCCGATTTACAGAGTCCATAACGCGCACAGGGAGGTGCGTTTTTATGCGAGACCAGCTTGCGCGCCTGGCATTGGCCAAGGCGTTCGATCCCGCTTCCATGCACCTCGGTGAGGCCCTGCGTCGTTACCCCATCGCCGAAACCCCTCTGACCCGCTATGGCGAGGCCTTGCCCGGGCGTTTGCCGAATGCGGGCGAACGCCGGCGCTGGCTGGCGGCCCCGGAGTCCCTTGAAGCGCTGTGGCGGCCGCTGGCCAGCCAGGGGTGGCGTTGGCTGGCCTTGGGGGACGAGGATTATCCTCCACTGCTGGCGGATCTGCCGGACGCGCCGGGGGTGCTGGCGGTAATGGGCGAGGTGACCGCGCTGGCGCGTCCCCAGATCGCCCTGGTCGGCGCCCGCGGCGCCTCCGCCGAAGGGGAAGCCAATGCCTTTCGTTTCGGACGTTGTCTGGCCGGGGCGGGATTCGCCGTCACCAGCGGGCTGGCCCTGGGCGTGGACGGCGCCGCTCACCGTGGCGCGCTGGCGGCCCCGGGGATCACCCTGGCGGTGCTGGGGCATGGCCCCGGCAAGCTTTACCCGCCACGTCATTGCCGGCTGGCCGGGGACATCGTCGCCGCTGGCGGTGCCCTGGTCAGCGAATTCGCCCCGGGGCGGCCGCCTTCCCGGCGCTCTTTCCCGCAACGCAATCGCCTTATTAGCGGCCTGAGTCTGGGCGTCGTGGTGGTGGAGGCGGCGCTGCGCAGCGGCTCCCTGATCACCGCCCGCTGTGCCGCTGAACAGGGGCGGGAAGTATTCGCCATCCCCGGTTCCATTCATAACCCGCTCAGCAAGGGCTGCCATAAGTTGCTGCGCGAGGGCGCCAACTGGCTGGAATGTGTGGATGATGTGCTGGCGGCCTTCGAGGACTTTCATCGCACGGTGGCGCACAGCCCGTCACTGAGTGAACCGCCGTCGCCGTTGCCGCGGTACTTCATCGGCGGCGTGAATACCCTGGATCAGCTATGCGAACGCTCCGGCCTGGCGCTGCCGGAGCTGACCGCCGCCTTGCTGGAACTGGAGCGGGAGGGGTATATCGAACGGGTCGGCGGCGGCTATGTGAGCCGCCCGCAGGGTTGACCCGCCGGGGTGGCCAGGCGGCGAACCGTCCGGTGCTGGCGGGATGGACGCTACAACGGGTATCCTACGTGCCGACCGGAGAGGCTCTCCCCATTCGTCCCAACGCGCTTTTCACATGAATCTGCACCTGGACACAGCGGCCCGCATTGTTCACGCGGGCGGCGTAATCGCATACCCCACGGAAACCGTTTACGGCCTTGGCTGTGACCCGTTCAACCGCGAGGCGGTGAACCGACTGCTGGCGATCAAATCCCGGCCCTGGCGTAAGGGGTTGATCATGGTCGCAGCGGACCTGTCCCAGCTCGACGGGCTGGTGGTTCTGAGTGACGCGGAACGCCGGCAATTGAGCGATATCTGGCCGGCACCGGTGACCTACCTGCTGCCGGCCACCCCGGCGGTTCCGGAGTGGGTTCGCGGCGAACACGCCAAGGTGGCGGTGCGGGTCAGTCCGCATCCGCTGGTGCGGGCCCTGGCCCGGGCCGTGGGCACGCCGATCATTTCCACCAGCGCCAATCGCGCCGGCCAGCCCCCCGCTCGCAATCGCTTTCAGGTCGCCCGGGTAATGGGGGAGGAGCTGGATTTCATCGTTACTGGTGACTGCGATCCCAGGGCCCGGCCCTCCACCATTATCGATCTGGAAACCGGGCGAGTCGTGCGGGCCTGACCGGCGCGACCGTCCAGATAACCACGGAGAAATGCCGATGACCGAGGTGGCGCCGCAAGCGGTAAAGCGCTATCTGCTCGAACTGCAGGACCGCATTTGCCGGGAGCTTGAGGATGAGGACGGCGGCGCCCGCTTCATCGAGGACGCTTGGGAGCGCCCGGAGGGCGGTGGCGGCCGCAGCCGGGTGATCAGCGAGGGGGCCGTGTTTGAGAAAGGCGGGGTCAACTTCTCCCATGTGCATGGCGAGAGCCTGCCGCCTTCCGCCAGTGCTCATCGGCCGGAGCTGGCCGGGCGTTCGTTTCAGGCCATGGGCGTTTCTCTGGTTCTGCATCCACACAATCCCTATGTGCCCACCAGTCATGCCAATGTCCGTTTCTTCCTGGCGGAAAAACCGGGGGAATCGCCAGTATGGTGGTTCGGTGGTGGTTTTGATCTGACGCCCTATTACGGATTCGAAGAGGACGCGGTGGCCTGGCACAGTGCGGCCAGGGACGCCTGCGCGCCGTTCGGCGAGGACCTGTACGCGGAGTTCAAGGCCTGGTGCGATCGCTACTTCCATCTGAAGCATCGGGACGAACCGCGTGGTATCGGCGGGTTGTTTTTCGATGACTTCAACCGGCTTGGTTTTGACCACAGCTTTGCTTTCATGCGCAGCGTTGGTGACGCTTTCATTCGCGCCTACCGGCCTATCGTGGCGCGCCGCAAGGCCACGCCCTTTGGGGAACGCCAGCGCCGCTTCCAGCTTTATCGGAGGGGACGTTACGTGGAGTTCAACCTGGTCTACGACCGTGGCACCCTGTTCGGCCTGCAGTCCGGCGGTCGCACCGAATCGATTCTGATGTCGCTGCCGCCGTTGGTGCGCTGGGATTACGACTGGCGCCCGGAGCCGGGCAGTGAGGAAGCCGCGTTGTACGAGCAGTTTCTGATTCATAAGGAGTGGATATGACCGATCGCTACGCGGTATTCGGCAATCCGGTGAGCCACTCGCGATCGCCGGACATCCACCATGCCTTTGCCGCTCAGCGCGGCGAGGACCTCCGCTACGAGCGTATCGAAGCGCCTCTGAATGGCTTCGCCGAATTGGTTGACGCTTTCTTCCAGGCTGGTGGCAAAGGCGCCAACGTTACCGTGCCGTTCAAGGAACAGGCCCATGACCTGTGCGCAACACTCACTGAACGGGCGCGTCAGGCCGGAGCGGTGAATACGCTGTGGTGGGAACGGGGCAAGCTGCGCGGAGACAACACCGACGGTGCCGGACTGATCACCGATTTGTGCGATAACCAGGGCTGGGTGTTGCAAGGGCGGCGGATACTGATTCTGGGTGCCGGCGGTGCCGTTCGTGGTGTGCTCGGGCCGCTGTTGGCGCGTGAGCCGGCGGCGCTGACGATCGCCAACCGCACCGTAGCCCGGGCGGAGACGCTGATCACATTATTCCAGAATCCGCATTGTCCTGTGGTGGCGGCGGGATTAACGGAATTAAGCAGTGACTTCGACCTCATCATCAACGCTATCTCGTCGGGATTACAAGGAGAAATGCCGGCGTTGCCGGCGAACCTGGTGCACCGGGATACGGTGGCCTACGACATGGTTTATGGCCATCAGCCGACGCCGTTCATGAGGTGGGCGGACGCCGCTGGCGCGGCGGCTGTTCGGGATGGCCTGGGCATGTTGGTGGAGCAGGCGGCGGAGGCCTTTCAGGTTTGGCGGGGGTGGCGGCCGGACACTCGTCCGGTGCTCAATAGCCTACGGAGCGCGTCATGATTCGGATGCGGAATTGGATCCTCGGTGCCGGCCTTTCCTTCGCTGGCGTATGTGGTGCGGATACCCTCGGTTTTTCGTGGGATAACGACCTGTTCGTCGGTTTGGACAAGAACTACACCAATGGCCTGCGTATCAGCTGGGTTGGCGATGGTCATGGCAAATGCGATGACAATGGCGGAGCGACCTGCGCGGTGGCGCGGGCTCTGGATCCGCTGCCGGGAGTGTCAGCGGCGGATGAGCGCCATGCTCTCACCGTCAGCCTGGAACAGATCATGGTGACGCCCGACGATATTGAGCGTGCCACGCCGGATTACAGTGATGTGCCCTATGTGGGCTACAGCAATCTGGAACTGGGCCTGTTCAGTTGGGACACCCATAATCTGTACGGCTACGGTATCAGAGGTGGCGTGGTGGGCCCGGACTCCGGCGCGGAGGAAAGCCAGAAGATCGTCCACAAGATCACCGGCTCCACCCGGCCAAGAGGGTGGGACAATCAGCTCGGTCCGGATCTCATTGGAGGGGTCTATTTTTTGCACGCCCACCGCTTCCTCAAGCGGGAATACGATAGCGGCTATCAACTGGAGCTGGGCGGCGCCTGGGGCGTTGACGTCAATAATTTCGACGGTAATGCGCAGACCGGAGGGTTCATCCGTTTCGGCCGCAATCTGCCCGGCAATTTCATTCCGGATTATGCGGGTATCGGCACCGCCGGCTCCCTGGTGGGGCTGTTCGATAACCCCGGGTTCGGCTGGGAGCTGTTTCTGGGCTCATCCGTGCAATACAACGGTTATTCCTATATCGAGCGCAAGGGCGAGGATTACAATATCGACAAGGAAGATTGGACCGTCACCATGATCGGAGGGGTGGGTGTCCGCAATGATCGTTTCAGCTTCACCATGACCTTGCAGCACTCTACCTCGCCGATCCGCGACAGCGATCCGATCAGCTTCGGTAATATGTCGTTCATGTGGGCGATTTGATTCGCAGCCAAGGCAGCTTCCCACAGCGGCTCCGTGGCTCCCTCTGTGGGAAACTGCCTTGGCTGCGAATTGTGGGACCGCGATCCCTCCCCGACAAATTCACTCCTGTGCCCGATACTGGTCCTTCAGCTTCACGTAATTCCCCGCCACGTAGGGCAGAAACGCCAGTTCCTCCTCGGTGAGCCGGCGCGCCGGTCTGGCCGGGCTGCCCCGGTACAGCCAGCCGCTTTCCAGGCGTTTGCCCGGGCTCACCAGGGTGCCGGCGGCGATCATCACGTCGTCTTCCACCACCGCGCCGTCCATGATCATCGCCTGCATGCCCACCATGACCCGGTTGCCCACGGTGCAGCCATGCAACATGGCCTGGTGGCCAAGAGTGACATCGTCGCCGATGGTCAGCGGAAAGCCGTCCGGGTTGAAACGGGAGGCGTGGGTAATGTGCAGCACGGCGTTGTCCTGAACGCTGGTGCGGGCGCCAATGCGGATACGGTGCATATCGCCGCGCACCACCGCCCCCGGCCAGATCGAACAGTCCTCGCCCAGGGTTACATCACCGATCACGGTGGCGGCGGGGTCCACATATACCCGTTCGCTCAGTTGCGGTACCTTGTCTTCGAAGCGACGAATCCCCATCTCTTTCTCCCAATCAGGTGAATGCCGTTTATAACGAGAGGCCCCATGAGTCACAACCCGTTGATCGACTACCCGGATCTGCCCCCCTTTTCCGAGATCCGTCCCGAGCATGTCAAACCGGCGGTGGAGCAGCTGATCGCGGATGGCCGTCAGCGAATCGAGTCGGTGCTGAAAACCGGTGACGTGGGTTATCAGGCGCTGGTGGCCGCCCTCGACGAGGAAGACGACCGTCTCGGCAAGGCTTTCGGGCCGGTGGGGCATCTCAACGCCGTTGCTCAGAACGAGGCCCTGCGTGAAGCCTATAACGCCTGCCTGCCGCTGCTCAGCGAATACGGTACCGAGGTGGGCCAGAACAGCGCCTTGTTCGCGGCCTACCAGGCGCTTCACGACAGCGCGGAGTTCGCCACCCTCAGCGAGGCCCAGCGCAAGGACATTAATAATACCCTGCGTGATTTCCGTCTTTCCGGCGTCGCCCTCGGAGAGGAAGACAAACGCCGTTATATGGAAAACGCCAAGCGTCTTTCCGAACTCACTACACAGTATGAAAACCAGCTTCTGGACGCCACCCAGAACTGGAAAAAACACGTTACCGATGAACAGGAACTGGACGGCCTGCCGGAAACCGCGCTGGCGGGTACCGCCGATCGTGCCAGGGCCGAGGAGCTGGACGGCTGGCTGTTAACGCTGGATTTTCCGGTCTACCTGGCGGTAATGAGCCATGCCCGCAACCGCGCCTTGCGTGAAGAAATGTACAGAGCGTTCACCACGCGTGCCTCCGATCAAGGACCGGATGCTGGCCGTTTCGACAATGGCCCTGTCATGGACGAGATTCTGGCGCTGCGTGATGCTCAGGCGAAACTGCTGGGTTTCGAGAGCTATGCGGAGAAATCGCTGGCCACCAAGATGGCCCGCAACGTTGATGAAGTGATCACCTTCCTGCACGACCTGGCGCGCAAAGCCCGGCCGCAGGCAGAGAAGGAATTGCGGGAATTACGGGACTTCGCCGCCGAGCAGGGCGCCACGGATCTGCAACCCTGGGATATCGGTTTCTGGAGCGAGCGTTTGCGGGAAGCCCGTTACGACCTCTCCGACGAGGCGCTTCGCCCCTGGTTCCCGGCGGAAAAAGTCATCGATGGCATGTTCGCCGTGGTCGGCAAGCTGTTCGGAATTCGTTTCCGCCAGCGTGATGACGTGGACACTTGGCATCCGGATGTCCGTTTCTTCGAGCTGGTGGACGACGATGACGGTGTCCGCGCCGCTTTCTACCTGGACATGTACGCGCGTACCGGCAAACGCGGCGGCGCCTGGATGGATGACGCCCGTATCCGCCGTCGTCGGCTGGATGGTTCCGTGCAAACTCCGGTCGCTTACCTGACCTGTAATTTCGCGCCGCCGGCGGGCGGCAAACCGGGTTTGTTAACTCATGACGAGGTGGTGACGCTGTTCCATGAGTTCGGCCATGGTCTGCACCACATGCTCACCGAGCAGGAAGTGTCCGGGATTTCCGGCATTAACGGCGTTGCCTGGGACGCGGTGGAGCTGCCCAGCCAGTTCCTGGAAAACTGGTGCTGGACCGAGGAAGGTCTGGCAATGATCTCCGGTCATTACGAAACCGGCGAACCGCTGCCCAAAGCGATGCTGGACAAGATGCTGGCGGCGAAGAATTTCCAAAGTGCCATGGCCATGATGCGACAACTGGAATTCTCCCTGTTCGACATGCGTCTGCACGCGGAATACACACCGGAACTGAATATTCAGAATGTACTGGACGAAGTTCGTGATGAAGTGGCGGTGATCCAGCCGCCGGCGTTCAACCGTTTCCAGAACGGGTTCTCACACATCTTCGCCGGCGGCTACGCCGCGGGTTACTACAGCTACAAATGGGCGGAAGTGCTTTCCAGCGATGCCTATTCGCGATTCGAGGAAGAAGGCACATTCAATGAGGAAACTGGCCGTGCATTCCGTGACAACATTCTTGCGTTGGGCGGCAGCCGGGAACCGATGGAACTGTTCAAGGCATTCCGTGGCCGCGAACCGAGCGTGGAACCGCTGTTGCGGCACAGCGGTATCGACGTATAGATAGTCAGGAAATCGCGGCTCCTTTTCTATATGAAGAGGGCCGTGTCTCAGTCCGTTGGTTCTGGAGACATGTATTCGCTCTGCATTCACTGCCAAGGCAGTTTCCCACAGCGGCTCCTTAGTGATACTGCTGTGGGAAACTGCCTTGGCAGTGAATGGTCGTGTAGACGTGTCACTGTGTTATGACCACGGTATGGCCCTGCAATCTGAAAATTGTCCAGCGAGTAAAATTATGAAACGTCAATTTATCGCCGGCGCCACCTGTCCGGAATGCGGAAAAATGGACAAGATCCAGCGCGTCATCGATGGTGACAAGCAGTGGATGGAATGCGTCGCCTGTGGTCTGGTGCGTGATCTGGACGCGGAACCACAAGCGACGGACGCGAATGTGCAGAAGGTGGACCTGCGCCCACCCGGGAAGCATTAGAAGTTCAGACGATAACCCACGGTCAGAGTGCGCCCCCGGCCCGTGAAATAGCGATCATTATTAACCAGCGCGCTTTGCGAATAATAGGTGACGTACTGCTTGTTCAGTAGATTGGAAAGCGCCACGCTGAGTTGCCCTTTGGGTAATTGATAGCCGATAGCCGCGTCAACCAGGAGGAAGCCGTCAAAGTCTTCGTCCTCGCCGTCGAAGTTCTTGTCGAAAGCGTAGTTGGCCTGCACGATGGAAGTCAGCTTGGGTGACCAGCGTGCCGACCAACTGGTGATCAGGCGGTCGGGAGCCACATTCAGGCCGTTCAGTCGGGCGTCCAGCGAGCCGTCATCATTGCTGTCGTAACGGCCGCGCATATGGGAATAGGACAGCTTGCCGCTATGATTTGGTGTGAACTGGTACCCGAGAGTGCCCTCGATGCCGTCGATCTTCGTTTTCTCCCGCCGCATCACGAACGCATCGTTTTCCAATTCCACGCGGGTACCGAAATCCGATGAGGAAACGTAATAACTCACCTCGGCATTGAATGGACCGTCCTGATAACGAACACCGCCTTCCACGTTATCGGTGACGATCGGGCGCAGGTTCTGGAAGTCTTCCACTGACCGGCCAGGGTCCTGAATGCCTCTCAGAACGCGACCCACATCGGGAAGCGCGAACCCTTCCGAGTAGCTGGCGAACAGGCTCCAGTTATCCCGCGGCGCCCAGACCAATCCCACGTTATACAGAGTGTCATTGAAGCTGGGGTCGCCGCCTTCAACATACACACCATTATTGGCGGCCACGGTGTGATAGCCGTCGATCTTCAACTCCGCATATTCATAACGGGCGCCGGCGGAGAGCGTCAGGGAGTCAATGGGTTTGAGCTGAATCTGGATGAAGGGCGAGAGATCGGTGTACTCCACTTCCGGCACGTAGGTGCGGTCGGTCAGCCACAGGAA
This sequence comes from Alcanivorax xiamenensis, assembly GCF_009846745.1. Lineage (NCBI taxonomy): Bacteria > Pseudomonadati > Pseudomonadota > Gammaproteobacteria > Oceanospirillales > Alcanivoracaceae > Alcanivorax > Alcanivorax xiamenensis. The sequence goes on along the minus strand of NZ_AQPF01000001.1, from coordinate 22,686 downwards.
CTGCTCGGTATTATCAAACAGGGTGTCGAAGCCGCCGGTGAATTTCAGCCGGCCATTCCAGAGGCCGTCCTTGGTCAGGGAAACCTTGGTGCCGTACTTGGTGGTTTCCGCCATGGTTTGGTCGTAAAGTCTGCCTGGAGCCGGGACGATGGCCGGGTCCTGAAAAGAATTGGAATCAGTGGCACCGAACAGCGACTCGTAGTCCTGATAAAACGCCAGAGCGCTGAACTGCATACCCGCCAGATCGTAGTGGTCGTAACTGAGGCCGGTGGTCCACACTTCGTTGTAAGGCGCGTCGCCTTCGGGGGTGCCACGAGTGGAGGTGGTCGGTACACCATCGTCCCGTTTTCCGGTAACGCTGACGTACTCATTCAGGCCTTTGATCCGGTACCGGTTCACGCTCAACTGCAAACGCTGATTGTCATCCAGCCAGTAAGCCAGTTTCCCCATGGCGTCATAGGCGCGCGAATTCATCAGGTCACCCTGGGTGTTGTCCACCCCGATCAGGTGATTGTCGCCATCCAGGAACATGCCCTGTTCCTCGTAACCAAGGGCGAACAGATAATCGACGTTGCCGGCGTTGCCGCTCACACCGTAATGGGTTTTATAGCTTAGCGTTTCCGATTTCATTTCGGAGGTGGGAGTGGAGACCTGTACGTCGATGTTTTGATTCAGAGAGCCGGGTTCGGGTCTTTTGGTAATCAGGTTGATGACCCCACCGGTGGCGCCCAGGCCATTGGTGGCGTTGGCGCCCTGAATCACCTCAATGCGCTCGACCATGGCGAAGTCGATGGTGTGCATTTCCCGCCCGGTGGGGCGCAGCGGATTGGATTGGGGAATACCATCGATCAGTACCAAAGGCGTGCGGCCACGCAGGGTCTCGCCGCTGCCGCTCATTTTCTGACGGCTGGGCGAGAACGAGGGCAGCAGGTTGCTCAGGATTTGGGAGGAATCGGAGGTGATTCGGCGCTGTTCCTCGATCTCCTCTTTCTGGATGATCCGGACCACCTGGGGAGAGTCTTCTTGCGTGGTACCGGTTCGGGAGGCGGTGACAACCACGGGGTCGAGAACATGGTTCTGGGGCGGTTCGGCGGCATATACCGGGCATGCCAATACCAGCCCGATGGCCGATGCCGGCCAGAGCTGTCTGTGGTGCATGGGGATTCTCCCTTACCTTGAAAAACACGAAAGGACAACGAGACGTTCTTGGCCGGAAAGCTTGCCAGGAACATCAATCACGAATGAAAACCATTATCATATCATGTAAGAAATGTAAGTCAATGAAGGGTGTTGGCATGCAGGGCGGACCGGCCGCCCTTGGTGAACAAAGACCTTGTCTTCGTAAAACAATGACACTAAGGCGTTACTTGACGGAGATAACGCTGGTCATGGAGAGCGGTCCTTATGTATATAAAAGCAACCCTCGTACAAAGGATTGTGTAATGAACAAATACATAGCGGAATGTTTTGGGACTTTCTGGCTCGTTCTTGGTGGTTGTGGTAGCGCGGTCCTGGCCGCCGCCTTCCCGGAACTGGGTATCGGTTTCGTGGGGGTGGCCTTGGCGTTCGGGCTTACCGTCCTGACCATGGCGTTTGCTATCGGGCACATCTCTGGCTGCCATCTGAACCCGGCGGTCTCGGTGGGATTGTGGGCCGGCGGACGTTTCCCTGGTGGACAGGTGATCCCCTATATTCTGGCTCAGGTGATCGGGGCGGTCATCGCTGGCGGTGTGCTCTACCTGATCGCCTCTGGCAAGGCGGGCTTCGACGTGAGTGGCGGCTTCGCTTCCAACGGCTATGGCGAACACTCTCCCGGTGGCTACTCTCTGATGGCTGCCGCATTGACTGAAATGGTGATGACGGCAATGTTTCTGATCATCATCATGGGCTCGACCCATGGCAGTGCCCCGCAAGGCTTTGCCCCCATCGCCATTGGCCTGGGACTGACTCTGATCCACCTGATCAGCATTCCTGTCACCAACACCTCGGTGAACCCGGCGCGCAGCACTGGAGTGGCACTCTATGTTGGAGACTGGGCCACCGCGCAACTGTGGCTGTTCTGGGTGGCGCCAATGGTGGGCGGGGTTTCGGGGGCGCTCATTTACCGTGCGCTGCTTACCAGAAATAATGAATAGAGAAATTAATATAAATCAATGTATTGATATAAATTTCTAAAATGGGGCAATGGAGCTGATATTTATCCGTTTATCAGGGAAATGTAAAATATTCCGTGATTAGGTTTCCTCCGACATGCACTGTGCTAGCTTGGAAATGGGCATTGTTTTGTGATGCCCATCACAACGGCGCGATTATTCCAAAACGGGATTTTTAGAGGGAACTGAACGATGCGCACTTTCAAACTGGCTGTGTTGATGGCCTCAACACTTTCTACTTCCGTTGTCTTCGCCAATAGCGGCGAGGTGTATTTTAATGGGGTAGTTACGGACACCACCTGTACGGTGGGCGTGGCACAGAACGGTGTTCTGCAAGCCGACAACACCGTGACGCTGGCTCCGATCGCTACCGCCGACTTCGTTGCGGCGGACACACCATATTCGCCGGCTGCTTTTTCTTTGGTTGCCACCGATGCTGGCAGTGCGACCTGTGATCTCACCGGCCTTGGCGCTACGGTTCTATGGACTGGACAAGCCTATGCGGGACACAACATTCTCGAAAATATCGCCACGGACCCCGCCGCTTCTGTCGGTGTGATGTTGCTGCAACAGGATGGCACCACGCCAGTGCAGATCAATGGGGCTTCGGTAGGCATTGTTGATGCCTCATCGGGTGAACTTCAGTTCAACGCCGCCTATGGCACAACGGATACGGCCACCGTGACAGCGGGGCATGTTCGTGCCGTGGCCAACTACTCGGTGGTATTCAACTAAGTACCGAACCGGAAGGGGGAATAGAGGTTCCCCGTCCCATCGTTTAACTGATCTGGTGCGCTATGGCCCCAAGGAGTGGGTGGGTAGGCGCGTGCCTGATGGGTGCGATACTGTTTGTCGGCGCGACGACCATGGTTCGGGCCGGGGGGGCGGATCGGCAACTGGAACAGGGTGTGGGAGAGGGTACGCTTGAATTCAACCCTCACTTTCTGTCTCTGGAAGGTGGACAATCCGCCGTAAGTCTCCAGTCCCTGGCCCGTGATCGGAAACTACCCGCCGGTGAATACCAGGTTGACGTGCTGGTGAATGGCCACCCCGTGGGGCGCATGCCCGTTACTTTCAACCAGTCGGAGGAAGCCTCCGGGCTGACTCCATGTCTCTCGGCGCGGAGCGCTGAGTGGCTTGGGATTAATTCTGCTTACTTGTTGGTTCGGGGGGTGGCGCCGGAATACAGTGGTTGTGACCTTCTTTATTTTATGGAGCAGGCCGAGGCCCATTTTCGACCGGACCGATTGGTACTTGAGCTCAGCATTCCTCAGGCGGCTCTGCAGCGTCGTGCCGCTGATTACATTGATTCGGATGAGTGGGACCAGGGTATTACCGCGTTACGCCTGGATTATACCGTCAATCATGCCTGGAATGAGGAAGCTGATGGAGGGCGCTACCGCGACGAATACGGAGACTTCCGCCTTGGAGTCGATTGGCGGGGTTGGCATATACGCAGCAGCCATGTGTATCAGCGCGACGACCGTGAACGGGGGAGGTGGGCGGATCGGGAGATGTACGCCTATCGGGCCTTGCCTGGAGTTCGCGGAGAGCTGACGCTGGGCGAGAGTTTTACTCGGAGCCGTATCAACGAAAGCCTCCCGTATACTGGTATTCAGCTGCGCTCCGATACCGCCATGCTGCCAGTTTCCCAGCAGGGCTTTTCTCCGGTGATTCGTGGTATTGCACGGGGTAATGCCAGGGTCGTGGTACGTCAGAACGGATTCGTTATTTATAGCACCTATGTTCCGCCTGGTGCCTTCTCCATTGATGATCTACCTTCCTTGAGCAATGGTGACCTAGACGTTGAGATCCAGGAACAGGATGGTGAGATACGCCGATTCAGTCAGCCTTACAGTCTGGTTCCCAATCTGGTTCGGGAAGGGTTCTGGGAATACAGCCTGGTGGCGGGTCGCTATCGCAGTGATCATGGCGATGAACCTGGTTTTGTGCAAACAGAGTTGAGTCACGGTTTGCCGGGAAATGTAACCGCCTATGGCTCACTGACGATCAGCGAGAATTATTATAATGGCCTGGCTGGTGTGGGGTTGAACCTGGGTAGGGTTGGGAGTGTCTCCGCCGATATTACCCACGCGCGGACACGCACATGGAACGAGGATATCTGGCATGGTCAAAGTTACCGTCTGCTGTACGCGAAGGGGTTGCGACGGGGAACCAATTTACAGTTATTAGGTTACCGCTACTCCTCGGAGCGTTTTCGCACTTTCAATGAAGCCGTTCTTATGCAGGACCAAAGCGTCGTTTTAGTACCGGGTCGCAAGCAGAGAATGGAAGCCACAATATCTCAGAATCTGGGACGCTATGGATCGGCTTATGTTTCCGCCAGCCAGGAAAGCTATTGGCATAACAATAATCGCCAGAGTCTCTTTTCTTTAGGCTATAACGGGCATGTCGGGCCTCTGAGCTTTGGGTTGACCGTCACCGATAGCCGCTATCAGGGCGCGGAGCGCGAACGACTGTATATGTTGTCCTTGAGCTTGCCACTTGATACTCCGGTCAGTCGTGGCTATGTCGACTACCGGCTGACTGTCGATGAAGACGGCAATGCGGACCATGGAATCGGTACTAGTGGGATGCTGAGCGAACATCCTGAATGGTCCTATGGTATCCGGGCCGGGCACCAGGAGGAGCAGAGGAGAAACAATGGTAATGCACAGCTGGCCTATGCCGGCGATCGTATCGGATTATCCGTCGGAGCCGCTTTCGATGGTGACAGCCGCAGGCAATACCTACAGGCACAGGGCTCGGCGGTTCTGCATCAAGCCGGGTTAGCCTTTGGGCGGGGAGTTGGTGAGACTGCGTTGTTGGCCTATGTTCCGAAAGTCCAGGGTGCCAGTTTTGCCAGCGGCGCCGCCCCCGTGCGAACTGATTCCAACGGGTATGCGTTGCTACCCTATGCTCAGCCGTATCGACCGAATCGCCTACGGGTTGGCCTGGAATCCGTGGATTACGATGTGGAGGTGCCCGGTCGTTCTCAATCAGTGGTGCCAGAAAGAGGGGCAATCGCCAGAGTGGTTTTTCCGGCGCACCGAGTTAAGCGTTTCCTCGTTTCTCTGGAGTGGCCTGACGCGGAGACCTTGCCATTGGGAGCTGAGGTTCTGAACGAGCAGTCCGACGTTGTTGGCATGGTGGCCGAGCATAGTCGGGCGATGATCACCGTGAAATCAACTGATAAGGGCTGGTTTCGCGTACACCTGGACGATCGCGTTTGCCGATTCAGGATTGCTCTGGAGCGCTTGACGGCGGCGACGGAAACAGCAGTGGAAACAATATCGAAACAGTGCGAGCTGTGATGCCAGAGAGGAGAAACACTATGAGCGTGGTGGCGCGTAGCGGAATAATATCCGCTCTGATATGGATGCTCGTCTCATCCACTCATGCTGCCTTCGTACTGGGAAGTACCCGGATCGTTTTCGATGAAGATGACCGGGATGTCAGTCTGGCGGTGACCAATACTTCGTCGATAGCCTATGCCGGTCAGGTGTGGCTGGACCCTTTTCCCGTGGGTGAGAAAAACGATGGTGAACCCCCTTCGTACTTCGCGGTAACGCCACCTCTTTTCCGGCTGGAGAGTGGGAAAGAGCAATTACTTCGTTTCTTCCGTACGGAAGGTGTTTTGCCAAAGGATAAAGAAAGCGTGTTCTGGTTGAACGTTCAGGAAATCCCGCCTCAGGTGAAAGGAAAAAATGTTGTCCAGTTTGCTCAGAGAGTGCGGATCAAACTGTTCTACCGGCCCCGGAGTATGCTCGGCACCGATTCCAGGGAGGCGGCAAGAAAGCTCGGCGCTGCTTTTTCCGGGGGCAGGCTGGCCCTTTCCAACAACAGCCCGTTTTCCATCTCCTTTATTCAGATGGTAATTAAAAAAGGCGGGAAGGAATGGTCTCTTAAGGAGCCGGCCATGATACTGCCCAAACATATGGAAATGGTGTCATTGCCACCCGGGGTCACGCCTCCATTTAAGGTTTATTTTCGTTACATCAGTGATTATGGTGGCCACCACGATGGTCCTATCCTTGAGGTGAAAGGGTGAAAACCTTGCAATGGACCATGGGGCTCATGCTATACCTTCTGCTATTTCCGGAATTGGCGTCGGCAATCGGGTTTTGTAACGGCGGGCCTTATACGCAGACGGTCACCTTTCAGCGAGATGGTTTGTCCGTGCGTGTGCCTCAGGATGACGCAGGACAGCACGTACTGGTGATTCAGCAGGATTCCACCTATACCGGCTGCACCAGCCTCGGCCTGCTTCCCTCTGTATCCAGTACTATAAACAGCAGCTTTGGTAATGGTGGGAACAGTACTGCCCCGGCAGCGGCCGGTTTGCCAGCGGGATTCAGCGGAATAAGCGCTCGCCGCTTCCAGGTTAACGGAAACATTTACATTCAGAATTTTTTTGAGATTATAAGCAGTAGCAGTAGCGTTTATTGTGGTCTCACCGGCGGATTATGTGATCTCAGTCTGATCGGCTTGCAAATCGGCTCTTCGGTTACATTTCGCACTTACACAGTGCTGGTGGTCGACGGTATCAATAGCCTCATCGGTACCACGCAGTCAGTTTCCAGCTCCCTGGGGCGTCTGACCGTTACCCAAGGCCTTTTGGGGTCGATCTATGTGGACGTAAATGCAGGTCTGAACTATGTGTTCGACCGCGCCAGTTGTGACCTTGTGGATGTCTCTCAGGTGATCAATCTGCCGACAGTGGGTAGCACGGATATCACTACGGGTGGTTTCGCGGGAAGTACGGATTTCGATATTCGTTTGAACAACTGTGTCGTACCCCGGTCGTTGTCCATCAGCACCAGCACCTTCGCCGGCTCATTGATTCGAATGACTTTCCTTCCCTCCTCGGGGCAGTTGGCTTCGGGCAGCGGCACGGATTTGCTGCCCGCTGATGCCGGACAGCCTGGTGTGGCCGGTGGTGTGGCGTTCCAGATTCGCCAGCGTGCCAGCAACGCTCCAGTAGTGTTGGATGGCGCAACTGAAATCACGGCGCCGTTTGGTGGCCGTGATCCGGCCGATACCACCGAAATCTTTCAGTTCAAGGTGGGACTGGTGCCGGTGGCTGGGGAAACCGTGGTCCCCGGCCTGTTGAGTGGTGCGGTGACATTCGAAGTGGAATACCGATAGTAGGGAGAGGCATTGTTACAATCCGCACGGCCAAGCCGGCCGCGATTATCACGACTATAGGAAAGGCGAGTTTGCGAGAAAATGGCGGAAATACAAGCCGCCGCCAATCACTGTCATGATCGCTGGCAAGAATGTTGGCTCCGCACCCAGTAAAGCATGGAAGAAACTTCGTGGTGGCGCCCCTGCGACTGTCGGGGTCAGTGAAAAGGTCGATAACGCTCAAAGAAGTGCGTAACGGTAAAAGCCAATGCGCTCAGGGCCGCCAGAAAGAGGACGACGGAGATAATACCCAGCACGGTGCCGACCAGCGTAGCCGTGCGGCCTTCCGGGTTCATGCGACCTTCATGCATGGCGCGCAGATCTTGTACACCGAGAACCCAGGCCATGATGCCTAGAGGTTGGATCGCAAGTAGTGAAACCAGGCCGAGGGCGAGTACCGGGGAGCCGTGGTGATGGGTGGACTGTTGAGCCTCTTCCTCGGTTGAACCTGGAGAACGATGTCGGCATCCGGAAAAAGCCGCGCCGATCAAAAGGAGCAATAGGGAAAGGGTCAGCACGCCCAGGACGCTGCCGCTGATCAAGGCGAGATCTGGCAACGGGCCTCCTGTCGGCAGCCAAAGGCTGACGATGAAGCCGTAAACCACCGGCAAGAGCACCAGAATGCTGGCGATGAACATGAGTAGCGCGGCTTTGCGATCGCGCGACAACAGCAGCGCCGCGAAACTGATACCGACACCAAACTGAACCAGGGTCCGCAAGCCGGGTGGCACGGAGAGCATGGTTGAGCTCGAAACACCGAGAATAAAACAACCCGCCGTGAGCAGAGCCAGAATAAAGACGGTGCAGACGATGATACCGAGGATCATGCCAACCAGGGTGCTGTCCTTTCCTGTTGTTGCCATACGGCCTTCGCGCATGGCACGCAGATCCCGGGCGCCAAGGATCCAGGCAAGCAATCCGACCGGTGGCAGCAGAAAGGAAATCAGGCCAAGCGTCGCAATCAGAGCGCCCCGATGAGCGGGCACCCGGGATGTCCGGTCAGTGTCCAAAGTAACGGTTGCTGGAGGAGGGCCGTGCCGGACGAAGATGGCGGACATCAGCAACAGAACGGTAGAGACGCCGAGTATGCTGTGGATGCTGTTGTTGATAAAAACGCCGGTGATTGATGGGAGTCTGAAAAACGACAGCGCTGGCGCAAGAGCGCCATAGCCCATATCCAGGAGCATCAGAACGCTTGCGATCAGAACCAGAAGGGCGGGCACGCGATAATGCCGCATGTGCTTTGCGCTCAGCGAGACCCCGACCAGGAAAGGGATCAGCAGTTGCAGAATATTAAAAGCGGTGAGGATCGACAGATCTGAATCGGATGACATGGAGTTCCTTCTCCTGAAAACAATAAAATCCAGGTTTCAGTGCAATATTGGCGGGCGCCGTAGCGGCGCCCGCGTCAAATGTGGCCCGCTTAATAGCTCCAATTAGTATTCGCCAAAGCGGCGATAAAGAACCCCACGGCGATCAAGGTAAGCACGAACAAGATAATGGCGATGATACCCAGGATCATGCCCGCCATGGTGGTGCCACGGCCCTCCGGATCCATACGGCCTTCGCGCATGGCACGCAGATCCTGCACGCCGATCACCCAGGGGGCGATGCCCAATGGTTGGAACACCAGCAAAGAGATCAGACCGAGCGTCAGCACAAGGGCGCCGCGATGATTTGGCGCCTGAGCCAGTTGCGGGGGCTCGTGGGAAAGTCCCGCGCCGGCATCCTGGTGGGTATTGCCGTCGGTCGCGGCCGGGTTCTTCTCACGACCCACAAAAGCGGCGGAGATCAACAGAAGGGTGGCGGACAGCGTGAGGAGAGCATATACGCCGCCATTGATGGCGCCGTACACCTCCCAGGACAGGGCATCGCCTACCAGAGGTATGATGAAAATCTGGGAAACAACGTTGTATCCTCCTTCCAGGAACAGCAAGACACTGGCGATGATCACCAGAGTCGAGGCTTTGCGCGCCCGCTGCATGTGGATGGCACCAAGAATGACGCCAACGACCGAGGGGATCAGCAAGGGAAGTGCATACATCAGGGAGATCAGCGCTTGGCCTGGATCGAACATGGGAGCTCCTTCTCATTGAGGCGGACAATGAGCGCGATGATCGCATAGGAATGTGGAAGGGCGCCAATCGCGCTGCCGTCGCTTTCCCATGAACTTGCCACGGAGCCGCTGTGGGAAGCGAGCTCGCTCGCGAATAGTTAAAGGCCTGAGCAAACTTCATTCGCTTGCAAGCAAGCGTCCCACAGCGGCTCCGTAGCCTCTACCGCAAGAAGGGTGACACCACGTGTCCTTACCAGTGTACGGAGATCCCCAACTGGCCGAGATGCTCGTCCCCTTGATCATCCACCCGGCCCTGATAATCCAGCGACAATTCGACACGCGGACTCAGTCGTACGGCGGCGCCCAGGCGCGCCTGCAAGCGCGGATCGTTCCGGTCCGCGCCGTACACCGTGAAGGTGTCGCCGGCGTCGACGAATCGGGAGTCTTGTTCGCTCTGGGTGTCGCCAAACGGCTGGACCAGGGCCAGGCCGCCGTGGAGCCGGGTGGGATGGCGGTCTGACCAGAAGGTCCGCCCCAGATCCACGCCCAATTCCGCTTCGCCCAACTGCAGCGTGGTTCTCTCCACCTCCAGACTGGCCGCTCCGGCCCCCTCCTCCTGGAAGCCGCTCCGCTCCAGGCGAGTCATCGCCACCTGGGCGTAAGGTCGTAGGTCGGCGCGCCCGGCACTCAGATTCAGGCCACTCTCCAGTGCTACTCGTATGGCCTTGATGGTGCTGGAAGATCGCGCCTGGGTGCCGTTCTCGAAGGTGCGCTTGTGGTCCTGATCGGTTTCGCCGTAACTCAGATCCGCGCGCACATAGAGGGTGTCGGTGAGGTCGCGACGGCCGTAGGCGCCCACGAACCAACCGTCCAGATCGCCCTCGGCCCGGCGCCGGTCGAAATCCAGGCGTCCTTGAGCCTGGCTCACGGCGAACCCGACACGGCTTTTTTCCAGGGTCCGATCCAGCCCCAGGGTCAGGTGCTCGCCGGTCATTTCGTAGCCGGCATTACCGGTGTAGCCGTTGCGCTTTTCCTCGCTGTCCAGCGCGCCGGCCTGCAACCAGACGCCGTTGGCCTTGTCACCGGTCAGGGTACGCTGCTCCCTGGACGCGGTTTCGCCTTGATCCCGTTGCCGCAGCCGATCACCGAACTGGCCGATCAGCCGGTCCGTGGCGCTCAGCCCGGCCACCAGGGCGTCGCCGCTGTAGCGATCGAAGGCGGCCGGGGCCGCGTCGGTCGCCTGGGTGACGATGTCCTGATACACCGCATGATCTGGCGCCAGAGTCTCTACCGCGCTGGCCACCGAGCGCTGGTTGCGGGTCAACGCGACACTGTCGAACGTGACGTCATTGCGGGTCAGTTCCAGCCGAACGTCATTGTTCCCGTAGTTCAGACCGGCATCAAGAAAAGCGAAGCGGGATCGGACCGCCTCGAACTGGCCGAGGATCCCCCCATCGGCGCTTAAAATCGTATATTCGGTGAACGGCTGGTAGTCGCCGTCGTTACCCACGTGCAGCACGGAACCGGACAGACTGGCGGTGCCGGTGACGTGGGTCAGATCGCTGTCGGTGTTGTCGGGATCGGTTTCCACCTCGTAGACGGCGCCGTTCTCGAAAGTAAGATCGCCGTCCACGGTGAGGGTGCCGATACTGTTGCCCGGCGCCAGGGTGCCACCCGAGGCGATGGTGGTGTCACCGACGATACCGTCGCCGCCGAGCGTGCCGCCGTCACCGACCAGAACCGTACCACCCAGACGGCCACCGACGCTCAATCGGCCCGCGGCCACTTCAGTGGTGCCGCCGAAGCCGCCATGGCCACCGTTGAGCCGCAACTGGCCGTCGCCGGTTTTCCGCACCGTGCCGGTGCCGGACAATTGCCCCTGGTATTCACCGTCCTGCTGCTGATCGAAGGTGACGCCGCCATCGGCCAATACGACGAGGTCGCCGCTGAAGCGCCCGGCCGCCGTCACCAGTGCCCCGTCATGCACGGACCAGTCCAGGGTCGAGGCGCCGGTCAGTGTGAGGACGCCCCCGCCGTTCTTGATCAGGGTGCCGTCGGTACCGTCGAAGCCGCTGATATTGCCGGTGAAAGTGCCGTCGGTATCCTGTTCGAATACCACGTTGCCGGCGTTGGCCAGATCGCCGCGGATCGAGGTGGCGGTGCCAAACAGGCGGCCGGCCTCGACAAAGGTGTTGCCGTAATTGTTGTCACCACGCAAATGAAGAAGGCCCTCGCCGCGTTTGATCAGGTCGCCGGCGCCGGCCAGGTCTTGATTGACGAAGAATTGCTGTTGAGTGCCGACGATATCGAAACCGCCACCTTGGTCGCCCCAGGTGATCGAGCGCTGGGTGGAGAGGAACTGGCCGTCGGTCACCCGCAATACGCCGCCATTGAAGGTGAGCCCGCCGTCGGTGTTGCCCAGGTTGGCGTCGCTGGCCACCGACAACACCCCGCCGTTGAGAGTGGTGCCGCCGCTATAGGTGTTGTCGCCGCCCAGTACCAGGGTGCCGGCGCCGGTTTTGTTAACACCGTCGGTACCGGCGATAACACTGTTGAGGGTGGCGGTGTAATCCGTGCTGTCGCCACTGCCATCGCCGACACGGATTTCGCCGTCGCCGTCCGTCAGGGTCAACGTGTCGCCTTGCAGGACATAACCGTCACCGGCGAACTGCAGACCGGTGGCCTGGACGTCACCGTCGGTGTCATCCAGCGTGACGGTGCCGCCTTCGCCGTTGCCGATATTACCGAACAGAGCGAAGCCCGGTTGCGGTTGCATCGGTGCGACGACCCGGCCATCGACGTCGGTCCAACTGGCGGTGCCGTTGGACCAGACACCCTCGCCGCCATCCGCGTTGTCGCCGCTCCAGACGTTCAGGGTCATGCCGGCGGTGTTGAGCAGATTGATCTGGCCTTGATCGCCAAGGAACTGCAACTGAGCCCCTTCTGGCTCACCGGCCAGGGCAATACCGTCATGGCTTTGCGTCAAGGTGCCGCTGTAATCGAACAACCGATACAGGCCCACACCAAAACCGCCGTCGTCGATCAGATTGAGTGTTGAGCCGTTGAGGGTCAGATCACCGTTGACGGTGACGCTGTCGCTTTGCCCCAGGGTATGGAAGTCCCCGCCCGGGGCGCCGAACTCGAAATCCAGCAGCGAGCCTTGTGCCAGGGTGAGATCGCCGTCCACGGTGAGGTGGCCCAGGCTGTTGCCCGGGGCCAGTGTGCCGCCAGCCGCAACCGTGGTGTCGCCGATGTTGCCGTCGCCGCCCAGGGCGCCGCCATTATCAACGGTGACCGTGCCACCGAGGGTGCCGTTGACTTTAAGGGTACCGCCTTTGATTTGAGTGATGCCGGTGAACGCCGAGCTTTCACCGATCAGCATCGTGGTGCCGGCATAGTGATTGATGCGGTGAGCGCCGGAACCCGTGCTTGCGAGCGCGGCGGCAAACACATAATTGTCTTCGCTATGGTTGAAATTGAGCGTCGCGATCCCGTCGCCGAACTCGGCACGCGCGCTTTCCAGCGTGCCGGCACTCACGGCCTGTTCGGTGGCGGCCGCGCCGATATTCAACGTACCGGAGGACGCCGTTGAATCCGCCAAGCGCACGAAGTCCCAATCCGAGGATGTGACGCCTGTTTGCAACCGCCCGCCGCTGGAAAGCGTCAGGTGCCCATCCGCCCCATCGTAACCGCCGACGATCACCGCGCCGTCATTTACCCACGAACCGTCATTGCGGAGGGAAACCGCCCCGGCGGAGTCATAGTACCGAGCGATCTGCCCTGTCATCCAACTCGTGCCGACATGGGACGTTACGGTGGCGCCGTCATCGATCACCAGCGTGCCGTCGCCCGCGTAGCCCACCTCGATTTCGCCTTGCGTCTCCCAATGGCTTGTCGGGCCGGTGACGGTAACGTTGCCGATGGCGCCCGCGCCATAGCCGATCCGTGCGGCGCCGCTTTCAACGCGCCCGCCATTCTCGACCCGCAATTCCCCCTCGCCGGCCTGCCCGGAACCCCCTACATACAAGGTGCCCGTGTTGCGCCACAGGGACCCCTGGTCCTGGATAATGGCGATGGCCCGGGAGTCCGGGGAGCGGCCGAGGTAGCCGTTGCCGTTTTCCAGAAGGGCGCCGTCACTGAGGCGTAATTCGGCATCGCTGTTGATGTCGCCGATCAGCGCGTTGTTGCTGAAGGTGGCGCGGGTAGCCTCGCCGGTCAGTGCCAGCACGCCCCGGCCATTGACGCCACCCAGGTGCAGATAGCTGCCGGTGAGCCGCGCGCTGTCGCTCAGTAGCAGGGTGCCGCCATCCATTTGCTCACCCCAAGGGGTGCCCGTGCCCCGGCCGATATAGAGGCGGCCGATCTGTTGCTCGCCAGTGAGGGTAAGGGTGCCGGCCCCTTCCTTGATCATGCGGCCCTGGCCGGTGAGGGCGCCGTTATAGTCGGTGTCGTTCGTGTCCTCGAAGGTAACGGAGGCCCCGTCGCCGATGGCAATGTCGCCGGTGAATCGGCCGGCGGAAGTAATCAGACCGCCGCCGTCCACGGCCCAATCCAGGGAGGAAACCCCGTTGAGAGTCAGATCGCCGGCGCCGCGTTTGATCATGGTGCCGTCAGTCTCCCCCAGGCCAGTGACGTTGCCCGCGAAGGCGGCATCGCCGGTCTGCTCGAACACCACGGTGCCGGCATTGGCGATATCACCGCGAAGGGACCCGGTGTCGCCGATCAAGGTGCCGGTCTGCACGGTGGTGCCACCGGTATAGGTATTCGCGCCAGTAAGCCGCAGGGTGCCGGCGCCGGTCTTGGTGAGGCCCTCGCCGCCGGCAATTTCGCTGTCGATGGTGGTGGTCCAGTTTTCGCTGCCGGTGCCGCCGTCGCCGACGCGGATTTCGTTGCCATCGGTGAGGTGTAGCGCGGCGCCAGTGAGCCGATAACCATCGCCGGCGAACTGCAGGCCGGTGGCCCTTATGTCGCCATCGCCGTCATCCAGTGTCACCGTGCCCGCCTCGCCGCCGAAGACAGCGAAGCCCGGCTGCGGCTGCATGGCACCGGTGAAGCGGCCGCTGGCGTCCGACCACACCGCCGAGGTGGTGGACCAGGTGCCGCTGCCACCCCCCAATTGTCCCGGGCCTGCCTGGCCGTTGGCGTTCCAGAAGATCAGGGTCACACCGTCGGCATTGAGCAGGTTGATCTGGCTGGTCAGGTACTGTAGCGACAGTGCCGAGCCGCCCGGCGTGGTGCCGAACAGCAGGCCGCCGTTGCTCTGGGAAAGGCTGCCGCCGTAGTCGAACAGGCGGTAGAGGCCGGCGCCGAAGTCGCCGGTATCGGTGACATTGAGGGTGGTGCCGTTCAGGGCCAGGTTGCCGGCGATATCGAACAGCGCCATTGTGTCCGCTGCACCGAGTTGAACATTGACATGGGCGCCGCTGGAAAGGACGAGATTGCCCTCGAAGGCCAGAGTGTCGCCCTGCACGCCCAGAAGCGTACCGCCGGACGCGATGGTGGTGTCGCCCACCGTGCCGCTGCCGCCCAGCGTGGCGCCGTCTTCCACGGTGAGGGAGCCGCCCAGGGTGCCATCCACGCGTAGAGCGCCGCCAGTTACCGTGGTGGCGCCGGCAAAGCCGCCGCTGTCGCCGCCCAGGGTCAGAATGCCGTTGCCTGCTTTGGTCAGGCTGTTTCTGGTGGTTTCATCGGGAAAAGGGATGATAAGGTCGCCGAGCAGGGTGATGTCGTGGTCTCCGGCGATGGTCAAGGTATTTTCGATCGAGTTCTGGAATGAGATGTGATTGGCGAGCACGACCTGGGTATTGGCCCGCAGGGTGCCGGAGCCCATCAACGCCAAAGCCGCGTCCCCCAGCGCCCGGTCGTGGCCGAGCTCCAGAACGGCGCCTTGTTGAAGATTGGTATAACCGTGGTTGTTGTCGCCGTTGAGCACCAGCGTGCCACCTTGGACATAGAGCCCCTGGTTCAAACCGGTGACCTCCCCTTCCAACGTCAAAGTGCCGGGCCCGTCTTTTATAAATCGTCCCGCGCCACTGATCTCTCCGCCATAGGCGGTATCCCCGGACTGGCTGAGCCGGCCGACGGCACCTCCCAGTATCAATTGGCCGCCGGAGCCGGAAAGGGCACTCAGCGCCAGGTCGTGGCCGTTCAGGTCGAGGATGCCACCATTGAGGGTGTAGGCGCCGTTCTGGACGAAAGCGCCGGCGTTGCCGGCGCGCAGGGTGCCGCCTTGCAGACGGGTAGCACCAATATAGTCATTGCTGCCCGTTAACACGGTGATGCCGGCGTGGTGTTCGATGTCGCCAGTGCCGGTGATATCTGGCGTGAAGGTATAGGTGCCGCTGAGGTCAGTGTGGTTGAACACGATCAAGCCAGTGGCGTTGCGCTCACCATTGTCGCCGCGCCCCATTTCGATCAACGGGGTCTGCACGCGCCCCGGGGCAACGGCGCCCGCGCCCGCATCCGCGCCGATCACCAGGGTGCCGCGGGACGCCTGCTGGCTCGGCGGGGCGTCCCCGAGGACCAGATCGTCCCCGTGGGTGAAGTTGAGCAGGCCGCCGTCCGTGAGCCGGATCGTGCCGGTTGAGCCCCGGCCCACCCAGGCCTCGCCCCGGACGTTCCAGGCCGAACCTGTGCCGGAGATGATCAGCTCCGCCTGTCCGTCTCGCGTCTGGCCCACCAAGTGGTAGCTGCTGTCGCTGTCGAGGCTGCCACCGTCGAGGATGACCACGCGCCCGGAGCGGAAGTGGAACGAGTTGTCGTAGGCCTGCCCGCCGCTGATGACGATGTCCGCGTCGGACCGGCTGATCTCGACCCAGTCCGACGAGGTGGGGATCCCGGAGCACGTGCCGTCCCGGCTGGTCCACTTGTCCGCGTCGAACCAGCTTCCCGTGCCCCCCGTCCACTCGCAGTCCGCCTGCGCGGGCAATGCGTGCAATGTCAAAGCCAGCGCCAGTAGTGACGGCAGTAGCGTGAGGCGGAAGGGGAGTGTCAGTGTCCCTAGAGCGGTTGATAATGCAGCCAGGGCGGTGGCCCGGTGGCCGGAAGCTCTGCCCCGCCTCTTGGTGAATTCGGGCACCGCCTGCCAGGTCCCGGTGCGGCGGTTGAAGAGGGTGCGGTAAATGCGGTTCATGGTGTCTTCCCGTTGATCGTGTGACAAGGCGCGGGCGGAGCGGATTGCAGGCCGTGGTCAGGCGAATATTTCGAACCAGCGGATATCACCAGGCGGTGGAACCGGCCCCGCCACGGCATCGCTGTGACC
The DNA here is from genome assembly GCF_009846745.1 of Alcanivorax xiamenensis. Taxonomy (NCBI): domain Bacteria; kingdom Pseudomonadati; phylum Pseudomonadota; class Gammaproteobacteria; order Oceanospirillales; family Alcanivoracaceae; genus Alcanivorax; species Alcanivorax xiamenensis. The sequence continues at coordinate 6,029 of NZ_AQPF01000001.1, read as the reverse complement.
GAAAATACGAGTGCCGTGCCAGACTCCGTTTTGCTGTGCCGCCAACCTTACCCGGGCCGAAAATTCAGCTGGTGTAAACGTCGAGATAACTTCCGTCCGTTTTTCTTCCGTCGCGCCTGAATCAGGCAGACCTTTGTTGAGCACGGTTTCCGTGCCGTGCGCTTCAAGAAAACTTCTAAACTCTTGCAGTAGCGAGGGAAAACTCTGGAACTCATTGAGCCCGATCCCGCTGCCTAAGTTTCCATGGCAGGTTGTAAATTCATATCGCCCTTCTTCGGATTTCTTGACCTTTAACCGTACATCCATAAGTCTGATGCCGCCTCTGAGCTGATCAGTGACGGAGAAGCGATGACAAGCATACGGATTGAATCGGGTACTTATCGCGGCGGTGTCGTGCGTGCCCGGCAGATTAATCTCGGATATGAGCGTGTCATCGCTGATATGAGAGAGCCAGTCACCCCGGTCCGTGAGTTCGTCTCCAATGTCAGAAATGGCATTGCGTATAAACAAGATCGATGATTTATTCATGGGCCTCAGCACGACACCATCCCCTTTTCCCCTAAAAGAAGCAGGTTATTTGGATATCCTGAATGAATTGACGTTGGCCGTGATCAGCTTAATCACCCCCTCCGCGACTTTTTGTCCAACTTCCTTGATGATCCAAACGAGTGCCGGAGGTATGGCTTGTGCGCCGATGTCTTCGATACTGGAGATCGAATCCTTCTTCGAGTCGTAGCCTGTGATACGAAAAACATCCCCGCCCGCCTGTAGGATGGCGCTGCCATTCTTATTGGTGATGGAAGTCGAGCCTATCCACCAGTTATTACGTCCCATGGTGCTGCCTTGCCCCAGGTAAACTTCGGACGTTTCGCCGGACTTCCAGTGAACCCTTAGGCCGAAACAAAAGTTCAGTTGGCTCGGTTCCTCATCCATTATCGAGAATGGAGAGAAAAGGTGGCTTCTGCCGCCGCTATCATTGCTGAACTTATCCGCTACCTCGCCTGTTTTATGACGACCGGATTGGAACAGGATCAAGAATTGCTCTCCCTTCGCAATTACCTTCGGTGGAGGCTCCATCGGCTGCCCCTCGGAGACGGCCCAGGTGTCGGGCAAGGCGGTAATTTTTTCAATTTCATTGCTGTGAATGTAGGCGTAGTTATCTCGAATCGTTGGCATGGCTATCCCCTTTGAAAGAACCCCATGGTCAAACTGATGTTTATGCGCTTTCGGGCACATTATTGGGGTAAACAGAGAGAGGGTGTTATGCGAGGCGTCTCAGGCGACTTTGCAAGATGTCTCAGGGGGCAGGATTATTGTACGCCCTGCGGAGGGAGATCCCGGGTCACACAACGGTGCTTGGAGCACCGTTTGGACGCCCCGCGGGGGCGTTCAGTGGTCTTAAGCGGTGGAACTCTCTACCCCCGGATGACCGGGTGTTTTTCAGAAGTTACCTGGAGCGCGGACCGCTCTTATTACTTGGCGTTTTGGGGTGGGTTTTTCTTGCACCATGGCACAAAAAAGGCCATGGTTTGAATCGTCATTCGGGGATATTGCGTTCCCGCATGTCGATTTCATGATTTGGTTTTCATAGCTTTCTTCATTTCTCCTTCCCGGCTTTGCCGGGCCTGGCCGGAGTAGCCCCACGGACGGAGCTTCCGGTTCGGGGTTTCCAACGCCTCTTCGCTTTCACTCTGGCGGTCAGCGATCGTCGGAGAGCGTCAGCGCCCCACCTTCGTTCAGAGTTTCGGCGATTTCTCCGGCGCTTTTGCCGTTAAAGCCGTCCTCCCCGGCGGACAGCCGCAGGCTGCTTGTGTCGATGACACTTTGCAAGGTGGGCGAAGTCAGCAACTGGCCATCCACGAACAGATGGATTGGCCGGCCGACACGGTCGCGAGTGAAATCCGCCAGGGCTTGCCGGCTTTCCGATTCAAGCACGATATCAATGACGTCGCCGCTGGTGTCGGGTGACGGGCTCTTCTTCGCGCTGTCCACATGCAGGGTTACCGTTTCCGCTTGTATCGCGGTGGACAGCAACAACACCGGAAAATATTTCAGAATACGCATGGCTTAGTCCTTCTCCTGGCCGAACAGCAAAGTGTCGACCCAGTCCGGTTGTACATTGGTAAGGGGAGTGTATTGCCCTGCCTCCACATGACCCACTCGTAAAAGCGGAACTTCCGCGCTGCTGTTGTCGATCAGATGGGCTTGATCGCAAAGCGGCAGGGCCAGGCGCACATGCCTGAAAGTGCGGGGCAAACGGGCGCGGATCTTGTCGGCCGGCACCTGGTGTCCACCTTCCTCGGTGCGCTGATGAACACGGGCCTGGTTGAGTTGCGGATCACCCAGGTGAATGAAAACCAGGATCACCTGATAATCTCCGGCTTTCGCGTCGGCGATAAAGTCGATTTTGGAAGGGTGCGAAAACACCGTCTCGTAGCAAAAACTTTGCCCCTGACGAATCAGTATATCGCGCAGTTGCCGGGCCAGGGCGGCGGCCTGATAGCTATGCGCTTCCGGGGCCTGGGGAAAGCGTTGGCGGGCGATCACATCCGCATTGACGAATGGCAGTCCGGTGCTCCGCAGGGCTTCCCGATAAAAGGTGCTTTTGCCGGCACCGTTGCCGCCCACCAGAATCCACAACTGTTTTTCCGGCGGGGGTTGCGAGGCCATGATTCAGTTCTCGTTGGTGAAAGTATCGGCAACAAAAGTACCGTCAACGAACCGCCCCACGCGAATTTCGCCGGAGGCGCTGATCTGCTCCAGACGGCCGGGATGCCGGCGCGAGGCCTGGTAGCGCACGGCACAGGAGGAGACCCGTTGGTTCAGGGTGCCGGCAGCACGGCGGGCCTCCAGGTTGTCGAATACCGTCTCGGTTGTGACCGGATTGGCCACTGTCCGCTCCACCCGCAGAGTGGCAATGCCCGCCGTGATCTCCAGGAGGTCCTGTGGACTGAGCTGTTGCGCCACGGCGCGGCCCAGATCGGCCCATTGCTCGATCTGCTCGGCGGCGCTGCGATGCAGCAGCTCTCCATAGATTTTGGCGGCATCCATCAATTCCGATTGCAGCCGGACCGGCGAGGCGGATTTACCCATGAGTGTCTCCCAATCATCGCTTTTGATTGTTTGTAGCATTTTGCTACAAGGCTCGCAATGGCGAATATCGTCGGCTTTGTAGAGGGGTTTGTGGGAAGCTGCCTTGGCAGCGAATTGATGTATAGGCGCACAGGCTCTAAGGGCGCCCGTGAATTGTGGACGGGATAACGGCTCAGCTTTCCGACTCGACTTGGGCACTTTGCCTGGTGGCTTGCGTGAGCATCCGGATCAAACTGCCGGCGCTGCCAAGTACGATGACCAAACCGGGCAGCCCGGCCAGGTTGGCGAGCATCTTGATGCCGTCCACCCCCAGATAGGTGGCGCTGCTCCAACCCACGGCGCCGATGATGGCCGCCCAGAGCAGTTTGATGGTGAAGGGCGAGGTCATGGCTTCCGCCGTCACTGCCCGGGTGCACAGGCCACTGATGGCATCGGTGTTGGAGTCGGCGGCGGTGATGAAGGAGATCAGACAGGCGAAGATAAAAAACAGGCCGAGGACAAAACTGCCGGGCAGATAACTGAACAACTGATAGGAAATGGCCGCCAGTCCCTGGTCCTTATAGGTCTGGTACAAAGCGCCATGGTCGTGGATGTCGAAATACAGCGCGGAGGCGCCAAAGGCGGAGAACCAGAGGATGCCGAACGCCGAAGGCAGCACCAGATTGACGAGAATGAACTGACGCACCGTATAGCCCCGGGCGATTTTGCCGAGGAACAGGCAGGACAGAGGCGCCCAGGCGAACCAACTGGCGAAGAACGCGGTGGTCCACCAGGCGGACCATTGGCTGGATGCGGGCTCCCGGGTCATCAGATGGCGTGGAAAAAAATCGCCCAGATAGGCGGTCAGGGCGTCACCACTTACCCGGAGAATAAAGCCGCCCGGCCCCACCAGTAGCAGATAGAGCATCAGGGCGATGAACAGCACGGCATTGACGCGGGCAAGCAATTGGATGCCACCGCGAAGGCCGGTGGCCGCCGATAATAACGCCACGGAGATAATGAACGACGCGGCCAGCGCGTAGACCGTGCCGCTCTTGGGGATGTCCAACAGTACCCGCAGGCCGTCACCGATCAGCAGCAGGCCGCCGCTCAATACCGCGGACATGCCGACTACCACGGAAAACAAAACCAATCCGTCCACCAGCTCTCCGAAGCGGCCCTGAAACCGGTCGCCGATCAATGGGCGCAGCAAGGCGTCGATGGAAAAATCGTAGCCGCGATTGTGAAAACCGAGCGCGAAGGTCAGTGCCGCTACGGTGTAAATGGCGTAAGGGGCCAGCGTCCAGTGCACGAACACGGAGGACATGGCAAACCGCAAGGCGTCGTCGCTACCGGGATGGGAGCCGGAAAAAGCCGGCGGTTCATGAAAATGCACCACCGGTTCCGCCACCGCCCAGAACAGAATGCCCATGGCGATGACCGTGGTCAGGGATACCGAAAACCAGCGAAACGGCGAATAGATCGGCTCGGCCGCGGCACCGCCGATGCGTACTTTGCCAAGAGGCGAGATGAAGGTCGCCAGGCACAGTAGCAACAGGCCCAGAGCCGAGTAGAGAAAAAGGGGCGACAAAGTATGGATCAGTATGGTGTTGATCTGGGTGGTGATGTGGATGAAGCGCTGCTGGTCAATGGCGATCAGGATCAGCGCGGCCAGCATGGCGGTCAGGGCGGGCCAGAAGGCGATGGGTTTGAGCTGCCGGATCACCGGGATTGATGCCGCTGACGAAGATCGCGGGGCCGCACGCCAAAGCGTTGACGGAACAGACGGCTGAAACTGGCACTGTCCAGAAAGCCGCAACGGGCGGCGATATCGGCGATGCTCCACTGATCCGGCGCGCGTGCCAGCAAGCGGTGCACCCGGCGCAGCCGTGCCTCGCGCAGATAGCCGGCCACGGTAAGATCATGTTCGGCGAAGGCCCGGTAAAGCGTCGCTCGGGAGCAGCCCAACTGGCGCGCCAGTTGCTCCGTGTCCAGATTCGGGTCGGCCAGATGACGGTGGATGAACTGGCGGGCTGCGAACAACAACGAGGGAGGATTTTGTTCCGGTGCCCCGCCGATGGCATTGAGCGCACTGAAGGTCAACTCGATGATGTGGTCGAGAACCAGTGCCTGCTGTGAGCGGTTCAGCTTGGCGCCGTGCTTGGCCATGAGTTGTAGTTGATCGCGCAGGAACGGAAACAAAGGATGGTGTTGTAACGCTGGAATCAGTTTGCTGGGTGCGGGCAGATCGCTCCCCAGGGCCTGGCGCACTGCCTGCCGGTCCAGGGAAAGGTGTAAGCCGCTATGGGCGTTCCAGGCGACCTGGGACGGGCGGGCGGAATCATAGGCGAAAAGCTCCCCCGGGCCGGCCCGAAGCGGGCGATCTCCGGTTTGTTGATGATGGCGCTCGCCGGCCAGAACCAGCCCCAAGTCCAGCCGCTCCTCATCATCGGCCAGGCAATGGCGGCGTGCTCGATAACCGGACACCGGGTCCGATGTATACCAATACAGATTACCGCGCGGCGCGATCAGCGCGGCGCTCCGGGCCAGGAATCCGCGTCGCTGGGTGTTGTCGGGAACATCGGCCTCGAAACCGTAGAAAACGGTTTCCCGCCAGTAGTCGTAGGCATCCCGGGGACGCAGGGCATCGGTGGAGAGCGTCAGGAAGACACAGTCCCGGGGCTGGCCATAGCGCGGCGACCAGCGCCCATGCTCCGGTGTCCATTCCCAAATGTCCGGTGTCCAGTCCCACTGTGCCGCTGAGTGCCGCTTATCCAAAACCCGCCCCGCTGCATGGCCTTATTCTGATCTTTGCTCATGTTATGCCGTGGAGAGGCTTGAAAATCAACAGAGAGAGCGACCAGACCGTGCCATGCAGCCGCCGTGGGAAGCTTGCTTGCAAGCGAATAGTCCAAACCACCTGGGCGAATCCCATTCGCTTGCAAGCAAGCTTCCCA